>CALBSG010000067.1 GCA_937927675.1 uncultured Paracoccaceae bacterium | reverse complement strand
CGCGATTCAGCGTGGCGAGTAATTCGGCTTCCTGGTCGGCATCCTTCACCGCCAGCATGGCGATGACCAGCGGCTGGGCGATGATCTGCTCGCCGCAATCGAAAGCGAAAACCTAGACCTGCGTATTCTGGGTTATGATTGCCTCCGTACCGCTACGGCCGATCCGCGCACCGGCATGGGCGACACGGCCATGACAGGCCAAGATCAGCTCCGCCGCCGCGCCAAGGCAATTGCCCGCCACGCAAGCCACCACAGGTTTCGGCATCGCCTCGATCTTGGCGGTCAACTTCGGCAGGCCCGCCCCTTGCACCCGACCCAGTTCACCGACATCGGCACCGGGCGAGAAATGCGGCCCCTCGGCGGCCAGAACCACGGCGGAAATGGCGGGATCATCCGCGGCATCGGTCAGGGCGGCAGACAGTGCGGCCATCACCTCGGCGTTCAGCGCATTCACCGGCGGACGGTTGAGCGACAAAATCAACGCCGCACCCTGCACCTGCCGCTGGATCACTGCCTGATCTGCCATACCGCACCCCATTTGCACCCGCACACGACACCGGCCATTCACCCCATGGCACGGACGACATTAAGCGAAAGCGGTTTGCAAAACGCAATGGCTGGCAGGCCGACCCAGCTGCAAAACAGCAAGTTCGTTGCAGGTTTGAAGCCAACCCTTGGCTTAGACGGGCATATTGTCGAATTCCGCCTCAACCTCGGGATCGGACGGCAGCGCGGACGGCGCAGCAAGCCCCGGCATCATAGAGGCCAGCGCCTGCATTTCCGCCGCCAACAGCCGCAGGCCCGCCGCCTGACCGGCGACGGCCATCTCGGTCATTTCACCCGCCAGATGGGCCATCTGGCCCAAGGCGCTGTCGTGATGGGTGTTCATGGTGATCCTCCCCCTTGTGGTCCGATCAGGCCGCGCAATGGCGGCAGAACGGCGTATGCGGCAAAAGATCCAAACGCTCCTCGCCGATCTCGGCGCCACATTTCGTGCAGAACCCATAGTCGCCCTCGGCGATCCGGGCCAAGGCAGCCTCAATCTGGCGGATCTCCAACTGACCGGCCTGCCCCAGATCCTCCAACACCTCGTCGCCCTCGCGCTCGGTGGCCAGTTCCTCCCAGTCTTGGTCGTTGTGGCTGTCCAACTCGGCATCAATGCCCTTCAGACGCACCGAGAGGTCTGCAAGACGGGCTTCCAGTTGGGATTTGCGCAAGGCGAGCGTGGTCATATCGGATCCTTTCCTGTCTGGTGAAAAATCCTAGCCCCATTTGCAGGATTTCACTTTGATGTAAGTCAACGCGATACATGCAATCCTTGAAATATATGGCGCTGCGCCTTAGACTGTCATGGACCCCGCGTTTATGGAGACGGCCATGCAACCCTTGGTCCATGCCTTTTTCGACGAGGCCACCAACACGATAACATATTTGGTGCAAGAACCGAATGGTCGGGCCTGTGCGGTGATCGATTCCGTTCTGGATTTCGATTATGCCTCGGGGCGGACCGATACCCGGTCTGCCGATGCGGTGATCGCCCATATCCGCGCCCATGATCTGCGGTTGGAGTGGGTTCTGGAAACCCATGTCCACGCCGATCACCTGTCCGCCGCCCCCTATATCCAAGAGGCGCTGGGCGGCCAGATCGGCATTGGTGAGCGCATTACGGTGGTGCAGGAAACCTTTGGCAAGGTGTTCAACGAAGGCACCCGTTTTCAGCGCGACGGCAGCCAGTTCGACCGCCTGTTCGCCGAAGGCGACAGCCTGATGATCGGCCAAATGCAGGCCGAGGTCTTGCACACGCCGGGCCACACGCCGGCCTGTCTGACCTATGTGATCGGCGACGCGGCCTTTGTCGGCGACACCTTGTTCATGCCCGATTACGGCACGGCGCGCTGCGACTTTCCGGGCGGCTCGGCCGAAATGCTTTGGACCTCGATCCAGAAGATCCTTGCCCTGCCCGACGCAACCCGCGTCTTTGTCGGCCATGACTACAAGGCCGAAGGCCGCGATCACTATGCTTGGGAAACCACGGTAGGGGTGCAAAAGACGCTGAACAAACATGTCGGCGCGGGTCACGCGCGCGAAGAGTTCGTTGCCCTGCGTCAGGCGCGCGATGCAACCTTGGCGATGCCGCGCCTGATTATTCCCTCGTTGCAGGTTAATATGCGGGCGGGCCAGATGCCGGAACCCGATGACAATGGCGTCAGCTACTTGAAAGTGCCGGTGAACGGGCTCTAATCCCGCCCGTCACGGCAGGAGGTCAGGATGATTGCAACCGATTGGATCTGGGGCACGGTGGGCGGGCTGATGATTGGCGCCGCGGCCGGGCTCTATCTCTTGGTCAATGGCCGCATCATGGGGGCCTCGGGCATTCTTGGCGGGCTGGCCGATGGAACGGGCCGCGAAACGATGGGGGAAAGGCTGGCCTTTCTCTTTGGCACGCTGGTCGTGCCGCCGCTGTTGGTGCCGCTCTACCACAGCGTTGACACCAAGATCACCTCTAACCCGGTCATCATCATCGTGGCCGGGCTGCTGGTTGGCGTCGGCACAAGGCTGGCCAATGGCTGCACCTCGGGTCATGGGGTCTGTGGCATTTCGCGTCTGGCCCCGCGCGGCATTGTCTCCACGCTGATTTATCTGATGGCCGGGGGCGCGACGGTCTTGGTGTTCCGCCAGATGCTGGGGGTGATCTGATGACGGGCCGCATGATTGACCCGCGCAGTTTGTCGGCCTTTGCCGCAGGCGCGCTTTTTGGTTCGGGACTTTTGGTGTCGGGGATGATCGACACCCGCAAGGTGCAGGGCTGGCTTGATTTCTTCGGTGACTGGGACCCGACGCTGGCTTTCGTGCTGGGCGGTGCCGTTTTGCCGATGTTTTTCGTCTGGCGTTTGGCCGAGCGACGCGGCGTGTCGCTTTTGGGGACCCCGACCCCGGCCCGCTCCCCCGTGCGGTTTGACCGCGCCTTGGTGATCGGATCGGTAATGTTCGGCGCCGGCTGGGGGCTGGCAGGGCTTTGCCCCGGCCCGGCGCTGGCCTCATTTGCCATTGGCGGTTGGGGCGGTGCCCTCTTTTGCCTCGCCATGGTCTCGGGTATGGTCATGGCGCCGACGGTGGCCGCATGGCTCCAGTCGCGCACCACATCGTGACCAAAATCCAAGGACCGCGCGCCATGACGCTTGATATTCGCCGCCTGACCGATGCCTATAGCGTCGCCCCGCAGATCGCCCCCGAAGATCTGGCAGCGGTCAAGGCCATGGGCTTTGTTCTGGTGATCGACAATCGGCCGGACGCGGAAATTCCGGGGGATTTGCAAGCCATCGCCATGGCCGAGGCCGCCCGCGCCGCCGGTCTGGCCTTTGCCGTAAACCCGATTACGCCGGGTCAGTTCACCGTCGATCTGGTGGCCCGCCAACGGGCTGCGATGGATGCCGCGGGTGGCCCGGTTCTGGCCTATTGCGCCAGTGGAAACCGGTCCACCGTGGTGTGGGAGCTGGTCCATGCCGGGCGGATGTCGGTAGACGAAATGCTGCAGATCGCTGCCGAGGCGGGCTATGCCCATGAACAGTTCCGCCCGCTGATTGAGGCTTTTGCCAAGGCCTGACGGCCTTACCCAGTCTTGCCTACCCCGTCTGGCGCAGCGGCGGCAGCTCTCCGCCCAAGGGGGGCAACGGCGCGGTTCTGGCCACCGGGGTCTTGGCCGCGCTCATCGTCGCGGCAAGCCGCAAGGCCCGCATGCCGCGGTTCTGACCCAGTTTGCCTTCGGCCAGTTTGCGCCCATCCACCCCTTCAAGACTGATCCGGTCCAGCGAGGCGCTGGCCAAGGGCAAGACATCGCCCACCGAAAGCCCCATCACCCCCGACAGCGGCACCGATAGCCGCATCAGCACGGCAACCAGCGTGGATTCCGCCGCCCCCACCTCTTCGGCCAAGGCCTCGGCAAAGGCGCGATGGGCATTCGCCTCATCACTGGGGGGGCGGGTGGCGGCCCCACGAGTGGGCAGTCGCCCCCGCCCTTCGGCCGGCAGGATCAATTGCACCAACCCTTTGCGGGTGCCATCAGCCAGTTCAACATCGGCCTTCAACACCCGATAGCTGAAATCTTCCAGCATCAGGCCCAACGGGCGCGGATCATCAAGAAAGGACGCATAGCGCCAGCCCCCGGCCCAGACCAGATCGGCCTCTTGCTCCAAGGCGCGTTCCAGATCAATCAGGGCGGCGTCCAGCATGGGGGCCACCATCGCAGCATCGGTGCGGGTCGGGCGACGGTCCGCAGATGGCGCATGGGCGGCAACCTTGCCGATGGTCAGCACCTCAACCATGGCCTGCAACACCTCGGGCGCAAGGGTCAGCACACCCAAGCCTTCACCCGGGCCTTCCAGCACCGCAATCAAGGCGCGCTCGGGCGGCAGCTCCAACACCTCTGCCAGACCGGCGCGCCCCAGCGCCAGCGCCCGCACGTCAAGCGGCAGCTTCAGCTCATCGCGGGCCGCGCGGGCCAAGGCCACGCGCCAACTGCGGTCGGCCCCTGGGCCACCATCCTGCGCCTCGGCCTTGGCAGAGGCGAGTTTGCGGCGGATCGCGCTGTCATCGACGGCCATGGTGGTTCCAGTCTTATCCCTGACGGCCAGCCTTGCCCGAAGAAGGTTGCCAAAGCCTTTACAAGCCTGAGTTTTGCGGCGTTTTTACGGCGGTTTTTTCCAGCCTCAATGGCAGCGTCACGCGGAAGGCGGCCCCTTTTTGCCCCGGCAGATAGGAAATAGAACCGCCCAGATTGGCCATGATCTCACGCACGATCGCCAAACCAAGACCGGCCCCACCTGCCCGCATCTGATCGGTCAACCGGGCGAATTTCTCAAAGATAAGCCGTTGGTATTCCTTTGGAATTCCCTTCCCGTTGTCGATGAAATCCACCGTCACCCGACCGCCTTTTTGCCGCACGGCAATCCGCAACACGCCCGGATCGGCATCACAATATTTCCGTGCGTTGGAAATCAGGTTGATGAACACCTGCACCAGACGGTCGGCATCGGTCAGCAGATAGAGTTCCTCGCTCAATTCGGTGCGGCGGATCTCAAAGGGGCGCTCTGGCCGGCTCTGCCCCGAGGCTTGCACCGCGCGGTCCAGCATCTCGCCCAGATGCGCCAGTGACAGGTTCAACTGCACCGTGCCATTTTCTAGAACCGACAGATCCAGCAGGTCATCCAACAACCGCGTCAACCGCACCGCTTCGGAATGAATGATCCGCCCCGAGGAGCTTACCATATCGGTCGGCACCTCGCCTTCGGTCAGAATCTCGGAAAACGCCCGGATCGAGGTCATCGGCGTGCGCAGTTCATGACTGATCTGGGAGAGGAAGGCATCCTTTTGCACGGAAAGCTGGGTCAGCTTTTCGTTGACCTCGCGCAATTGCCGGGCGGTGCGGGTCAGTTCCTCTTGTTTTGCCTCCAGCTTGGCGGAATATTCCATGATCTGCGCGGTTTCATTGGCCACCGCCATCAGGTCTTCGACCGTCACGGTGGCATCGCCGAAAAGCTGGCTGATCATGGCATGGGCTGTGGCCGCCCCCACCGATCCGGCCAAGCGGCGTTCCAAGAGTTCCACGAATTCCGGCGTGGCATCGGGCAGGAACCCGGCCTTGCCCTGACGCCGCGCCTCAGCCTCAAAGAAGGCCAGCGCCGCTTCTTCGCCCAGGATGCGGCCCGCCATCATCAACAGCGTCTCAGGTTCGGCCTTTCCGCGCGCCCAGCCTTGGGGGCCGGTCTGATCCTCGTC
>CALBSG010000066.1 GCA_937927675.1 uncultured Paracoccaceae bacterium | reverse complement strand
GGCGGCTGACGGTCCGATGCCGCAGACGCGCGAGCACATCCTGCTGGCGCGCCAGGTTGGGGTGCCCTACATGATTGTGTACATGATCAAGGCTTGCGTCGACACCTCGCCCTTGGCGGACATCAGCATGGCGTAGATCACCCCCAGCACCAATGCGCCGATGCCAAAGGAAAACTGGGCAAAGTGGAACATCCGTACGGCGTTCTTGGCCGTGTACCCGGCGCGCAGCATTTTCAGCCGCGAGGCCGACATGGTTTCGGCATCCTGCGGTTCCAGAAAGCTGGAGAATTTCTCCAGCTTGTCGGCCTTGGTCTGATGGCGCAGGTCCGGCCCGTTTCTGGATTTCGTGGCTGCCTTCAACTCTTGGGCCTGCGCCTTGAGTTTGGTGAACCCGTCAGTTTCCTTTTTCAGCAGGGCGGGCAGCGCGATGAGGACCAAAAGCGCGCCCAAAAAACCCAGCGCCAGTAGCGGCCCCAACGGCCCCAAAGTATCCGTCAGCATCTGGTTGATGGAATTCAGCATGATGCGCCCCTAGACCTTGATGTTGACCATGATCTTCATGAAGATCACGTTGATGACGAGGAATACGGCCACCACCAAGGCGGCAGGGATAAAGGCGGGGGTGTCCTTCACATCGTCGAAGTAATCCGGTTTGACGACGTTGATCATGACCAAGGCGCCAATCGGAAAGGCCGACAGGAACATCCCCGACCATTTCGCCTCGGCCGTGATGGCCTTGACCCGGCGGAACAGCTTGAACCGCGCGCGGATCACCTTGGCCAAGCCGTCCAGAATTTCGGCCAGGTTGCCGCCGGATTGCTGTTGGATCGTCACGGCGACGGCCAGAAAGCGCAAATCCTGATTGTCCATCCGCTCGGCAAAGGCTTTCAGGCTTTCGGCCACATCACGGCCATAGGCGGCCTCGTCGGCAATCAGGCCAAACTCGGTTCCCAAGGGATCGGCGACCTCTTTTGACACGATGCCGATGGCGGATGAAAATGGATGGCCCACGCGCAGCGACCGCACCATGAGTTCCACCGCGTCGGGAAGCTGTTCTTCCATCAGGGCCATGCGCTTTTTGGCCTTGTTGTTCACCCAGACATAGATGCCGCCGATCCCCATGCCGATGGCACCCAAGATCCGCACGGCGGGCCCCGCCTCCGTACCGATGGTCATGCCCAGATAGGCCACGACCCCCAAGACCCCCATCATCATCACCAGCTGCGGCGGGGAAAAGGCGATATTGGCCTTTTGCGCCTTGGTCGCCAGCATGGAATAAAGCGGGATCCCGCGCGAGGTCATGTGCTGCGACATCTCCTTGCGGAGTTGCTCCAGCACTTCTTCGCGGTTGTTGTTCTTTTCCAAAAGCGCCAAACGGCGCGACATGCGGCTGTTCAGGCTGATCGACTTGCCGAAAACCGTCAGGTAAACACCTTCGACCAGCGCGATGACGGCGACGAAGATCAGAATATAGATCAGCGGTGCGGCTGAAATGCTCATGGACCCGCCCCCTTAAATGATCGGTTCATAGATCGAGGCCGGCAGGTCGTAACCCCACTGGCGGAACCGATCTGAAAAATGGCTGCGCACGCCCGTCGCGTTGAAGCGGCCGATGATCTTGCCGTTCGGCTCGACCCCCAGGCGTTCATAGCGGAACACCTCTTGCATCGAGATCACCTCGCCTTCCATGCCGGTGATTTCGGTGATCGACACCATCCGACGAGAGCCATCCTGCAAACGGCTGGCCTGCACGATCAGGTTGACGGCCGACGAAATCTGCGACCGCACGGCCTTCAGGGGCATTTCGATGCCCGCCATCGCAACCATGTTTTCCAGGCGGCTGATGCCGTCGCGGGCATTGTTGGCGTGGATCGTCGTCATCGACCCGTCGTGGCCGGTGTTCATCGCCTGAAGCATGTCGATCACCTCTTCGCCGCGGGTTTCGCCGACGATGATGCGGTCAGGCCGCATCCGAAGCGCGTTGCGCAAGCAATCGCGTTGGGTCACGGCGCCTTTGCCTTCGACGTTCGGCGGGCGGCTTTCCATCCGGCCCACATGCACCTGTTGCAGCTGCAATTCGGCAGTGTCTTCGATGGTCAGCACACGTTCCTTGTTGTCGATGAAGGAGGACAAAGCGTTCAGCGTGGTGGTTTTCCCCGAGCCCGTCCCGCCAGACACGATGATGTTCAACCGGGTCGACACGGCGGCTTGCAGATACAGTCCCATCTCCTCGGTAAAGGCGCCAAAGCGCACGAGGTCTGGGATGCCCAGCTTTTCCTTTTTGAATTTCCGGATCGACACCAGGCTGCCATCCACCGCCACCGGCGGCACCATGCAGTTAAAACGGCTGCCATCGGCCAGGCGCGCGTCGCAATAGGGGTTGGATTCGTCCACCCGGCGGCCCACGGCAGAGACGATCTTGTCGATGATACGCAGCAGATGGCGCTCATCCTTGAAGGTGATGTCGGTCAGTTCCAGCTTGCCTGCGCGTTCCACAAAGATGCGGTGCGGGCCGTTCACCAGAATATCGTTGACGGTTTCATCCTTCAGCAGGGGTTCCAGCGGGCCAAGGCCCATCACCTCGTCGTACAGTTCCTGAAACAGCACCCCGCGGTCATCCTTGGGCAGGACGACGGCCATCTCATCCAAAGCTTCGCCGCCGATCGAGGCGATTTCCTGTTTCAGGCTGGCTTCGGAGGCATGTTCAAGTGCGGCAAGGTTCAGGTTTTCCAAAAGCCGTTTGTGCAATTCGACCTTCAGCTCTTGCAGCCGTTCCTTGCGCTTTTTCTCTTTGTCGGCGGCAACCGCCTCGGCGGGGGGGCGCGGAGAGGCCCCCGGAGGCAGCGGACGCGTGGCATGGGCCACCGCCGGCACAGCCGTGGCGGATGCCGGGGCCGCAGCGGCGCTGGCAGGGGCCGTAGCTGTGGCAGGACGCGCGGCCATGGGCGCGTCGGGCTTTTTGAAACGTGAAAACATCTTTTCCCCCGAGGCGGTTGCGGCGTCAGCGCTTGCCGGCGTCCGCGGCCTTGTTCAGATCAACCAGAGACTTTGCGAGCTTTGCGATTTCCTTGCGCAGGGGGTTTTTCCCGGCGTTTTCCTGCAAGGGCAGGCCGTGGTCATTGGCTTGGGTCACTTGGGTGCCGCCGTCCGGCAGCTGGACTTCAAGCGCGATGTCCAGACTTTCGGCCATGCGTTTGACGCGGCTCTTGGCAGAACGGTCGGTAAACTTAGGCGCGCGGTTCAGCACATAGCGCAGCTTTTCATGCGGCAGACCTTCGGCCTTCAGCGCCCGCAGCATCCGCAGCACGTTCTGGGCCGAGCGCAGGTCAAGTTCGAGCAGGGCGAAATACACATGCGCCGCGTTCAGCACGGTTTCGGTCCAGGCCACGACGGTTTTCGGCATGTCGATGATGACAAAATCAAAATTGGCCCGCGCCATGTCGATCAACCGGCCAATCTCGTCAGGGCCAAGGATATCCAGCGGCAGCATGTCAGAGGGGGCTGTCAGCACATGTAGCCGATCGTTGAAGGTCAGCATGGTTTGCAGCAGCGCATCGCTGTCGGCCTGCGCGATGTCGGAATAAAAGTCATAGACCGATTCCTTGCGCGGCAGATCAAGATAGGTCGCCGCAGAGCCATATTGGAAATCAAGGTCGATCAGGCAGACCCGCGGCGCATCGGTTTTCGACACCGTGGCCAATTCCCAAGCCAGATTTGCCGCAAAGGTCGAGGCCCCGCAGCCGCCCGCCAGCCCGTGAACCGGCAAGATCACCGCGTCGCGGTCGCCTTTGGCCTTGAAGCCGGGGTGCTGCGTTGCATCTTCGGCCGGGATCGGGGGCGGCGTGACCGGGGCGGGCTCGGCCTCGGCCGGTTTCGGTTGCCGCGCCACGGCGTCGTGCAGGGCGCCTTCGGGCAGCGGATAGGGCACGAAATCATCGGCCCCAAGCCGCAAAAGCTGATGCAGGGCGATCGGGCTGACCTGATCGGCAATCAAGATCACTTTGATCGATTTTTCCTTGGCCGTGCGAATGATGTCGCCGATCCGCGAAAGATCGCTTTCGTCTTCGCTGTCGACGGCAATCGCCACGAATTGCAGCAGCGCAGATTCCCGCTGCCCAAAGAAGATCAGGGCGTCCTCAAACCCCAAATCCCCCCAGCTTTCGCCCAGTTCCTGTTCCATGTCGTCGATCAACAAATCGAAATTCTGCACATCCCGAGAGATGGTGCAGGCCAGGATCGGCGCGGGATCCGGTTGCAGGTTGGCGACACTCGACATCAGTTCTGTCCTTCCAAAGCGGCTCACATGGCCTTCTGGCCAAGGGGCCCACCGTGCGACTCGACTGGACGCACCACGGGCTTCGATCAGGATGAAAGTGCAGGTGGACTTGGGCGAGATTGGGGCCAAAAAAACGTCAATCTTTGGTTTTTGGCATTTTGTTTCCAGCTCTCGCGGGGAAACGGAAACAAAAAGGCCCGCCAGAGAGGGCGGGCCGTTGGGGCAGGGTCAGTTGCCGGTGCCGGGATCGACCTGTGTCACGATCACCGTGTTGCGGGGGTGGGGCCGTTCGGCCAAGCTGGTGGCTTGTGCCTTGTTGACATAGGTCCGCCAGACGATTTCGGCATATTTGCCATTCAGCTCGGCCGGGTTGCCTTTCACAAAGCCGGTCACCTCGGTCACCGTGCGGCGGTTGCGCTCTTCGGGGCCGGGGGTGTCGATGATGGGCTGCGTCTTGCCAAACGACACCACGGCCTCGAGCCGGGCAGTGCCGATGCCTTGCGCGGCCAGATAGGCCACGGCCGCCTTTGCCCGTCGCAGGCCCAAGGCCTTGTTATAGGCGTCCGATCCGACCAGATCGGTATGGCCATAGACGCGGAAGCGCACCTCGGGGAACTGGCGGATGAAATTCGCCTGCTCCTGCAAGGTTGCCTTGGCTTCGTCGGTCAGGGTCGAGGAGTTGAAGGCAAAGTTGATGGTCGTCGGCACTTCTTGGGCAAACCGGTTGCCAAGGGCCATGGTCGCATCCCATTCGCCCATCATCACCATGGAATTTTGCATGGTGGCATTGCCAAAGCCGCCGTCGTCCACCTCGTAGCCCAGCTCACGGCTGACAAAGTTCGGCCCTGTGCAGGCGCTTAACGCAATCAGGGCACAGGAGGTCAGGAGAGAGGTCGTTGCACGCATCATCCTCACTCCATCACATAACCATAAGACCCGGTGAAATCTTGCCGGGCCACTTCGCCCGCGGCACCCTTTTGTTTGCCCGCAACATCGCCGAACAGGAACAATTCCTTTTCGGTGGGCAGGCGCACGCGGTCGGTGGGCAGGGCCAAAGCCTCGCCCCGGGTGGGCGTCACCAGATGCGGCGTCACGATGATCACGAGTTCGGACTGCGCGCGTTGGTATTCCGACGAACGGAACAGCGCGCCCAGGATCGGAATGTCGCCGAGCCACGGCACCTGACCATTCAGATCGCGGAAGTCGTCCTGCAAAAGGCCCGCAATCGCAAAGCTTTCGCCATCGCGCATCTCGACCGTGGTCGAGGTTTCGCGGCGCTTGAAAGCATTGATATTGAAACCTTCCGATTGCAGCGTGGTGGTGGTGTCAATCGACGAAACGGCCGCATTCATCGTCAGGTTGATGATGTCACCATCGACCACCACCGGCGTAAAGTTCAACTCCACGCCGAAGGGTTTGTATTCCACCGTGATGGTGCCATCATTGCCCGAAGCAACCGGGATCGGGTATTCGCCACCGGCAAGAAAGCGGGCTTCCTGCCCCGACAGCGCGGTCAGGTTCGGTTCGGCCAAGGTGCGCACGACGCCTTTGGATTCAAGCGCCTCCAGCAGCACCGCGAATTCCAGCGAGCCGGCGGTCAGGCCCAACTTCATCGCGCCTTCGGTGCCGTCCTTGACGGTAACCGGATTGGCCAGATCGTTATTGCCGTCCAGCCAAGTACCACTTTCGCCAAGGATATTGGCCTTGCTGCCGCCATTCATCGCCAACGATGCAGACAGGCTTTTCGACACTGAACGCTGCATCTCTGCAAAGCGGACCTTCAGCATCACCTGCTGGGTGCCGCCGACATTCATCAGGTTCGATACACGTTCGGGGGCATAGCGGTTGGCCAGATCCAGCGCGCGGTCCAGCTTGGCGGTCGAGGACACCGTGCCCGACAGCACAATGCCGTCATTGGCGGTGCGGACCTCGATATTCTCGCCGGGCAGGATCTGTTTCAGCCGTTCCTTGAACTCTGCGATGTCGGGGGTGACATGCACCTCGACGTTGGAGATCAGCTTGCCCTCGGGCGACAGAAGCGTCAGCGTCGTGCGCCCCGGTGTCTTGCCCAGAACATAAATCGACTTGTCCGACAGGGTGGAGATATCCGCGATGCCGGGGTTGGCGATGGACAGTTCCGCAAAGGGCGTGTCGCTTTCGACCACCACCGCGCGGTTCATCGGCACGTTCAGCGGTGCGCTTTCCGAACCTTTCAATACGTGTAATTCTTGTGCCCAAAGCGGCGAAATGGCTGTTGACGACAGGGCAAACCCAAGCATCCCAGCGGTAAATAAATTACGCAGTCTCATGTGACCTGCCCTTTCGATCACGCCTCTGCCGGGTCTTTGAGGGCCCGTTCAATCAGACGACAATGCCCGTATTGCCGTTTTTTTGCAAGAATCAAACGCTTATGACGGGTTCTGCATGTGGATAACTTGCAACAGCCCACAAGGGGTGGAGCATGGCCAAAGCGCGACCCCCATGGAAAGTGTCGCGCTTTGTGGTTTCTGCGGCATCAATTCGTGCAGGGGATGGGAATTTCCACCACATCAGCGCCCTTGCGGGTGCGAATGGTGCACACTTCTGCGACGGGCGCTTCGATCGGGGCGGCGGCTTCGGTGATCCCCAGCATCGAGCCGGTGTCGACCTCGACCTTGCCCACTTCGGTGTCATCGCCAACCCCGACAAGCGACATGACCAGCCGCCCGGTTGCCTGTGCCTGCGCCAGACGTGCCACCTCTTCGGGGGTGGCGGCGACCGTCATGGTGCGGTTTTGGATGGCGCCTTCCGATGTCGCCGATTTTCCGTTGCGGTCAACGGCGATGATCTTCATGCCGCTTTCGATCAGTCGGGTCATCTCGCCGGCGGCGCCTTCGGTGGCCCCCGTCCAATAGATGTCGACCGTCTGACCCGGTTGCAGGTAGTCCGCCGCCTCGACCTTGATCGAGAACGCGCGCATGCCGCGCTCCAATTCGCCGGTCAACCCGGCCTGTTCGCCCGGCTCTGTCACCTTGACGGCCAGGATCGGTTCGAACTGTTCCATCTGGCGCAGCACATAGCGCGGCTCGGACTTGTCTTCGGGAAACAGGATCGCGATGTCGGCAAAGGTGTTTTCCGGCAGGGCGTTCTTTGGCAGATAGCTTTTCAGTACATCGTCCTTGGTCAGCGGCTCGCCATAGTTGACGGCTTTCTTGACGACATACACCTCGACCAGACCGCCGGTTTCGGCCTTGAGGGCCAGCTCGCGCTCCAGCGCGGTTTCGGTCTTGGAGATGTAGTTTCTGGCCATGAAGACCGCCGCCCCCGCAAGGCCGACGCCGGCCACAAGAACCAATCCAAACATCGCGCGCATCATCTTACCCCTTGGCTTGGCCGACAGACCGGCCCGGTTCACATCACTGGTTGCCGTAGCCGACAGGCTGGCTTTCGATCGCTTCGGCGATCAGGCTTGTGGAATTCTCGGTCGAGAAGGCGATGGGCATCAGAACCACCATGCCAAGCCCGATGATGGCGGCCGACAATACGACCCAGTCGACCGTGATGGCGCCGTCTTCGCGGCGCAGGAATTGCAAAAATGACGTCATGATTTACGCTCCAAATTCCAACAAGTCGGCACACGGCCCCTCTTCCGACGCTGTTCTAACCGCGCATTGTGGCTGAAAAGGGAACGATCACAGGGCGGAATTGCGGCTTGTTCGAAAAATGAAACAAGCCGCGCAACGGGCGCGGCTTGTCAAGAATGTCAGTCCAGGCCGGAAAATGACGGTCCGATTACTGGTTTTCGTAGCCCGCAGCGCGTTCGCCCAGGTCGGCCACGATGGCGTCGCCCAGACCTTCGATGCCGCCGCCGACGGTGGTCATGACGACCATGCCAAGGCCGACGATGGCTGCGGTCAGCACGACCCAGTCAACGGTCACAGCGCCGGATTCGTCGTTCTTGAAGGATTTGAAGATGTTCAGCAGTTTCATGGCAGGTGCCCTTTCTCGAGTGTTGCACGTTCAGTCATTCCGGAGAATTTCGCCGCGGCCTCTGTTCCGCTGCCTTCCGAAGACAAGTTCATATGGCCCCCGGAACGTGGCAAAGCTGCGGTCAGGAAAGGGCCTTTTCACGGTTATCGTTAACTATGAATTAACATCATGAAAAATATCGATAAATTTTTTTACGACCGGCTGTTTTTTCGAATTTACCCTTCCAGACCGCGTGGCAAACAGGTCAATTCTGGCGAAAAAGCCATGATTGGGCAGCGATTTCCTTAGCCATGTTTGGGGCTGCGTGCTTTGGTTTCGGCAAGCAATTTGAAGGCAGGCATCGCACAAAGATGCGCAGGCACATTGGCATGATCCTGGCGGCAGCAGTTTGTGCCGCCCCTCTTGCGGGGCCGTTCGGCGCGCAGGCCGAAGGTCTGTCCGGCACGGCGCGTGATTTTACCTTCAAGCGGATTTCGGTGGCCGATACCAAGCCGGGCAAGCGTATCACCGTGCAGATCGACCCGGTGGAGCAGGCCCGCTTGTTGGCCATGGCACCCAAGGTTGACCCCTATCCAAAACCCAGCGCCGAGAAAAAGGCGCTGGAGCCCTCTGCGCCGGTCAAAGGGGCGGAATACGGCTGGTTCTGGGACAAGGTCCCCGCCGCGCGTGATGAGGTGTCGGGGCGTTTTCCGCTGGCGCTGGCCAGCCTGTCGCAAGGCCCGTCGGGCGCGCAAGTGGCCGCCCCGCGCATGCAGCACATGCAGCAGATCGCCAATACCTATGGGGTTGAAATCCTGAAGGCGACTTTGGACACCGAGGTGTCCCCCGCTTTGGTGTTGGCGGTGATCGGCATCGAAAGCGGTGGTCGGCATGCGGTGGTGTCCAGCGCAGGCGCGACTGGGTTGATGCAGCTGATCCCCGCCACCGCAGAGCGCTTTGGCGTGCAGGATTCCAAAGACCCGGTGCAGAACATTAGGGGCGGTGTGGCCTATCTGGATTGGCTGATGAAGCGGTTCGACCGCGATCCCTTGATGGTGCTGGCGGCCTATAACGCGGGTGAGGGCGCGGTGGAGGCCAACAAGGGCGTGCCGCCCTATGCCGAGACGCGGGATTATGTGCCGAAGGTGCTGGCCGCCTGGCAAGTGGCCCAAGGTCTGTGCCAAAGCCCGCCAGAATTGGTGACCGACCCTTGCGTGTTCAAAATCATCGCATCTGGCGGATGAAGTGAGGGGGGCAGTCTGCCCCCCTCACCCCTAGGATAATTCGGCCACATTGAAGACCGAGGGCAGGGTCAGTTGACCAAGGTCGCCTCGGTCGCGGCACGCAGGTCGGCCTCGGTCACGCCATCGGCAAGTTCGACGATCTTCAAGCCGCCCGGCACCACGTCCAGCACACCCAGATTGGAGATGATGCGGTTGACCACGGCCTTGCCGGTAAGCGGCAGGGTGCAGGCTTTGAGCACCTTGGATTCACCGTGCTTGGAGGTGTGGTCCATCACGACCACAACGCGGCCAACGCCAGCCACCAGATCCATGGCGCCGCCCATGCCTTTGACCAGCTTGCCCGGGATCATCCAGTTCGCCAGATCACCGTTTTCGGCCACTTCCATCGCGCCAAGGATCGCCATGGCGATCTTGCCGCCGCGGATCATGGCGAAGGATTGGGCCGAATCGAAATAGGCGGTTTGCGGCAGTTCGGTGATGGTTTGCTTGCCCGCGTTGATAAGGTCTGGGTCTTCCTCGCCCTCATAAGGGAAAGGCCCCATGCCCAGCATGCCGTTCTCCGATTGCAGCGTCACCGAGACACCTTCGGGAATGTAATTCGCCACCAGCGTTGGAATCCCGATGCCAAGGTTCACATACCAGCCGTCTTGCAGTTCCTGTGCAGCCCGCGCGGCGATTTGGTCTCTATCCCATGCCATGGCTCAGGCCTCCTTCTTGCGGGTGGTGCGGTTTTCGATGCGCTTTTCATGCTGCCCTTGGATCAGGCGATGCACATAGATGCCGGGCAGGTGGATGCTGTCGGGATCCAAAGACCCAAGCGGCACGATTTCCTCGACCTCGCAGATACAGATCTTGCCGGCGGTTGCGGCAGGCGGGTTGAAGTTGCGGGCGGTTTTGCGGAACACGAGGTTGCCCGACGGGTCCGCCTTCCATGCCTTGACGATGGAGATGTCGGTGACCAGCCCGGTTTCAAGGATATGTTCCTTGCCGTTGAACACCTTTACGTCCTTGCCATCGGCAATCACGGTGCCAACGCCGGTGCGGGTGTAAAAGCCACCGATCCCGGCCCCCCCGGCGCGCAGACGTTCGGCCAGCGTGCCTTGAGGGTTGAATTCCAGCTCCAGCTCGCCCGACAGATATTGCCGCATGAATTCGGCATTCTCACCCACATAGGACGAGATCATCTTCTTCACTTGGCGGGTTTCCAACAAAACCCCAAGCCCAAAGCCATCCACGCCCGCATTGTTCGACGCGATGGTGAGGTTCTTGGTGCCTGCCTTGCGAATGGCGGCGATCAACAGTTCGGGGATGCCGCAAAGGCCAAAGCCCCCTGACGCGATGGTCATGCCGTCAAACAGCAGACCCTCAAGTGCGGCATCCGCACTTGGATAGACCTTTTTCATGCGAATTTCCTCCTCTGGCCCCATGTTCCGGATGGGCCGGGCCATGGGAAAGCATGGCGCGATCCTGAAAGATTGCACTTCCCCCCGCCATCCGTAAGAATACGTATGTTGCTACGTAGGGCGCGCGCATGTCCACCACGATCCGGGATTTTGAAAAACTCGCCTTCCGCCATGCGCCCGATGCGACGCTGATTTTGGCGGATCGCGTCATTCTGCGGGCAAGCCTGCGGGTGGAAACGGTGTTCGACTGGAAGGTGGCGGAACTGGAGGGCCAGTCGATCCGGGTGCTCTACCCCGGTCAGACCGATTTTGAGGTGATCGGCGCACGGGCGCGGCGGGCGATGCGGGCGGGCGAGGTATACCGCGATGAACGATTCATGCGCAGAAAAGACGGGCAGGTGGTCTGGATGGAAGGGCAGGGCACCGCACTGGATCCTGAAGATCCGTTGCGTTTAGCCGTCTGGACCTATCGGCCGATTGAGGCGGGCACCGGCGCGGTGTCGGGGGCGCTGGGGCCGTTGACCGCGACGGAAAAGAAGATCGCGCGCTATCTGGTGAACGGGTTTACCAGCAAAGAAATCGCGCTGGCGCTGGACTGTTCGCCCCGCACGGTCGAGGTGCATCGTGCCAATATGATCCGCAAGATGGGCGTCAGAAACAGCGCCGAGATGGTGAGCCGGTTGTTGGTTGCAACCGTCTAGAGGGGCTTTACCTCGGCAGCCCGTTCACTATGGTGGCCGCGCCCGCCCGAGTGGTGGAATGGTAGACACAGAAGACTTAAAATCTTTAGGCCGTACGGCCGTGCCGGTTCGAGTCCGGCCTCGGGCACCACGGGCGCAAACATGATGGGCTGACTGATCTGGGTCGCTGTATTGAGCGTATCAGGAAAAACACGCCGGAGCCCTTTCATGCAGATTATCCTTCTTTACGCCCTGACGGCCGTGATCTTTCTCGCGCTTGATGCGGTGATGCTGAGGCTGCACATGGCCCCGCTGTTTGAACGCCATATCGGCCCTGCGATGCTGGACAGCATCCGCCTCGGGCCCGCCGTGCTGTTTTACCTGTGCTATGTGGCGGGGCTTTTGTATCTTGTCTCGGTGCCGGCGCTGAAATCGGGGGCGGGGGTGATCTTGCCTGCGGCGGTCTTGGGCTTCATGGCCTATGGCACCTATGAATTTACCAACTACGCCCTTATGAAGGGATGGACCCTGCGCATGGTTTTGACCGATGTCGGCTGGGGTACGGTGCTGACCGCTGTTTCCGCATGGGGCGGGTTGGCGCTGACGCGGACAATCTTCAAGGTGTGATCCATGATCCTTTACGGCATTTCGACCTGCGATACCTGCAAGAAGGCACAAAAGGCGTTGGAGGCGGCAGGCCATGCCGTCACCTTCCGGGACATTCGCAAAGATCCGCTGATCGAAGCTGAAATCGCCGAGATTGTCGGTGAGTTTGGCAGTCGGATCATCAACAAGCAGTCGACGACCTACCGCGGATTTTCCGATTTCTTGCGCGAATCTGAACCCGAGGCGCAAATCGCGGCGCAGCCGACCGTGATGAAACGGCCGCTTATCAAAGCCGATCGCTGGCATTTGGGCTGGGACGCCGATGTGCAGGCTGCCCTGTTGTAGCCCCAAATGAAATCGGCCCTTCGGGGCCGATTCCAAGTATTTCCAGATCAGATCAAAGCAGGCGCAGGTCGCCGGCCGATTCTTTGCCGTCGCGGCCAGATTGCAGCTCGTAGCCGATTTTCTGGTTGTCGTTCAGGCCCTTAAGGCCCGCACGTTCCACCGCAGAGATATGCACGAACACATCTTTGCCGCCATTATCGGGGGCGATAAAGCCATAACCCTTGGTGCTGTTAAACCATTTCACGGTGCCGGTCGGCATTCCGTCTCTCCTATCTCAACCCTCCCGGGGCGTGATTGCCACGGGCCGTGCAAGCAGGTCTTCTTGGGCCACGATAGGCGGTCAGAAAGTCTGTCGTCACTTTGAAAATCATGCCAAAGCTGTCGCCAAAATCAAGCGCCGAATCCATTGCAGCCGTTCCGAAGGCAAAAGGCGCGGCAAAACGATGCGAAATGTTGCATCCGTTGTGCGCCCGAAGGGGGCCGTTTGGGGGGATCGCCTGCCGCCAATGAAAAACGCCGCCCGGTTTGGGGCGGCGTTTTTCGTTCTCGGGTCAGGCTTAATGCGACGGCGGCAGGGCATCCAGCCCAAACAGCGCCACCGCCTGATCGAAGCTGATGGTTTCCGTCCGCGTCTCACCCAGACGGCGGACAGAAACGGTGCGATCTTCCACCTCTTTCATCCCGATGGCGAGGATCACCGGAACCTTGCCGACGGAATGTTCGCGAACCTTGTAGTTGATCTTTTCGTTCCGCGTATCCGCCTCGGCCCGCACACCCGCCTTTTTCAGCGCGTTGACGATCTCGTAGACGTAGGCATCGGCATCCGACACGATCGAGGCCACCACCACCTGACGCGGCGCCAGCCAGAACGGAAACTTGCCGGCGTAGTTTTCGATCAAAATCCCGATGAAGCGTTCGAACGACCCCAGAATTGCCCGGTGCAGCATGACCGGGCGGTGCTTGGCGCCATCTTCGCCAACAAATTCCGCATCCAGCCGGTTCGGCAGGTTGAAATCGGCCTGGAAGGTGCCGCACTGCCATTCACGGCCAATCGCGTCGGTCAGTTTGAAATCCAGCTTCGGGCCATAGAAGGCCCCGTCGCCTGCGTTGATTTCATAGGGCAGGCCCAGACCTTCGATTGCTTTTTGCAGGGCGTTTTCGGCCTTGTCCCAAACCTCATCCGACCCCACGCGTACATCGGGGCGGGTGGAGAGTTTGATGTCGAATTTGGTGAAGCCAAGGTCTTTGTAAACGCTGGACAAAAGCGCGATGAAGCCCGCGCATTCCGCCTCGATCTGGTCTTCGGTGCAGAAGATATGCGCGTCGTCTTGGGTAAAGCCGCGCACGCGCATCAGCCCATGCATGGAGCCCGACGATTCGTAGCGGTGGCACGAACCAAACTCGGCCAGACGCAGCGGCAAGTCGCGGTAGGATTTCAGGCCCTGATTGAACACCTGCACATGGCAAGGGCAGTTCATCGGCTTCAGCGCATTGACGCGCTTTTCCTTGGCGCCCTCTTCGTCCACCTCAACGATGAACATATTCTCGCGATAGGCTTCCCAATGGCCCGACTTTTCCCACAGGATGCGGTCCACCACCTGCGGGGTCTTGATTTCCTTGTAGCCCGCCACGCGCAGACGGCCGCGCATGTAATCTTCCAACTGGCGATAGATCGTCCAGCCATTCGGATGCCAGAACACCATACCCGGTGCTTCGTCCTGAATGTGGAACAACTCCATCTCGCGGCCCAGCTTGCGGTGGTCGCGCTTGGCGGCCTCTTCCAGCATGGTCATATGGGCCTTCAGGTCATCGCGGTTCTTGAAGGCAAGGCCGTAGATGCGCTGCAGCATGGGCCGCGTGGCATCGCCCAGCCAATAGGCGCCCGCCACATGGGTCAGCTTGAAGGCGTCGGCCGGAACCTGCCCCGTATGGGCCAGATGCGGGCCACGGCACAGGTCTTGCCAGTGCCCATGCCAATACATCCGCAGGTCTTCGCCCTCGGGGATGCGGTTGATAAGCTCGATCTTGAAGGGCTCGCCGCGCTCTTCGTAATAGGCGATGGCGCGGGCGCGGTCCCAGACCTCGGTTTTCACCGGATCGCGGGCGTTGATGATCTGCTTCATCTTGGCTTCAATTGCGCCAAGGTCTTCGGGCGTGAAGGGCTCGGCGCGGTCAAAGTCGTAAAACCAGCCGTAGTCCCGCACCGGGCCGATGGTGACCTTTACGTCGGGCCAGATTTCTTGCACGGCGCGGGCCATGATATGGGCGCAGTCGTGGCGGATCAGTTCCAGCGCCTGTGCATCATCTGCCATGGTGTGGATGGCAATGCTGGCATTGTCGGTGATCGGCCATTGCAGATCGTAATGCGCGCCGTTGACGGTGGCGGAGATGGCCTTTTTGGCCAATCCGGGGGCGATGGACAACGCCACTTCGGCAGCGGTTACACCTGCGGCGTAGTCGCGCTTGTTTCCATCGGGGAAGGTGAGGGAGATTTGGGCCATGGCCTGATCCTCGTCGTTTGGCGCCTACGAAACGCCCGGTTGCGGGTTATGTGCGGCGTTGTTTGACGCCTGACCTTGGCGGCGTCAAGGTTGCGGGGCGGAAAATGCAGGCGCCGGGTGGTTTTACGGGCCAATTATGGGGGAATGATGCGGTCATTTGCAGAAATTTTGGCAATCGCAGCCGAGCGCAAAGGCAGCGAAGCGGCGGTTTTCGCGGGCGTTCCCGTTGCAAAAAACGCCGATCAGCTGGCCGCGATCCCCGATGACCGCTGGCTGGCTGCCATGGCGCAATGGATTTTCCGGGCGGGCATCAGTTGGCAGGTGGTCGAGGCGAAATGGCCGGGCATCGAGGAGGCGTTTGGCGGCTTTGCCATTGGCCCCTTGTCGATGATGGATGACGATTGGCTGGATGCCCTGCTTGCCGACAAACGGGTGATCCGCGCCGGGCCAAAGATCTTGGCGATCCGCGATAATGCGGCCTTCCTGCGCGAGGTGGGCGGCTTTGGCCGCAACGTGGGCGATTGGCCTGCCGAAGATTTCGCCGGGCTGATCCTGTGGCTGCAAAAATCGGGCAGCCGGTTGGGGGGTATGACCGCGCCTTACATGCTGCGGCATATGGGCAAGGACAGCTATATCCCAAGCCGCGATGTGGTGGCGCGGCTGGTGGCGGAAGGGGTTGTCGACAAGGCGCCCTCGTCGCCCAAGTCTTGGGCCGCGGTTCAGGGGGCGTTCAACACATGGCGGGCAGAAAGCGGCCTTCCGTTGACCACGATCAGCCGGGTTCTGGCGCAATCTGTCGGCTAGGGCATTCAGGTTTTCGCTGAAAGCTGCAATCTGGGCTGACAGCGCCGCGCGGGGGCGCTAAACCCTGCCCCAAACGAGGAAAAATCATGCCCGATTGGTTCACCACCCCCGCTGGCCGCAGGCTTGCCTATCACCAGACCAAAGCAACCGGGGCAGGGATCGGCCTGCCGGGCGTTGTTTTCTTGGGGGGCTACAAATCGGACATGACCGGAACCAAGGCTGTGCATTTGCAGGCTTGGGCCGAAGCGACGGGCCGGGCCTTTTTGCGCTTTGACTATTCGGGGCATGGGCAATCTTCGGGGCGGTTCGAAGACGGCGGCATTGGGGATTGGTTTGCCGATGCAAGCGCGATCATCGACGGCCTGACAACCGGGCCGCAGGTGCTGGTCGGTTCCTCCATGGGGGGCTGGATTTCACTTTTGGTCGCCCGCGCGATGCCGGGGAAGGTCGCGGGGCTGGTCGGCGTGGCCGCGGCCCCTGACTTCACCGAAGATCTGATGTGGGGCAGCTATTCCGAGGCGCAGAAAGCCCTGTTGCAAAGCCAAGGCTGGCTGGCCGAACCGTCGGAATATTCCGATGAGCCCTATATCATCACCAAGGCCTTTCTGGACGACGGCGCCCATTATCTGGTGCTGCGCAGCCCCTTGAACCTGCCGTTCCCGGTGCGGTTGTTGCAAGGCACGGCGGATGTCGATGTGCCGCCCTCGGTTGCGCTGCGGTTGATGGACCATGCCGACAGCCCCGATTTGCGCCTGACGCTGGTCAAGGGGGCGGACCACCGCTTTTCCACGCCCGCCTGTCTGGATCTGATCTCTGCCGCGATTGCCGAGGTGTCGGGCCATGCATGAACCCTTGGTGATGATCCCCGGTCTGATGTCAGACGCGCGGCTGTTCTTGCCGCAGATGGTGCGGCTTGGGGCCGAACGTCATTGCCATGTCTGCATTGCCGGGCAGGGCGAAACCGTCGAGCAAATGTCTGAGGCACTGATGCCGGGCCTGCCCGAGAAATTTGCCCTGATCGGGCATGGCTTGGGCGGCGATATTGCGCTGGATATCATCCGCCGCGCGCCGGACCGGGTGACGCGCGTGGTGCTGATGGCGACCGATCCTTTGTCCGAAGCGCCGTCGCTGGCGGCCGAACGCGAAACCCGCATGGTCATGGCCCGCGCCGGGCGGTTGGTGGATGCAATGGCCCAGGAAATCCCCGAAGCGGCGATTGCGGTCAGCCCGTGGCAGGACGAGATCATGGCGCTGGTCAAGGATATGGCGCTGGGTCTGGGCGAGGGGGTCTTCCTGCGCCAATCCCGCGCGCTGCAACGCCGCCCCGATCAACAAAAGACCATGCGCAAGGTGCGACTGCCGGCTTTGGTGCTGGCGGGGCGGCAAGACACGCTGGTGCCGCTGCGCCGCCAGGAATTCACCGCAACCCTGATGCCCTATGGTCAGTTTCAGATCATCGAGGACGCAGGCCACCTCGCGACCCTTGAACAGCCCGAGGCGGTATCCGAGGCGGTGGGGGCCTTTTTGAACGGCCCGATGATGCTGCGTTAAGCTTTGACGGCTTTTAGCTGGGGTTTGGTTGCGGGCTCGGTGCCGGAATTGGCGTCAATGAAACGCAGGACCAAAGGCCGGATGTTCAGGCGCCAGCTTCTGCCCGCAAAGATGCCGTAGTGACCGGCCTCAGGCTCCAGATGCTGGGCCTTAAGGTGGTCGGGCAGGCCGGTGCAAAGCTTCAGCGCGGCGACACACTGGCCGGGGGCCGAAATATCGTCCTTTTCGCCCTCAACCGTTTTCACCGCGACACGGGTAATCGCACCCAGATCCACCGTCTTGCCTGCGACGACGAATTCGTTGCGGGCAATTTCACGGTTCTTGAAAATGCGTTCGACGGTCGAAAGGTAGAACTCCGCCGTCATGTCCATCACGGCAAGGTATTCGTCATAGAAGCGATTGTGCGCGTCATGGTCGGTCGCCTCACCCCGCGCAACCCGCAGGATCTGTTCGGAAAACGCCTTGGAGTGCCGCTCGGCATTCATCGACATGAAACTTTGCAGCTGCAGCAATCCGGGGTAAACCAGACGGCCAACCCCTTTGTATTTGAAGCCCACGCGCTGGATTGCGATCTGCTCCAACTGGCCCATGGTGATTCGGCGGCCGAAGTCGGTCACGTCAGTGGCGGCGGCATCCGGGTCGATCGGGCCACCGATCAGTGTCAGGCTGCGCGGCTGGGCGTCGGGGTCTTCGCCCGCCAGATAGGCGGTGGCGGCCAAGGTCAGCGGCGCGGGCTGGCACACGGCGATCACATGGGTATCCGGCCCAAGGGCGCGCATGAATTCAACCAGATAGAGCGTGTAATCTTCCACGTCGAACTTGCCGGCAGACACCGGAATATCGCGCGCATTGTGCCAATCGGTCACAAAAACGTCGGCATCGGGCAGCAAACTGGCGACAGTCGAGCGCAAAAGGGTGGCGTAATGTCCAGACATCGGGGCCACGAGCAGGATTTTTCGTGCCATTGGCGCCCTGCGACGGACAAAAAACTGCACCAGATTGCCAAAGGGCTTTTCGACTATGGTGTTGACGTCAACCAAGTGATCCTGCCCATCCGGGCCCGGAATGGAGCGGATGCCCCAGTCAGGCTTGGTCACCATGCGGGCAAAGGAACGCTCTGTCACTTCGCCCCAGGCGGCCATGATGTTCAGCATCGGGTTCATCGTCATCGAGAACGCCGGATAGCTGGCCATGGCCCGCGCGGTTGCACCCATCCACTCATTCGTGTTTCGAATGCTTTCCATCAGGTCATAGGTGGCCATATACTTCATGGGCGTCTCCTGGGCCGGTCGCGGCCGCATCCCAAGGAGGGGAGGGCGCAATGCTGCATAGCAGCGAGATTAGGGGCGAATGTTTAACATGGCAACTGAAGAATATGATGCAGGTGCGGCGGCCGGGCTGAAGCTGGAGCGGATGCAGGCCAATCTTGCGAAAATGGAACAGTTGTCAGAGCGATTGGTCGCAGCGCTGGCGCGGCAAAAGCAAAAGGACGCCGCGCTGAATGGACCGTCTTCAGAGGTCTATATGCAGGCCGCGCAGGCCTATCTGGCGGCGATGTTGCAAAACCCCGGCAAGGTGATCGAACATCAGGTCGGCTATTGGGGCAAGACGCTGAAGCATTACATCGAGGCACAGCAGGCGCTTGCCTCGGGCGAGTTCAAGGCGCCCGCCGACCCCGGCCCCAAGGATCGCCGCTTTGCCAACCCGCTTTGGGACACCCATCCGGCCTTCAATTATCTCAAGCAGCAATACCTCATCAACGCCGAGGCCGTGCAGGATGCCTTGGCCGATATGGAGGGGCTGGACACGCCCGAACGCCGCCGGGTGGAATATTTCACCAAGCAGATCGTCGACATGCTGGCGCCGACGAACTTTCTTGGCACCAATCCCGACGCTTTGGAAAAGGCGATCGCGACCGATGGCGAAAGTCTGGTCAAAGGGCTGGAAAACCTTGTCGCCGATATCGAGGCGCATGACGGCGAGATGCAGGTGACGCTGTCGGACCCTGCCGCCTTTCACCTCGGCCAAAACATCGCTGCGACGCCCGGCTCGGTGGTGTTCCGCAACCGTATGCTGGAGCTGATCCAGTACAAGCCGACGACCGAAACCGTCTATGAAACCCCGCTGCTGATCTTTCCGCCATGGATCAACAAATTCTATGTGATGGATCTTAAGCCGCAGAATTCGTTGATCAAATGGATTGTCGATCAGGGCTATACGCTGTTTGTCGTCTCTTGGGTCAACCCCGACCCTAGCTATGCCGATGTCGGGATGGATGACTATATCCGCGAAGGATATCTCACTGCGATGGCCGAGGTGCGGCGGATTTGTGGGGTGAAACAGATCAATGCGGTGGGCTATTGCATCGCGGGCACCACGCTGGGCCTGACGCTGGCGCATCTGCAACGCGCCGGGGACGAGACGGTGAAATCGGCCACCTTCTTTACCACGCTGACCGACTTTTCCGATCCGGGCGAGGTGGGGGTGTTTCTGGCCGATGATTTCGTCGATGGCATCGAACGGCAATGCGCCACCGATGGCATCCTGTCCAAACGCTTCATGGGCAAGACCTTTTCCTATCTGCGCTCCAATGATCTGATCTACGGCCCGGCCATCAAAGCCTATATGATGGGCGAAGCGCCCCCGGCGTTTGATCTTCTTTACTGGAATGGCGATGGCACCAACCTGCCGGGCAAGATGGCGGTGGAATATATCCGCCACCTTTGTCAGGAAGACGGCTTTGCCAAGGGCGTCTTCCCGGTCTTTGGCAAGCCCGTCAGTCTGGAGGGCGTCAAGGTGCCGCTCTGCGCCATCGCCTGCGAGACGGACCACATCGCCCATTGGCGCGGCAGCTTCAACGGCGTGAAACAGATGGGATCGACCGACAAGACCTTTATCGTTTCGCAATCGGGCCATATCGCGGGGATCATCAATCCCCCCTCCAAGGGTAAATATGGTCATTACACCAACGATGGTCCGGTTTCCGGCGCGCCAGATGATTGGATGAAGGCGGCCAGCTTCACCGCAGGCAGTTGGTGGCCGCGGTGGGGGGCTTGGCTGGATGAGCGGTCGGGCGGGCAGATTCCGGCGCGGCAGATCGGTGATTCGGGCCACCCCGAGTTGTGCCCGGCACCGGGAACCTACGTTGTGTCAAAGCCAGCTGATTGAATCTGCGGCACTTTTCAAATACGTGGCAGTCATCCTCTGGTTGTTGCTGCGTCGCAGAAATTTCACTTGAAATGCTGCAGTGCGGCATGTATATATTGCTTCAGGAAACGGGCATCCCCCGGATTGACAGGAGCATTTCAAATGACCAAGACCACCGACTTCACCAAAGTCATGCAGGACATGATGGCTTCGTTCCCGGTTGACGCCTCGGCGTTCCAGAACGCGTTCAAGACGCAAGCCAACTACGGCGAAAAGCTGGCTGCTGTTGCGCTGGCCGCTGCTGAAAAGTCGACCGAGCTGTCGGCCAAATGGGCCAAGGACTCGCTGTCGAAGCTGGCTGACGCCGCCAAAGCCAAGGCTGAGCCCGCCGAGTACGGCAAAGCCGCTTCGGACTTCGCTACCGCTGCTGCGGAAATGGCTGCTGAAAATCTGGCTGCTTTCGCGGAAATCGCCAAGAAAGTGCAGATGGACACCGTCGAACTGATGCTGGCCGCTGGCAAGAACGTCTCGGAAGAAGCTTCGGCTGCCGTGAAAAAAGCGACCGCCGACGTTTCGGCTCAGGTCAAGAAAGCCGCTACGGCTGCAAAGTAATCGGGACTTTTGCGTCTCCTCCCTGACGCGAAAAGACCAATCGGGCGGGCCATTGTGCCCGCCCTTTCTTTTTTTCTGCACCTCGCCTAAGCTTCTCTGCATAAGCATAAGCCCTGGGGAGGGGCGATCATGTCTGACACCGCCAAGCCGCTGCTCATCAAGCGTTACGCCAGCCGGCGTCTCTACAACACTGAAACCTCCGATTACGTAACGCTGGAGGACATTGCGGGCTTTGTGCGCTCGGGCCGCGATGTGCAGATCGTCGATCTGAAAACCGGCGATGATCTGACGCGACAGTATCTTTTGCAAATCGTGGCCGAGCATGAATCCAAAGGCGATTCCGTGCTGCCAACCAATGTGCTGACCGATCTCGTGCGGTCCTATGCCACCAATATGCAATCGGTCATGCCGCAGTTTCTGGCCTCCAGCTTTGACATGCTGCGTGAAAGCCAAGCCAAGATGATGGAAAACTTCGCGGGCATTGCCACGCCGATGGCGGGGATGCCGGGGTTTGACGCGCTGCGCAAACAGCAAGAAGCCTTCATGAAAACCGTGATGGGCGGCATGCCGGGATGGGCCGGTACCGGCCCCGCCCGCAGTGAGCCAGAGACGAAGGACGCGCCGCAAGATCTGGCCGAGATCAAGCGCCAGTTGGCAGAGTTGCAGCAGAAACTGTCGAAGCTGTGATGTGCCGATGACCGAAGGGCAGGGCAGGGTCACCCTTTGGGGAATCGAGGTGTTTCTTGCCGTGACCGAGGAACGCTCGATCACGGCGGCGGCCCGGCGGCTGGGGGTTTCGCCATCTGCCATTTCGCAGCAACTGGCCGGTTTGGAAACCGCGCTGGGGGCGGGTTTGCTCGACCGTTCGGCCCGGCCCTTGGGGCTGACGCCTGCGGGGACCATGTTTCGCCGCCATGCCCAGACCATCCTGAACGCCGAAGCCGAAGCGCGCAGTGAATTGGCCATGGCCGATCTGTCTGGGCTGACCACGCTGCGGCTGGGGCTGATCGAAGATTTTGATGCCGAGGTGACGCCGCTTTTGCTGCACGGCTTGGCCCGCGATCTCAAGGGGTGCCGCTTTCTGTTGGAAACCGGCGCCAGCCATCGGCTCTTGGATCAGCTGGAGGCGCGGGCGCTGGACATGGTGGTGTCGGCCGATCTGGGCAGCGAAGGCGCCGATGACGGCTGGCGCGAAGTGCATCCCTTGATGGCGGAACCTTTCGTGGCCGTGACGCCCAAAGGCCGCGATCTGGCCGATCTGCCGCTTATCCAATATACCGCGCGGCATTTGATGGGCCGCCAAATTGCCAGCCATCTGGCGCGGCAGAACCTGAAACTGACCCACCGGTTTGAATTGGACAGCTATCGCGCCATTCTGGCCATGGTCTCAGGCGGGGCGGGGTGGACGATCCTGACGCCCTTGGCCTTGCACCATGCCAGCCGCTTCCGCGAGGGGGTGGATGTGTTGCCGCTGCCCTTTGCCCCGCTGGAGCGCAGCCTGTCGCTTTCGGCCCGCGCAGGCGTGTTAAAGGACATGCCGGCGCAGGTGGCCGGGCATCTGCGGCAATTGATTGCGACGCAGGTGGTTGCCCCGGCCTTGGCCGAATGGCCTTGGATGGCCGCGGGGTTGCGGGTTTTGTGATGCGGGGGCTTCTGGTAAATTCTGCCGGAAGCCTTATCTATGACCGGTGCGGGCAACAGCCCTGACATCCGTCGTCAGCCCCTTCATGCCAAGGACATGCGCCATGAAACTTTGCATCTTCGCTGTTGCCGTTCTTGGTCTGGTGGCCAGCGCTGCGGGGGCGGATGAGCAGGTGGTTGATGCCGATGGCAACGGCAGCTTTTCACTGGCCGAGGTGCAGCAGGCCTATCCAGCCCTGACGGCAGAAGACTTTCAGTCGGCGGATTTTGATGGGTCGGGCGCGTTGTCGGCCGAAGAATTGGCCATCGTGATCGCCGCGTCAGGCTGAGCTTTTCTTTTCAGTGGCAAAGGCGTAGGGCCAAGGCAACAAGAGGAGTTTGCCATGGCTTTGGCCGATCTGATCACCCGCGCAGGCGGGGTTTGCGAGTTTTGTGGCGCATCCGATGCGCTGGATGCGGTCGATGTGCCGCCGGGGGGCGAGATTTTGCTCTGCCCGCTCTGCCGCGAAGATGAACCCGCCCCCGCGGGCCATTGGCGCGCCTTGGAAGGTGCCGCATGGTCTGCCGTGCCCGAAGTGCAATTGGCGGTTTGGCGCAAGCTGGGCGCTTTGAACGAGGCTTGGGCGACCGAAGCGCGGGAAGGCATGATCTTGGGCGACGACGCGCAGGCATGGGCCGATCAACCGGCGGCCTTGGAGCATTTTGATTGCCATGGTGCCAAGCTTTCGCAGGGCGACACCGTGGTTCTGGTCAAGGATCTTGTGGTGAAGGGCGCGGGCTTTACCGCCAAGCGCGGCACGGCGGTGCGGGGCATTTCGTTGGTGGCCGACAACGCCGCCCATATCGAAGGCCGCGTGGAAGGCCAGCGCATCGTCATCCTGACGGAGTTCGTCAAGAAGAAGTGAGCCATGCTCAAAGGCCGGATTCGTGCTATGTTCAACCTGTGGCATCTTGGCATGGGAGGGCTGAAGATGACGGCCATGAACATCGTGCATATGAAGATAAAGCCCGGGAAGGAAGCCGACTATCTGGCGATTCACCGCGAGTTGAAAGCCGACGGCATGCCGGGCTTGCGGAATTTCTGGCTGGTCGAAACCGGAGAGCGCGCCTTTACCGTGGTTGGCGAATGGGACGACATGACGGCTTTGGCCGCGGCACGTCCCGTCATGATTGCCAACCTCGACCGGCTGCGGCCTATTCTTGAGGATCTGGGCGGCGA
The DNA here is from genome assembly GCA_937927675.1 of uncultured Paracoccaceae bacterium. Lineage (GTDB taxonomy): Bacteria > Pseudomonadota > Alphaproteobacteria > Rhodobacterales > Rhodobacteraceae > Tabrizicola_A. The sequence goes on along the minus strand of CALBSG010000066.1, from coordinate 15,609 downwards.
TCTGGGGATGACAGACCCGCGATCAGGCGCGGTTGCGCTGCACGCCGCGCCCTAGGCGCCTTGGCCCCGGTGGGGGTCGGAAAAGACAAAGGCCCGGGGAATGTCGTTCCCCCGGGCCTTTTTCATGTGGTCTGGCACTTATTCCAGTTCGATCAACAGGTCTTTGGCGTCGATCTGGCTGCCCGCATGGACATAAAGCGCCTTGATGGTCGCCTCGCGGTCGGCATGCAGACCGGTTTCCATCTTCATGGCTTCGATGGTCAGCAGCATATCGCCCGCCTTGACCTTTTGGCCGACCGTCACTGCCACCGATGCAATCGCACCCGGCATCGGTGCGCCGATGTGGTTCGGGTTGCCCTCGGCGGCCTTCGGTTTGGCTGCGGTTTTTGCCTTGATCGCCCGGTTCGGCACGCGGATCACCCGCGGCTGGCCGTTCAATTCGAAGAACACCTTCACCTCGCCATCATCGGTGGTTTCACCCACCGCTTGCAGGCGGATTTCCAGCGTCTTGCCGGGGTCGATTTCGGCAGTGATCTCCTCACCCGGGGCCATGCCATAAAAGAAGGTCCGGGTCGGCAGGGTGCGGACCGGGCCATATTGCCGATGACGACCCATGTAATCGAGGAAGACCTTCGGATACATCAGATAGCCGTTCAGATCTTCGTCATCGATAATCAGACCATTGAGGTCATTGGACAATTTTTCACGAGTCGCCTCAATGTCCACCGCTGCCACATCCGCGCCGGGGCGGGTGGTCAGTGGCTTTTCGCCCTTCAACACCTTGGCCTGAATGCCCTTGGGCCAGCCGCCGTGGGGTTGGCCAAGATTGCCCTTCATCATGTCGACAACCGAATCCGGGAAGGCAACATCGACGCCCGGTGCTTCCACCTCGGCGCGGGTCAGGCCCTGTGCCACCATCATCAGCGCCATATCCCCCACGACCTTGGACGAGGGCGTGACCTTTACGATGTCACCGAACATCTGGTTGGCATCGGCATAGGCCTGCGCCACCTCGGGCCAGCGCTCCTCCAGCCCCAGCGAGCGCGCTTGCGCCTTGAGGTTGGTGAACTGGCCACCGGGCATCTCGTGCAGGTAAACTTCCGACGCCGGGGCGGGAATACCAGATTCAAAGGCGGCGTATTGGGCGCGGACATGTTCCCAATAGTTGGAAATCTCGCGGATGGCGGCAATGTCCAATCCGGTGTCGCGGTCGGTGTGGCGCAGTGCCTCGACCACGGAACCGATGCAGGGCTGCGAGGTGCCGCCTGAAAACGCGTCCATCGCCGCATCCACCGCATCCACACCGGCATCGCAGGCCGCAAGGATTGTGGCGGCCGCAGCGCCCGAGGTGTCATGCGTGTGGAAATGCACCGGCAGGCCAACCTCGGTCCGCAGGGTTTTGACCAAGATCTTGGCGGCGGCAGGCTTCAACAGGCCCGCCATATCCTTCAGACCCAGAATATGCGCGCCGGCAGCTTTCAGTTCCTGCGCACGGGCGACGTAGTATTTCAGGTCATATTTGGCGCGGTTGGGGTCCAGAATGTCGCCGGTATAGCAAACCGTGCCTTCGCAGACCTTGTTGGCCTCCAGCACCGCATCCATGGCGACGCGCATGTTTTCAACCCAGTTCAGGCTGTCAAACACCCGGAACACATCCACCCCGGTTTCTGCCGCACGGGCGACAAAGCCGCGCACCACATTGTCAGGATAGGTGGTGTAGCCGACGCCATTGGCCCCGCGCAGCAGCATTTGGGTCATCAGGTTCGGCATGGCCGCGCGCAGATCGCGCAGGCGCTGCCACGGGCATTCCTGCAAGAAGCGGTAGGCGACGTCAAACGTGGCCCCGCCCCAGCATTCCACCGAAAACAGTTGCGGCAGATGGGCGGCATAGGCGGGCGCCACCTTGATCATGTCGATCGAGCGCATCCGGGTGGCCAAGAGCGACTGGTGACCATCACGCATGGTGGTATCGGTCAAAAGCACCTTTTTCTGGGCGCGCATCCAGTCCGCAACCGCCTGCGGGCCTTTTTGTTCCAAGAGGTTGCGCGTGCCCATCGCGGGTTCAACGCGCGGGGCGGGGGCCTTGGGTGCCTTTACCTCGGCCGGGGGCTTGGCGCGGCCTGCGGTTTCGGGATGCCCGTTCACCGTGATGTCGGCGATGTAGGTCAGGATCTTAGTCGCCCGGTCGCGGCGCTTTTTGAAGGCGAACAGGTCGGGCGTCGTGTCGATGAATTTGGTGGTGTAGCTTTGGTCAAGGAAGGTCGGATGCTTCAAGAGGTTGATGACGAATTCGATGTTCGTCGCCACGCCACGGATCCGGAATTCGCGCAGCGCCCGGTCCATGCGGGCGATGGCCTTTTCCGGGGTCTGGGCATGGGCGGTGACCTTGACCAGCAGCGAATCATAGTAGCGGGTGATGACGCCGCCCGCATAAGCCGTGCCGCCATCCAGACGGATGCCATTGCCGGTCGCCGAGCGGTAGGCCGTCAACCGGCCATAGTCGGGGATGAAGTTGTTCAGCGGGTCTTCGGTGGTGACGCGGCATTGTACGGCATGACCGTTCAGCTTCACGTCAGCCTGCGAGGCAACCCCGGTTGCCTGCGGCAACGTCTTGCCTTCTTCGATCAGGATCTGGGCCTGAACGATGTCGATACCGGTCACTTCTTCGGTGACAGTATGTTCGACCTGAACGCGGGGGTTCACCTCGATGAAGTAGAACTTCTGGTCGTCCATATCCATCAGGAATTCAACGGTGCCAGCGCATTCGTAATTGACATGGGCGCAGATTTTCCGCGCCATTTCACACACTTCGGCGCGTTGGGCCTCGGTCAGATAGGGGGCGGGGGCGCGTTCGACCACCTTTTGGTTGCGCCGCTGCACGGTGCAATCCCGCTCCCACAGGTGCCAGACATTGCCCGCTTTGTCGCCAAGGATCTGCACCTCGACGTGGCGGGCGCGGATGATCATTTTTTCGAGGTAACCCTCGCCGTTGCCAAACGCGGCCTCAGCCTCGCGGCGGCCCTCGCGGACCTTCAGTTCCAATTCGTCTTCAGCCAGAATCGGCCGCATCCCGCGACCGCCGCCACCCCAAGATGCTTTGAGCATCAGCGGATAGCCAACTTCCTTGGCCTGTTTCTTGATTGCGGCCATGTCATCGCCCAAGACTTCGGTCGCGGGGATGACCGGCACACCGGCTTCGATCGCGACGCGACGGGCCGAGGCCTTGTCGCCAAGGGCGCGCATGGTTTCGGCGCGCGGGCCGATAAAGGTGATACCCGCCTGATCGCAAGCCTCGACGAAATCGGGGTTTTCCGACAGCAGCCCATAGCCGGGGTGGATCGCATCGGCGCCTGCCATCTTGGCCACGCGGATGATTTCCGGGATCGACAGATAGGCGCCCACCGGCGACAGGCCTTCGCCGATCAGATAGGCCTCATCGGCCTTGAAGCGGTGGAGCGAGAGCTTGTCTTCCTCGGCATAGACCGCAACGGTTTTCTTGCCCATCTCGTTGGCGGCGCGCATGACGCGAATGGCGATCTCGCCGCGGTTGGCAACGAGGATTTTCGTGAATTCGGGCATGGGCGCTCTCCGGTTGCGGGGGTGCAATCGGGGCGCAGATTAGGGACGCTGCAGCGCAGCACAAGGGCAGAAAACGACGCCCTGCAAACTTTTGCGAAATATTCAGGTCGACTTTGCAGTTGCAAAGTTCAACCTGAGAAAACGGCGCCTCACCGGGGGGATGGCTTCGGGGTCGTTTTCGGGCAGGGGGGGGATGTCTTGCGCATTGAAAAGCCAAGGACATTCCTCCTCAACCCGGCGGATCAGGGCAGGGTAGCCAAAGTAGATGAAGCTCCAGACAATGCGGGCGCCTTTGCCGTCTTCCAGATACCAATGGCGGCCTTTTTCATGCTGGGCGACCTCAATCTCCTCCCAGAAAATGCGTTGGCGTTTGGGGCCAAGCGGTGGCGGCAACAGCAGCGTTGGCCCTTCGATGCCATCTTCATCCCAAGTGATGTCGAAATAGGGAAAGAAAGCCGTCACCATCATTCCCGTCATCGCCAGTGCCGCAACGGCAACCACCAGAACGGCCCAGCCGCCGATGCCATGCGAAAACGCCAAAAGTGCTGCGCCGGCCAGCATGGTGCCAATCAGGCAGATCACGGCCAGAAGGGCGCGGTTCGGGGCGATGCGGCCGGTTTCCCCTTCTGCATCGGTTTCGACCAAGGGCTGTTTTATGACGACATGGCGCAGCATGGCGATCAGGCCAAGAAACACCGCAAAGGCGATGAGAACACGAGGTGTCATTAGGTTGAGCATGGCAGTGCCCCCAAAGTTTCGTCGGAAAACTGCCGGGCAATCCGGGCAGGAATAGGACGCAATCCGCACTTTCCCGCGGATTTGGCCGCGTTTGGCAGGAATTTTGCGAACATTACCGGAACAGTTCTTTATATCCGGTAAATCCCGGTTTATGATTCCCCCATGAGTGAATGGGATGAAAATGACGCCTTCGAGGCGGCCGTGCCGCAGCCGGTGCCCCCGACGGTGCCTCTGTCGCAGCGCGCCATGGCGGCGCGCCCTGCACCCTATCTGGACGATCTGAACCCCGCCCAGCGTGCCGCCGTCGAGGCGCTGGATGGCCCGGTTCTGATGCTGGCAGGTGCGGGCACCGGCAAGACCAAGGCGCTGACCGCGCGGATCGTGCATCTACTGAACATGAACCGCGCCAGGCCGAATGAGATTCTGGCCGTGACCTTCACCAACAAGGCTGCGCGCGAAATGCGTGCCCGTGTTGGGCGGATGCTGGGCGATGTGGCGGACGGCATGGCCTGGATGGGCACCTTCCACTCGCTGTCGGTCAAGATCCTGCGGCGGCATGCGGAGCTAGTCGTCGGCGGGCTAGTCTCCGAACGTACATCTTCGATCGGGAATGGTCTAAAAGCGCATTCGAACGAGACATTGGCAGATCTCGGTGCGCGTGAAGGCAGGTCCAGTAGAACGGGCGAATTGTATCCGAGCAGCCATTTGGTGCATCTCAAGTCGAACTTCACGATTTTGGACACTGACGACCAGTTGCGGCTACTTAAACAGGTGATTGCAGCCGCAAACATCGATGAAAAGCGTTGGCCCGCCCGGCTTTTGGCAGGCATCATCGAAGGCTGGAAGAACCGTGCGCTGACGCCAGACCGGGTGCCGTCATCTGAGGCTTCTGCTTTCAATAATCGTGGCACCGAACTTTATGAAGCTTACCAGAATCGCCTTTTGTCACTAAATGCCGTCGATTTCGGCGACCTCTTGCTGCATTGCGTGGTGATCTTCCAAAAATACCCCGATGTGCTGGAGCAGTATCAGCGCCGCTTCCGCTATATTCTGGTGGACGAATATCAAGACACCAACGTCTGCCAATACCTTTGGCTGCGGCTGTTGGCGCAGGCCCATAAGAACATCTGTTGCGTCGGCGATGATGACCAGTCGATCTATGGCTGGCGCGGTGCCGAGGTGGGCAATATCCTGCGGTTTGAAAAGGATTTTCCCGGCGCCGTTGTGGTGCGGCTGGAGCAGAATTACCGCTCTACTCCGCATATTCTGGCCGCGGCCTCTGCCGTTATTGCCCGCAATGAAGGCCGCCTTGGTAAGACGCTGTGGACCGAAGAACAACAGGGCGAAAAGGTGCGGCTCATCGGCCATTGGGACGGGGAGGAGGAGGCGCGCTGGATCGGCGAGGAGTTGGAGGGCTTGCAGCGGGGCCGGGGCCATCGTGACAAGCACAGTCTTGAAGACATGGCGATTCTCGTCCGCGCCAGCCACCAGATGCGCGCCTTTGAAGACCGTTTTCTGACCATCGGCTTGCCCTATCGCGTGATCGGCGGTCCGCGGTTCTATGAACGGCAGGAAATCCGCGATGCCATGGCCTATTTCCGGCTGGCCGTCAGCCCGGATGACGATCTGGCGTTCGAGCGCGTTGTGAACACCCCCAAGCGTGGCCTTGGCGACAAGGCCGTGCAGTCGATCCAGATTGAAGCGCGCAGTCTTGGGATGAGCCTGTTGGAAGGCGCGCGGTCCTTGCTGGCCAAGGCTGGCATTGGCGGCAAAGGGGCGGCGCAATTGCGCGTGTTTGTCGAAGGGGTGGATCGCTGGCACGCGACCATTGCCCCAGGGTATCGACCGACCACTGTAATTATTGACGATGTTGGAGAGGTTATTCCGGGCAGCGATGAAGCATGGACCGCGTTTGAACCACAGAAGCCTCAGCGTGCTGGTGATGGCGCGGCGGATGATCTTCTTATCGAACCCATGCAACCGGAGGTGCCGCCTGCCAACTCTGACAGCCATATCCGGCTGGCCGAGGTGATCTTGGAGGAAAGCGGCTACATCTCGATGTGGCAAAACGACAAGACTCCCGAAGCGCCGGGGCGGTTGGAGAACCTCAAGGAACTGGTGAAGGCGCTGGAGCAATTCGACAGCCTGCAAGGCTTTCTCGAACATGTCGCGCTGATCATGGACAATGAGCGTGAGGAGGCCGAAGAAAAGGTCACCATCATGACGCTGCATGCCGCCAAGGGGCTGGAATTTCCGGTGGTCTTTCTGCCCGGTTGGGAAGAAGGGCTGTTCCCAAGTCAGCGCAGCATGGATGAAAGCGGCAAGAAGGGGCTCGAGGAAGAACGCCGTCTTGCCTATGTCGGCATCACCCGTGCCGAGGCGCTTTGCACGATTTCCTTCGCCTCGAACCGCCGGGTTTATGGTCAATGGCAAAGCCAGATGCCCAGCCGATTCATTGATGAACTGCCCAGCCCGCATGTCGAGGTGCTGACGCCCCCCGGCCTGATGGGTGGCGGTTATGGCGCGGCGGCGGGGTTTGGCTTTTCCTCAGGGCTTGAGGACCGGGTGACCAAGGCCGACGTCTACAACTCGCCCGGTTGGCGGCGCCTGCAGGAACGCAGCGCGCGGCCGGTGTCGCAGCCCTCCGAGGCGCGCAACATGACGATCGATGCCACCGCCGTCAGCGCCTATGTGATGGGGGAGCGCGTGTTCCACCAGAAATTCGGCTACGGTGAGATTGTCGGCATCGAGGGCGACAAGCTGGACATCGAATTTGACCATGCCGGGTTGAAGAAAATCGTCGCGCGCTGGGTTGTGCCGGCGCATCAGGTCGACGACGTGCCGTTCTGAAAAATGCGCCGGAAAACCTTGGCCCTTTGTTAAGGGCTGGGGGCTAACGTGGGCCGGAATCACTGATCCGGATGCCCAATGCACGGCCTGATAAACCGCTCGATCCAAGGGTTTCTGCGCGACACCTATGGGCCCGCGACCTGGGGGCTTGTCGCGCGGGAGGCCCGGCTTGGCTTTGACAGCTTTGAACCGATGCTCAGCTATGACGCGGGTCTGACAACGGCCGTGCTGGCGGCGGCGTGCAAGGTGCTGGGCCGCCCGGTGGAAAGCGTGTTGGAGGATTTGGGCACCTATCTGGTGTCACATCCCAATACCGAAGCGGTGCGACGCCTGCTGCGCTTTGGCGGCGTTACCTTCGAAGATTTTCTGCATTCCCTGGAAGATTTGCCAGAGCGTGCGCGGCTGGCACTACCCGATCTCGATTTGCCGGGGCTGGAACTGGCGGAAACCAATTATGCCGAATACCGGCTGACAATTGACGCGGCCTTTGCCGGAACGGGGCAGGTGATGCTTGGGCTGTTGCGGGCGATGGCCGACGATTATGGCGCGCTGGTTTTGTTGGATTGGCTGGACGGCGGTGCTGGACAGGAAATTATTCAGATCAAGCTCTTGGATCATCGCCACTCCACCGGGCGGGCGTTTGATCTTGCGGGATGGGCGGGGCCATGACCCTTGCGGCCCGTGTTCCCTTGCCCTTGATCTTTCTTGACGGTCCCGCACTGGACCGGCTGATGCCGATGCATCTGCGGCTGGATGGTCAGGGGCTTATCCGCTCTATTGGGCCGACGCTTGTGAAGCTCTTGTCCGCACCCAGCGTACTTGGTGAGCCGGTAGAAAATTTCTTTGGTCTCCGCCGCCCCTCCGCGGTGGCTGACTTGACCGAATTGCGGCGGCGTGTCGGTGCGCGGCTGCACCTTGCCCCCCATAATGATCCGACAATGGTGCTGCGCGGCCTTGCCTTGCCGGTTGGCGATGCGGGCGGGCTTGCGGGGGGCATCGGGGGCGGGGCGGGGGGGGTATTGATCAACCTCTCTTTCGGCATCTGGGTGAATGAGGCCGTGCGCCGCTATGGGCTGACTGTGGCCGATTTTGCCGCCACGGATCTGACGGTGGAAATGCTGTACCTGATGGAGGCGAAATCTGCTGTCATGTCGGAATTGCGCAGCCTGAACCTGCGGCTTCACGGGGCCAAGGTCGCCGCAGAAGAACAGGCGTTGACCGATACGCTGACCGGCCTGCGCAATCGCCGGGCGCTTGATGCGCTGCTCGATGATCTGGTGGGGCAGGGGCAGGCCTTTGGCATGATGCATCTGGATCTTGATTTCTTCAAACAGATCAATGACTCGCTTGGCCATGCCGCGGGCGATCATGTGCTGCGCGAAGTGGCCCATATCCTGACCGAAGAAACCCGCACCAGCGATCTGGTGGCGCGGGTTGGCGGCGATGAATTTGTGCTGGTCTTTCCCGGTCAGACGGATGCCGCCCCGCTGTCGCTGATCGCGGACCGTATCATAGATCGGCTTGGCCAACCCATGCGCTATGATGACCAACCCTGCCGCATCGCTGGCTCGATCGGGATGGTTCTCAGCGCGAATTATCCCGGTTTTGACCTTGAACAGATGCACGTCGATGCGGATGAGGCGCTTTATGCGTCCAAACGCGCAGGCCGTGGCCGAGCGACGATGTTTGAAATGCCGTTGCCGAAGGGCAGGGCGGGCTAGGGTCCAGACTCATTGATCGTCAAAGCCAGAACATGATAGTTGCGGCGAGGGCGACGGCGGAGAGGAAGGTCTTGGCGCACCTGTCATAGCGGGTTGCGACCCTGCGCCAGTCTTTCAGTCGACCGAACATGATCTTGATCCGGTTGCGGTGCCGGTAACGCCGTTTGTCGTACCGCACGGTCTTTGCGCGGGACTTCCGGCCTGGGATGCAGGGGCGTATCCCCTTGTCTTTCAACGCCTCTCTGAACCAGTCGGCGTCATAGCCCCGGTCTGCGAGCATCCATTCAGCAGCTGGCAGACCGCCCAGCAGGGCTGCGGCTCCGGTGTAGTCGCTGACTTGACCTGCGGTCATGAAGAACTTCAGTGGACGACCCTTGGCGTCCGTGACGGCGTGCAGTTTGGTGTTCAACCCGCCCTTTGTCCGCCCGATCAAGCGCCCGCGCTGGTCGTCAAGCCCCCCTTTTTTGCCCGCAGGCTCGAAGCCGTGCGATGCGCTTTCAGGTAGGTCGCGTCGATCATGATGGTCTTCTGCTCGGTGCCTTTCGAGGCCAGCCCCTCCATCATCCTGGCGAAAACCCCCATGTCACCCCACCGCTTCCATCTGTTGTAAAGCGTCTTCGGCGGGCCATACTCACGCGGCGCATCGCACCACCTCAACCCATTGCGATTGATGAAGATTATCCCGCTTAGCACGCGCCGGTCATCCACTCGCGGCTTTCCATGGCTCTTCGGAAAGAACGGTCTCAACCGCTCCATCTGCTCGTCCGTCAACCAGAATAGATTGCTCATCATGCCCCCCGACAGTTCAAGGTCTTGAATCACGCAGCGACGGCGGCCTCAAGCAAATCAATGGGTCCTGACCCTAAGTTCCTTGGGCATTCTAAATGAGAGTTGAACCGCCGTGGCGCGGCGTTTCCCCCGAAGTTCTTGGAATGCGACCGGCCGCGCCTCAATTCCTTCCTTTGCTGCCCAAGAAATGAACATCTGAGGCAATTTCCTGAGCATCGCCGTGTCGAAGCTCGAAGTTACCCCTTGTTTGGAGCTTTTTGGGGTTTGCCCGGCTCGGCTTGGCTCTTCCAATGTACTGACGACGATCAAGAAAGATGGTTATGTACGGACAGACCCAAATTTCAATGCAGCGCAGTCGCGGAGAGGCTTTCGCCTCTTTTTCGAGGCTTGGAACGCAGACCAAACTTGTCGATCTTCATCAGTCCGGGTCAGCCAAGATCATGCTTCCCAGCCAGCGGGGGATGTCGCCAGAAGTGGTTTTTATCAATACCTCCGGCGGCCTGACAGGCGGTGACAAACTTACCTTGCGACTTGATCTTCATGCTGACGCCTGCGTGCTGGCCACGACGCAAACGGCAGAACGCGCCTATGCCTCCACCGAAGCCCCTGCAAAGATCAGCTTTTCGGCGACGGTTGGCCAAGGCGCGCATTTGGATTGGATGCCGCAAGAAACCATTCTTTACCAATATTCGCATTTGTCCCGGCAGACCGAAATCGATCTTGCACCGGGTGCCTCGTGTCTGGTTGCCGAGACTGTGGTCCTTGGCCGGGCAGCGATGGGCGAAACATTGACCAATGCCCGGTTTCATGATCACCGCATGATCCGCCGCGCAGGTCGCCTGGTTTGGGCCGACACGACGCAGCTTTCGCCAGAAACGCTGACCTCGCCCTCTGCCGCGCTGTTGCATGGCGCACGCGCCTTTGCCGTCGTCTGTCTGGTGGCCCAAGGCGCGCAAGACGCCGTGGCTGCGTTGCGGGCTGCTGTTCCACTGGCGGCAGTGTCGGGCTGGGATGGCAAATGCGTGGTGCGCCTGACCGCAACCGACGGCTGGCCTCTAAAGCAGATTCTGGCGCGAATATTGCGCATTCTAAGCGGGCGGTCTTTGCCCCGTGTTTGGCCAGCCGGAGAGACCCAATGAACCTTACTCCCCGCGAAAAAGACAAGCTTCTGATCAGCCTGGCCGCCATGGTTGCGCGCGGCAGGCTGGCGCGCGGTGTCAAGCTCAATCACCCCGAAGCCATCGCTTTGATTACCGATTTCGTCGTCGAGGGCGCGCGGGAAGGCCGAACGGTGTCAGACCTGATGCAAGCCGGGGGACATGTGATCACCGTCGATCAATGCATGCCTGGCATCCCCGAGATGATCCATTCGGTTCAAGTCGAGGCCACCTTTCCCGACGGCACCAAGTTGGTGACCGTTCACCACCCCATACGCTGACCCTTTTGCTGAAAGGCCGAGCCATGACCCGCCTCTTTCCCGCTTTTGCCATGCTTGCCAGCCCGGCCTTTGCCCATCCGGGAGACCATTCCCAGGCGACCTTGTTGCATATGCTGTCCGAACCCGACCATCTGGCGCTGATTGCGCTTGGCGCTGCCGTGCTGGCCTGTGTGGTCTATCTTGTGCGGAAACAGCAATGATCCCCGGAGAGATTCTGCCCGCAGCCGGTGACATCGTCCTCAATCAGGGCCAGCCGGTCACCGTGCTGATGGTCGCCAATACCGGCGACCGCCCGGTGCAGGTCGGTTCGCATTACCACTTTGCCGAAACCAACCCCGGCCTTTCCTTTGACCGTGCCGCAGCCCACGGTATGCGCCTGGACATCGCCGCAGGCACAGCCGTGCGCTTTGAACCCGGCCAATCGCGCGAGGTGCAGCTTGTGCCTTACGGCGGGCGGCGGCGGGTGTTCGGGTTCAACGGCGCTGTGATGGGGGATCTGTGATGCCCACCCGCATTTCCCGCCCCGATTACGCGGCCATGTATGGTCCGACCACGGGCGACCGTGTCCGGCTGGGAGATACCGACATCATCATCGAGGTTGAGCGCGACCTGACCACCTATGGCGAAGAGGTCAAGTTTGGCGGGGGCAAGGTGATCCGCGATGGCATGGGCCAGTCGCAGATCCCGCGCTCGGGCGGCGCGGCGGACACCGTCATTACCAACGCGCTGATCTTTGACCATTCCGGCATCTACAAGGCTGATGTGGGCCTGCGGGATGGGTTGATCCATGCCCTCGGCAAGGCAGGCAACCCCGACACCCAATCCGGCGTGACCATCATCATCGGCCCCTCGACCGAAGGCATCGCAGGTGAAGGCAAGATCCTGACCGCAGGGGGAATGGACGCCCATATCCACTTTATCGCGCCCGGCCAGATCGAGGATGCGCTGCATTCGGGCATCACCACCATGCTGGGCGGTGGCACGGGGCCAGCCCATGGGACATTGGCCACCACCTGCACCCCCGGCCCCTGGCATTTGGGGCGGATGCTGCAAAGTCTGGACGCATTTCCGATCAACTTTGGCCTTTCGGGCAAGGGCAATGCCTCGCGTCCCGAGGCACTGGTTGAAATGGTCAAAGGCGGGGCCTGCGCGCTGAAGCTGCACGAAGACTGGGGCACCACGCCCGCCGCCATCGATTGCTGCCTGTCGGTTGCCGATGACATGGATGTGCAGGTGATGATCCATACCGACACCCTGAATGAGTCAGGCTTTGTTGAAAACACGCTGGCCGCCATCAAGGGCCGCACGATCCACGCCTTTCATACCGAAGGTGCAGGCGGCGGGCACGCTCCCGACATCATCAAGATCGCCTCGCACCCCAATGTCATTCCATCATCGACCAATCCGACCATGCCCTACACGGTGAACACATTGGAAGAGCATCTCGACATGCTGATGGTCTGCCATCACCTTGATCCATCGATCCCAGAAGACGTGGCCTTTGCCGAAAGCCGCATCCGCCGCGAAACCATCGCCGCCGAAGACATCCTGCACGATATCGGTGCGTTTTCTATCCTGTCTTCGGACAGTCAGGCCATGGGGCGCGTGGGCGAGGTCATCACCCGCACTTGGCAGACCGCCCATAGGATGAAGCTGCAGCGCGGCCGTCTGGCTGAGGAGACCGGTCCAAACGACAATGTGCGGGCCAAGCGCTATATTGCCAAGTACACCATCAACCCCGCCATCGCCCAAGGCATGTCGCGCCATATCGGCAGCATTGCAGCGGGAAAACGCGCTGATCTGGTTCTATGGTGGCCCGCCTTCTTTGGCGCGAAACCCGAGATGGTTCTTGTCGGCGGCATGATTGCCTGCGCGCAGATGGGCGATACCAATGCCTCCATTCCGACGCCACAGCCGGTCTATTCCCGCCCGATGTTCGGGGCCCATGGCCGCGCGGTCGAGCGCAACGCCGTGCTGTTCATCTCGGCCGCGGCGCAGGCCGACAATCTGGGCGCCTCGCTAGGTCTGGCCAAGCAGACACTGGCCGTTGAGAACACCCGCACCATCGGCAAGGCCGACATGATTCACAACGCGGCCCGCCCGCAAATCGAGGTCAATCCCGAAACCTACGAAGTGCGCGCGGACGGCGAGCTTTTGGTTTGCGAGCCAGCGCAAGAATTGCCGCTGGCGCAACGATATTTCATGTATTGATGCCGCAGGACAGCAAATGCCCAATCTGCCCCCCGCCCACAGCCTCTTGAAGACCGCCCCGACCACCTCGTTTGACGTCGTGGTTCTGGACTATGACGCCCGCCTGATGCGCCGCAAACGGCTGACCACGACCCAAGGCAACAGCTTTCTTGTTGATCTGCCCGCCGTGGCCAACCTTGATGATTTCTGGGGCTTTGAACTGGCCGATGGCCGCGCCATTCAGATTCTGCCCGCCGAAGAGCCGCTGGTAAAGATCACCGGCGATCTGCACCGGCTGGCCTGGCATATCGGCAACCGGCACACGCCCTGCCAGATCGGCAAGGACCGCCTTCTGATCCGCCGCGATCATGTGCTGGAAGCGATGCTGACCCAGCTTGGCGCGACACTTGCCTTCGTGACCGAACCCTTTACGCCAGAAGGCGGGGCTTATGGCACGGGGCGGACCATGGGGCATTCCCACGCGCCAGACCCAGCGCCGCCGCCCCCCGCCGAAACCTTTGGCTGGCATGACCACGGCGACGGGCATCTGCACTTTCATGCCGCAAAGCGTTGACCGTCTGATCCTGACGCAATGGCTTTCCCCGGCCTTCCCGGTCGGGTCTTACGCCTATTCCCAAGGGCTGGAGCAGGCGATCGCCGATGGCGCCGTCACCGATGCGGCAAGCCTGATCGATTGGATCATTGCAATCTTGAAACATGGGTCGGCCCGCAATGACGCCATCCTGCTGGCCCATGCCAGAAACGAAGCCAGACCCGAAGATGACCTCGCAGAGCTTGCCTACGCCTATACCGCCTCGGCCGAACGCGGCACGGAAATGCGCGAACAAGGGGCCGCTTTTGGCCAAATCATCGCGGGCATGACCGGCACTCAGCCGCCGCCCTTGCCCTATGCGCTGGCGGTGGGCCATGCCACCCGCCGCCTTGACCTGCCCACGCCCGAAGTTCTGGCGCTGTTCCTGCATGCCTTTGCCACCCAACTGACCCTTGTCGGTGTTCGGTTTATTCCGCTTGGCGCGCCCCAAGGTCAACAACTGCTGGGCCAACTTGTCCCCTTGATTGCAACGCTTGGCCGCCAGTTCGCCACCGAACCGCTTTCCGCACTGTCCAGCGCAACCCTTGGGGCCGACATCGCAGCGATGCGGCATGAAACCCTTGAAGTCAGGATTTACCGCTCATGACCAATCCCAATGGCCCCCTTCGTGTCGGTATTGGCGGACCGGTTGGTGCCGGAAAAACAACATTGACCGAACAGCTGTGCCGCGCCTTGGCCCGTCGATGTTCGATGGCGGTCATAACAAATGACATCTATACGCGCGAAGACGCTGACTATCTTGTCCGCGCCCAAGCCTTGCCCGCCGACCGCATTAGAGGCGTCGAAACCGGCGGCTGCCCGCATACTGCGATCCGCGAGGACGCGTCTATCAACCTTGCTGCGGTGGCCGATCTGAACCGCGCATTCCCCGACCTTGACCTGATCCTGATCGAAAGCGGCGGCGACAACCTCGCCGCCACCTTTTCGCCGGAGCTGGTCGATCTGTCGATCTACGTCATCGACACCGCCGCAGGGCAGGACATTCCGCGCAAGAAGGGCCCCGGCGTTACCCGCTCGGACCTGCTGGTGGTCAACAAGACGGACCTTGCACCCTATGTCGGCGTGGATCTGGCCTTGCTTGAAGAAGACACGCAAAGGGCGCGCCAAAAGCGGCCATTTGTAATGGCGCGGCTACGCCAATGCCAAGGGGTCGCAGATATAGTTGCGTTCCTGGAACGCGAAGGCGGTCTTCGTCCGAAGCCTTGACACCTGCAAAATGGGAGCGGACCGCTGAACACATGAACTAATTTGCAATGATGTGGGGCATGCCGGTTGCACATGACACGCAAATTTGTCGCCGCATGTGGCGCCGATTGATGGCGCGGCGATGGAAATTTAAAGGAAAATCGACCGCGCGCGTTGCCTGCGAGGCAATCGGAGCAAGCACCTACACATGGTCCAGTCGCCGATGAACCCAACGAACGCTTGCGATCGCGCGCCGTCAAGGGCCGAAAGACCGCTTTGGGCCGACCCTGCGTTTCATCGTGGTGGGCCAGCTGACCGTGCTGACGCCGACGTCACAAACGGCCTGATGCTCTCATGCTGGATTATCGGCAGTAAGCTCCGCGTCGAGCTTCAGGGCGTACAGAAATCCGGCAAGGCCCGCTCGGGCAACATCACCCCGGACAGGGACAGGGCAATGATCGCACTCGGCCCCGCAGTGTTGTCGCTCTCCAGCTTCGTCGGCAAGC
>CALBSG010000065.1 GCA_937927675.1 uncultured Paracoccaceae bacterium | reverse complement strand
ATCTGCCGGGGGTGATCGGCGTTGTCACCTCGCCCTCAGGCGCGGTGATCCGCGACATCCTGCACCGGTTGCGCGACCGTTTTCCCCGCCATGTGCTGATCTGGCCCGTCGCGGTGCAAGGCCAGTCCTGCGCGGCGGAAGTGGCGGCGGCGATCCGGGGCTTCAATGCGCTGGAACCCGGAGGGCCGATCCCGCGCCCTGATCTGCTGATCGTCGCACGCGGCGGTGGGTCGCTCGAGGATCTGTGGGGCTTCAACGAAGAAATCGTGGTGCGGGCGGCAGCGGCCAGCCGCATCCCGCTGATTTCCGCCGTGGGTCATGAAACCGATACCACGCTGATCGACCACGCCGCTGATTTGCGCGCGCCCACCCCCACCGCGGCCGCCGAACTGGCCGTGCCAGTGCGGCTGGAGCTGTTGGCAAGTTTGGACGCCTTGGCGGCCCGACAGACCCGCGCCATGGCGCAGGGGGCTGCCAACCGTGGACAACGGTTGCGCGATCTGGCACGCGCCCTGCCCCGGCTGGAGACGCTTTTGGCCCCGCCCGCGCAGCGGCTGGATCTTTGGGCTGGCCGTCTGGGTGGTGCGCTTGGCATGGCGGCCGCAAAAAAACGCGCCGGGTTTGAACGTGCCGCGCGGCTGCGGCCCGAAACGCTGGTCAACCTCATTGCGGCCAAGGCCCGTGACCTCACCTCGCGCGCCCAGCGCCTTGCCGACAAGGGCGCCGTGGCGCTGGAGCGCAAGCACGGCCAGATGGACAAATGGGCCTCACGGCTGGAGCCAGCCTTGGCAAGGTTGTTGTCCACCGCGGCGCGCGACATTGCCCGCGATCGCGATCGGCTTTTGGCCCTTGAGGCCCGGCTGCAAGCGGCGCCAGCGCGGCAGTTGGCCGATCTGACCAAACGGCTGGAACAAACCGACCGCACCCGCCTGACGCTCGGCTATCGCGAAACGCTGAAACGCGGATTTGCCGTGGTGCGCGGCGACGGCCATGTCGTGACGACCAAGGCCGGGGCCGAACGCAGCGCCAGCCTTGAGATCGAGTTCGCCGACGGCAAGTTAGCCTTGGGAACGCGGCCAGCCAAGAAGGGCAAGGCCGAAGGCGGCGAACAAGGCAGCTTGTTCTAGAGCCCTGATTTTATTCAAAAATCAGTCATTTTCCAATGCCTTTCCGGTGTCCCAGCGGGACAGCGGCTTGCGGATCAGGCGTTTGTACAAGGGCGGGATCAAGGCCAAGGTGCAGGCGACCGGCAGCGGCCAAGGCAGATGCGGAGCCGCCTCGGCCGGAGGTAAGCGCAGCGCCGGATAGGGGCGCGCGGGGTGGGCGTGATGGTCAGAATGGCGCGGGGCATTCAGCATCATGCCAGAGGAAAACCAATGTGGCGCGTTCCAAGAATGACGCGCGGCCACCGGTTCCAACCGCCCATCGGCGCGGCGGGCGCGGGTCAGCCCGTAATGCTGGACGTAATCCGACAGCATCAATTGCACTTGTGCATGCAGGCCAAGTCCGCCCCAGACCAGCACCCCCCAACCACCGGCAATCAGATAGGCCAGCCCCAACACCAGCGCAGCCCCCCCCAGATAGACCGCATAGGGATGCAATCCCCGCGCGCCGTGCGACCGGGCGCGCAACACATTCTCCTCGTGCCAGCCCCGCAGGAAACTGCCGCGCCAAGCGCGCAGAAAAAAGCGATAGAACCCCTCGCCCACCCGGGCCGAATTGGGGTCTTGCGGACTGGCGGCATGACGGTGATGCACCAAACGGTGCGCCGAGGCATGATGGCCAAAAAGCAGGCTCGTATAAACCGCCACCCCCAGCCCATACAGCACACGGGCGCCCCGGTGGATCAGTTCATGCGCCATCGGGTTCGACACCTGCCCGAACCACAGCCCCGCCCCCAGCATCAGCGCCGCCCTTTGCCAACCGCCAAGGCCGCTGTCCCCCGCCACGCCCCAAACCACGGCGGGCAGCGCCACCAGATGCCCGCAGGCCAGCGCGACCAAAAGCCCATCCGCGGCAGGAAACTCTGCCCCCTCTGGCGCATCCCCCAAGAACAGGCCTGAAATCTGGTCCAGGCAAGCCGCCAGAACCGTCATGTAGAAAAGCCCGGCAAAGGCCCAAGCCCCCCCGGCCCAAAGGCCAAGACCGAACAAGATCAAAGGGCTGGCCGAAGCCAGGGC
This sequence comes from uncultured Paracoccaceae bacterium, assembly GCA_937927675.1. GTDB lineage: Bacteria > Pseudomonadota > Alphaproteobacteria > Rhodobacterales > Rhodobacteraceae > Tabrizicola_A. The sequence continues at coordinate 37,658 of CALBSG010000065.1, read as the reverse complement.
GAACAGCGCCATCGGAAGCGAACGAGAGACAATCACCTGCATGGGCCAAGGCTAACACGTCAGCCAAGGCTGAACAGCCGGGATTTTGCCGCAGGGCGGCGCAGGAGAAAGCCGCTTTGCCATGCCCTGACACCTTCCCAAGACCGCCCGAATTGACTAGGTGAGAAGAAACCGCGCAAAGGCCCTGCCTCGATGTCTTTCTTCAAGAAACTCAAGGAACGCATGTTCCGCTCGTCTGACAAGATCGGCGAGGGGTTGGAGGCGCTGGTCGCCGAAGACGCCGCACCCGCCAACGCGGCAGAAAGCGCGCCCATCCCGGCGCCCGAAACGGCCCCAGACATCGCCACCGCGCCCGCGCCGACCAGATCGCCGGATGTGGCCTCGCCGCCCGCCCCTGCCGCGCCCGTCCCTGCTGCAAAGCCGGGCCTTCTGGGCCGCATCTTTGGTGCCTCTGAAGAACCTCGTCGCATCCTTGATGATGCGATGCTCGAAGATCTGGAAGATCTGCTTATTCAAGCGGATATGGGCGTCGACACGGCGACCCGCGTGACCGCCAATATCGCCGAGGGGCGTTTTGGCAAGAAGATTGGCGCGACCGAACTGCGCGAGGCGCTCGCCACCGAGGTCGCCCGCATCATGGAACCCGTCGCCCGCCCCCTGCCACTTTACAGCCAAAAACCGCAGGTCGTGCTGGTTGTCGGGGTCAATGGCTCTGGCAAGACCACCACGATTGGCAAACTGGCCAGCCAGTTCCGCGCCGCAGGCAAGAAAGTGGTGATCGCAGCCGGCGACACCTTCCGCGCCGCCGCCGTGGAACAGTTGCAGGTCTGGGGCACCCGCGCGGGCGTTCCGGTTCTGACAGCCCCGGAAGGCTCGGATCCTGCCTCGCTGGCATTTGATGCCCTGACCCGCGCGCAGGCCGATGGCGCCGATCTTTTGCTGATCGACACCGCAGGCCGTCTGCAAAACCGCGCCGATCTGATGGAGGAACTGGCCAAGATCATTCGCGTCCTGCGCAAGGTCGATGCCAGCGCGCCGCACAACACGCTTTTGGTGCTGGATGCCACCACCGGGCAGAACGCCGTCACTCAAGTGGAGATTTTCCGCAAGATTGCTGATGTCTCGGGGCTGGTGATGACCAAACTTGACGGCACCGCCAAGGGCGGCGTCCTTGTCAGTCTGGCCGACAAATTCGGTCTGCCGATCCATGCCATCGGCCTTGGCGAACAGATCGACGACCTCTCCCCCTTCGACCCGACAGATTTCGCCCGCGCCTTGGTGGGGTTGGAAAGCTGATCCCGCTTTCCATCTGGCACAAATATCCCGGTGTTCGTCCATTGGTTCAGAAAACCAATGAACTTGGCGGCGCTGCCCCCCGGCACATGGCTTTAGAGACGTAGAATGTCGAGCTGGCTCCTCTCCATCGAAGGCACGGAAACCGGCCGGCAGGCAGCCTTGGTGCTTGCGCTGATGGCGGCGGTGCTGCACGCGCTTTTTGGCGCTTTGCAAAAGGGCCGCCATGACCCATGGCTCGCGCGGGCGGGGATCGATCTTTGCTATGGCCTGATCGCGGCCCCCTTTGCGCTGTTCGTGGTGCCTTGGCCCGAACCCCATATGTGGCCGATCTTTGCCGGCGCTTTTGCCATCCATGCGCTCTATAAGGTCTTGCAGGCGATGACCTATACGCGTGGGGCCTATACCGTGGTCTATCCGGTGGTGCGCGGCACGGGGCCGCTTTTCACCGTTGCCGCCGCCGGTTTGGTGTTCGGCGAACATTATGCGCCGGTACAATGGGCGGGTGTTGCCATGCTGACGGCGGGCATCTTGGGCCTCTCGGCCCATAACCTTGCCCATCTGACCCATGGCCGCGCCACCTTGAAACCGGCCTTGGCGCTGGCCGTCGCCACCGGGGCCATGGTTGCCGCCTACACGACCTATGACGCCTGGGGCATCCGCGCCACCGCCGACCCGTTCACCTTCCTCGCGTGGTTCTTCCTGATCGACGGCGTGTTCATCCCTGCCTTGATGGCTCGCCGCCTGATCACATTGCCGCGAACAGAACTGGCTCCGCTGCTGAAACGGGCTGTGCTGGGGGCTTTTGTGGCGTATTTCTCGTTTGGCGCCATCATGCTGGCCACCCGGCTGGACAGGGTGGGCGAAGCGGCGGTGCTGCGCGAAACCTCGACCGTATTTGCCGCCTTGATCGGCTGGCTGGTCTTGGGGGAAAAGGTCGGGCGCCGGGCGGCGCTTTTGATGGGATTGATCGCTGCCGGTGCGGTGGTGATGGAATGGGGAGGTTGAAACGCAATGGCGGTTAAAAAGATCAATCCGATGCTGAAGCTGGCGCTGGAGTTTGGCCCGATCCTGCTGTTTTTCATTGGGTTTTCCCGCATGAAGGATCAGACCTTCCATCTTGCGGGCAAGGACTATTCGGGCTTCATCGTCATGACGGCGGTCTTCATCGCGCTGATTGTGGCCGCCACAGGGCTGCTTTGGGCGCTGACGGGCAAGCTGTCAAAGATGCAAATCATGACGCTGGTTTTGGTCGTGGTGATGGGCGGGCTGTCGGTCTGGCTGAATGATGAACGCTTCATCAAGATGAAGCCGACACTGCTGTACCTCGCCTTTGGCGGCATCCTTGGCTTTGGTCTGTTGCGGGGCCAGTCGTACCTATCCGCGGTCATGGAAGAGGCGCTGCCCCTGCAGCACGAGGGCTGGATGATCCTGACCCGCCGCCTGACGGCGTTTTTCTTCGCGCTTGCCGTCACGAATGAGGTGATTTGGCGGCTGATGTCCACCGAGGCTTGGGTCAATTTCAAAACCTTTGGCCTGACCGCGGCTTTGTTCCTGTTTTTCATGTCGCAAGGGCGGATGGTGGAACGCTATGCCCTGCCCGAGGATAAAAGCGGAAACTGACTGTTTCCCGATTTGCCCATAGCAACAAACCCGCGCCCCATTCTTGCCGCCTCTAGGTCCGGCTGACGCATCACGTTTGAGGTTAATCTGCTGGGCAATGGGGACAGGCCGCAATGAATTCACGACCCGTGACGGTCAGTCCGGCGGCACAGCGCCTTGACGGCCCGCCGATACTCGCCCCGGAAATCCTGATGCCGGGGGTGGTGCTGACGGCGCTTTGGCCCATCCTGCGGGTCGCGGTGGAGCGCGAGGCGGACGCCTTTCTTTTGGCCTTTCTGGTAACCATCGCCCTGCGTCTGGCCATCAAGGCCGAGGTGCTGATCTTGACCGCCCGCAGCCATATAGGCCGGCGCGCCGCCATAGTGGCAACGCTTGCCTTGGCCCCAGGGATGTTGACCTTTCTGGCGCTGCATGGCGACCCAAGCTGGTGCCAGCGCTTTCTGTCCGGCTATTTTCTACTGATGGCCGCCCTGTTCCTGTTGGACCTGATCGACGGCAAAGGCCACCTCGCCCGCCATAGCTGGCCCGAGATCACCCAGCCCGGCGCGCGCCGTATCCTGTGTCAGGTCATGGTGCTGAACCATCTTGGCATGCTTTTGACCAACGAGGTGCTGATCAGCCATGCCGGAATTGGCAACTGGTTGATTTTTCTGGGCTATGCGCCGCTGATCTCACATTTGGTCGTGCAATCAACACTGGGTGTGTTGCGCGACAAACACGCGCGCCATAGCCGCTAGGTCTTGGGAATCCGGGGCGACGCGCTGGCGGCGACGAAACGTGTCATCACCGTCTCGGCCCCATGCTGCACCGACAGCCGCATCAGCTGAAACCGGATACGGGCCAATTCACGATAATAGCGCAGGAAGGCAGCGTTCAGCGCCGCCCCCGTCACCGCCCCCAACACCGGCACGGTTTGCGCGGCAAGCTTTTGGCCCAAAGCGGCGGCCAGCCGGGGCGCGACCGTAGCCACTAGTTTTTGCAGCGCTGGACCGGTGACCGTCAGTCGCGCCGACAAAAAGGCCGTGTTGATCCCATCATCGCGTGCAAGCGGGCTTCCGGCGGCAAAGACCTCCAGACAGGCGGCGCGCACCCCGTCCTCTGCCGGGTCAAAGCCCGCCCGCCGCGCCTCGGCCCGGATGGCGCGCAGGATGACGGTGATGGTGACGGGCAATTCGGCCACCGAGGTCAAAAGCCCGCCCGCGCCCCCAGCCGCACCACTGGCCATTGCGGCCACCAGAGTGCCGCGGCCGTCCCCCTCGCCCCCGATCCCGGCCAACCCATGCGCCGCCATCAAGGCCTGCGCGGTCAGGCGCTCCACCTCAGTACGCAGCGGAGCGGGCAAGGCAGAAAGCTGCTTTTCAAAACCACCGCCCAAACGGTTGACCAAGACCATCAACGGCCCATTGGCCCGATTGGACGCCAGCACAAGGGCGGCGATCTCGCGGTCAAGGTCGGGGGCGGCAAGCGCGGGCAACTGCGGTGTCATGCCCCTAATGTGGTCTCGGCGCGGGTGCCATGCAAGAGCCGCGGGGCGAAACCCCAAACCGGTTTAAACTCCGGTGGCCTTGGTCACGGCGCCACGAACCCCCGCCCATGCGCCCTGTTTCAGCGCCAAGCCCAACACGCGGTCCGGGTTTGTTGGCGGCGGCATTTCAACCCCGTCCAGCTTTTCAAAACCAAAGCGGCTGTAATAGGGCGCATCGCCCACCAAAAGCACCCGCTCCCAACCAAGCCGCCGGGCCTCTGACAGGCTTTCGGTGATCAAAAGCGCCCCCAGCCCTTCGCCCTGCCGGGTCGGGTGAACCGCCACCGGCCCCAGCAACAGCACATCCTCGCCGGCAACCTCGGCCGGCCAATAGCGGATGGCCGCGGCCAGCGTCCCGTCATCATCGCGCAGGATCAGACACAGGGCCGCAACCGTCGGCACCCCGTCGCGCAAACGATAGCTGGAAAGCGCAGTGCGACCGGGGGCAAAGCACAGGTCGTAAAGCGCCTCTACCTCCCACCAATCGCCTTCTGTCTCTTCTTCCAGCTTGTACACGCGCCTAAGCTTTCCCCTGCGGAATCAATCGGCACGGGGCTAACATGGGGGGGCCGGGGGATCAAACTGCGATTTGGCAGCAAACGACATTTGGCTGTGGAACGGTCGCGCAGCGGGCTTGCCATATTTGTGAACTTGTGAAGTAAATGTCATAGAAAAACTGCGAGGCAACGGCCGATGCGCTATTCACAAACCATCACCATCGAAGATCTGGAAACCGATCCCTTCCCGCATTACGCGCGGCTGCGGGCCGAAGATCCGATTGCCCCGGTACCTGCTGCCAATTGCTGGTTTGCCACCCGCTGGTCAGATGTGGAGCAGATCGCGCGGCATCCCGATTTCACGGCGCTGTCGGATGAGGCGCCGGTGAACACCGCCTTCGGTCGGCCCAATGTTCTGACGAGTGAGGGACCGACCCATGCCATTCTGCGTGGCGGGATTGAACCGCATTACAAGCCGCGCCGGGTGGCCGATTATATTGATGCCCTAGTGCGGCCGATTGCCGTGGCACAGCTGGCAGCGTTTCGGGCCTCGGGGTCGAATGACCTGCTGACCGAATATTTCGAGCCGATTTCAGCGCTGGCTTTGGCGCGGTCCTTTGGCTTCATGGATGTCGACATGCCAACCTTGCGGCGGTGGTTTCATGGGCTTTCGCAAGGGGCGATCAACTTTGAACGCGACCCGGCCCGTGATGCGATCTGTCAGGAGGTTTCGGCAGAAATCGAGGCGGTCGCCCTGCCCTTGCTGGCGCGTCTGGCCGAGACACCCGACAATTCGCCGCTGTCCCACATGCTGCACTCCGGCATGGACGGCGGCGGCGTGTGGCCGGTGGAGATGATCCTGCCCTCGGTCAAGGTGACGCTCTTGGGCGGCATGCAGGAACCGGGGCATGGGGCGGCAAATTTGTTGGTGGGGCTGATGCAAAACCCAGACCAGTTCGCAGCCCTTCGGGCGGATCTGGACGGGTTGATCGGCCCCGCCATCGACGAGGCGCTGCGCTGGATCGCGCCGATCGGCACGATGATGCGGACCGCGCTGCGTGATACAGCGGTGAACGGCATTGCGGTGCCCGAAGGCACGCCGGTGTCTTGCATCTTTGCCTCTGCCAACCGCGATGAGACGCGTTGGGACGCCCCCGATGCCTTTGACATCCACCGCCCGCAAAAGGCGCATATGGCCTTTGGTCAAGGCACCCATTTCTGTGCCGGAAAATGGTTTGCAAAAGCCCAGATCGAGGTGGCGATGCGGGTTCTGCTCGAGGCGTTCCCGCGCTTGACCTTTGCCGATGCCCCGCCCGAGTTTCGCGGCTGGGAGTTTCGTGCGCCCACCCATTGCCGCATTGCGCTTTAGCGCCACTTGTGGCGGCGGCCTCGTCCGGGCTAACTGCCGGGCAACCAAGGGGGCCTTGAAATGCCGATTGCCTATGTCAGCCTTGCCGGTCGCGGTGCGACCGATGCCCTGATCGCCGATGCCGTGGCACTGGTGGCCGGGGTACGGCTGGCGGGCACCGTGCAGCGCGATGTGGTGCGGGCCGACCGCACGCTGTGCGACATGGAACTGGTGGTGCTGCCCGATGGCCCGGTCTTTCGCATCAACCAAGACCGGGGCGAAGCCGCGCGAGGCTGCCGGTTGGACGGTGGTGCACTGGAAGAAGCCGTGGTCGAAGTGGCCGCACGCCTGCCCGCAGCCGAAGCGCTGGTGGTCAACAAATTCGGCAAGCTTGAGGCACAAGGGCGTGGGTATGTGCCCCTGATCGCCGCGGCTTTGGAGCGGGATCTGCCGGTGTTGGTTGGCGTCAATGGGCTGAACCTGCCGGATCTGCTGGCCTTTTGTGATGGGATGGGGATTGCCTTGCCGCCCGAACCAGCCGCGATTGCCAACTGGCTGAGCGCCGAAATTCTTGAGCGGCGTTAACCATCCATTCACACGCTTGGCCTAACGTGGACCTTGTCCGGCACCCACCGGACTGGGTGCTGCTTGCAAAACACGTACCCAACTACACCCCAAGGCCCCGTCGGCACCCCCGGCGGGGCCAATTTTCATGCGCCAAAGCCCTTAGCGCAGCACCGCGCCGGGATTCATGATGCCATTTGGGTCAAGTGCGGCCTTGATCGCCCGCATGGCAGCCACCTTGGCCGGGTCGCCGTAGCGTTCAAGATCGCCCACTTTCAACCGGCCCAAGCCATGCTCGGCCGAAACCGACCCGCCCATGTCATGCACCAGATCATGCACCAGCGTTTTGACCTGATCGCGCACCGGCAGGTAATCCGCCTTGGTTTTGCCTGCGGCGGGAAAGACATTGTAATGCAGGTTGCCGTCGCCCAGATGGCCAAAGCAATTGATGCGGAAGTCGCCAAGGGCGGCAAGGGCGGCATCGGCGCGCGGGATGAAGGCAGGCACCTCGGACAAGGGCAGCGAGATGTCGTGGCTCGACACCGCGCCGACCTGCCGATTGGCCAGTGGAATCGATTCGCGGATACGCCACAACCCGGCGCGCTGCGCCTGCGACGCGGCAATGACGCCATCGCTGACCAGTTCCGCCTCCATCGCGGCCTCAAGAATACCCGCCATCACAGGCTCTGCCCCTTCAAAACCTGCGGGCAAGGCAATCTCGATCAGCACCATCCAATCGGGTGTCGGCGACAGGGGCAGGGCCACTTCGGGCATGTGTTCGGCCAGAAACTCTGGTCCCGCCCGGTTGATAAGTTCAAAGGCCGAGATCATCCCGGCGGCCCGCCCCTCGGCCAGTTGCAAGAGCGCCAAGGCCGCGGTCGGATCTGGCACAGCCAAAAGCGCCGTCGCGGTGGACGCGGGCGCAGGATACAGCCGCAGGGCGGCCGCTGTGATGATGCCAAGGCTGCCCTCGGCGCCGATCAGCAGATGGCGCAGGTCATAGCCGGTGTTGTCCTTGCGCAACCGCTTCAACCCATTGAAAATGCTGCCATCCGGCAAAACCGCCTCGATCCCAAGGCAAAGGTCGCGCGCATTGCCATAGCGCAGCACATTGACCCCGCCCGCATTGGTCGACAAAATACCCCCCACCCGCGCCGTACCTTCCGAGGCCAGCGACAAGGGGAAAATGCGGTCCTGTTTGGCGGCTTCGTCCTGCACCGTGGCAAGGATCATCCCGGCATCCGCGACCAACACATTTTCTGCCGGGTAAATCGCCCGCAAAGCCGCCATTCGTTCCAAAGAAATCAACAAGGGCAAAGGGCCGTCGGGCATGATCTGCCCGCCCACCAGCCCGGTGCCACCGCCATAGGGCAGAATACCAACCTTGGCCGCCGCACAGGCGCGCACGATCTGGGCCACCTCGGCGGTGGAACGCGGCAGCGCCACGGCACCGGCCTGCCCCTGCCAACGACCGCGGGGTTCCTCCAGATAGCGCGGCTCAGCCTCGCGCAGCGTGCCGGGGGGCAAGGTTTCGGCCAGTTGGGCAAGAAAGACGGGATCAGCGGGGTTCAGCATCTGGTACCTTCAGGCAGGATCGCCCCCCGGAGTAGCCTTGCAAATCGGCGCGAACAAACAAGTTTCTCTTGTCGGTCGCCGCTTTGCCCGCTGTTTAACCCCAGCGGCTTAACCGACGTCGGTTCTGCCGCGACGGTCCCCGCGCAGGTTGGCGTAAAGCACGTGGTTGCGCCAACGGCCGTTGATTTGCAGATAGCTTTGCGCCACGCCTTCATATTTGAAGCCGCATTTTTCCAAGACACCGCGCGAAGGCGTGTTTTCCGGCAAACAGGCGGCTTCGATCCGGCTCAGGTCCATGACGGCAAAGGCATGGTGAACTGTCGCCAGAATCGCCTCGCGCATATAGCCTTGCCGCGCAAAGGGCGCGCCGATCCAATAGCCCAGCGTTCCGGCCTGCACAGGGCCACGGCGGATATTGTCCAGCGTGATCGCCCCCAACAGCTGATTGTCCGACCGGCGGATCAGCAGCAGCGGCAGCGCGGTTCCTTGGGTTTCCGCGCGCTGCGCCCAGTAGACCCGGTTGGTAAAAGCCTTGCGCGACAGATGGTCATGCGCCCAGACCGGTTCCCACGGGGTCAGATGCGCGGCGGATGCCTCACGTAAAGCACCCCAAGCCCGCCAGTCGCCGTGTTCGGGCAAGCGCAGGCTCATTCTTTCGGTTTCAACCCGGGGGCGACGACGGAACATCAGGCGGCAAACCTTTGCCGGATGGCGTCCAAGGTCGGTGCCGCACCCACAGGGCCATAAAGCGCCAGAGCATTGTCCACCTGACACAGACCTTCGGCATAGCGGCGCACATCCGCCGTGGTGACGGCGTCGATCTTGGCCACGGCCTCGGACACCTCTGGCACCCGGCCATGAATGGCCAACAGCCGCGCGATGCGCTCGGCCCGCGACGACGGGCTTTCTAGCCCCATCAGCATGCCGGCCTTGATCTGGGCGCGGGCGCGGGCGACCTCGGCCTCGGACATATCCTCGGCGGCGCGTTTCATCTCGTCGACGGTGATCAGGCACAGATCGCTTATCTCTTCGGCGCTGGTCCCGGCATAGACGGTGATCTGCCCCGCATCTTCATAGGCGCCGGATTGGGCAAAGATCGAATAGCACAGGCCGCGTTCTTCGCGGATCTTCTGGAACAGGCGCGAGGACATGCCCCCCCCCATCACCATCGAATAGATCTGCGCCGTGTAGACGTCGGGGTGGCGATAGCCCGGCGCATCAAAGGCCATGGCGAAATGGACCTGCTCCAGATCCTTGACCTCGCGCCGTTCGGCACCTTTGAAGGTTGCCCCCTGAAACGCCTTTTGCGGCCGCGACGCCAGCGCGCCGAACATCGCCTCGGCCTGTTTCACGATGGCGTCGTGATCGACGCCCCCGGCGGCGGCAAGGATCATCTGTGCCGGACCGTAGTTTTCCTTGACGAAGGATTTCAGATCGGCACGCGAGAATTTCGCCACTTTTTCAGAGGGACCAAGAATCGTGCGGCCAAAGCTTTGGTCGGGATAAGACACCTCTTGCAGCCAGTCGAAGATGATGTCGTCGGGCGTGTCCAGCGACTGCCCGATTTCCTGCAAGATCACATGGCGTTCCACCTCGATCTCTTTGGGATCAAAGGCCGGATTGAGAACAATATCGCCGATCACATCCAAGGCCAGCGCCACATCGCCCTGCAAAACGCGGGCGTAATAGGCGGTCATCTCGCGGCTGGTATAGGCGTTGATATAGCCGCCCACATCCTCGATTTCCTCGGCGATCTGCAGGGCGCTGCGGCGCTTGGTGCCTTTAAAGGCCATATGCTCCAGAAAATGGGCAATGCCGTTTTGCGGCTCGGCCTCATGGCGGCCGCCGGCGGTCACCCAGATGCCCGCACTGGCCGATTGCAGCCCCGGCATATGTTCGGTGACGATGCGGAAGCCGTTCGGCAGCGTGGTAAGACGTGTGGTCAAGGAGCACCTGTGATGCGAGAGGCCCCGCGTTCTTACATCGCGGGGCACTGTGGCGAAAGGGGGGGAAGCCGGGCGGCAAAGGAAAAGCACGGCTTTTCCCCGCCCGTGCGCGCCGGGCGCTGGCCGGGACTTATGGTCCCGGCGCATCAGCTGACTTTCGCGGTTGGGGTGGCTTCGGCAATAGCCTTAGCCAGACCAGCTTACCGCCCCAGTCTTTCGCGGATCAGCGCCTGAATGGCGGGCAGGTCGTTTGCCACCCGCGTCACCCGCTCGGTCCGCTCGAAAAGGTCGGCCATGCGCGGCGGCAGGCCGGGGCGGATGCCCGTGGCGGCCTCAACCGCGTCGGGGAACTTCGCCGGGTGGGCCGTGGCCAAGGTGATCATCGGCGTAGCGCCGAGATGTTCGTTCGCCACTTTGACGCCCACGGCAGAATGCGGGCAAAGAAGCTCGCCCGTGGATTTCAGGCTGGCCGTGATGGTCGCACTGGTTTCCGTTTCGGAACACCGGCCCGAGGCGAAGGTGCCTTGCAGCATCTGCAGCGCGCCTTGGCTGATCGTGAAGCCGCCGGATTTCATTTCGTCCATCAGCGCGGCAATCGCCTTGCCATCGCGGCCATAGGCATCAAAGAGGGCGCGTTCAAAGTTCGACGACACCTGAATGTCCATCGACGGGCTGATCGACGGCTTCACCCCATTGGTGCGGTGATCGCCCGAGGACAGCGCCCGATGCAGGATGTCGTTCTGGTTCGTCGCGACCACCAATTGGTCAATCGGCAGACCCATCTTCTTTGCGATATAGCCCGCGAAGATGTCACCAAAGTTGCCGGTCGGCACCGTAAAGGACACAGCGCGATGCGGTGCACCCAAGCTGACGGCGGAGGAGAAGTAATAGACCACCTGCGCCAGCACCCGCGCCCAGTTGATCGAATTCACACCCGCCAGCCGCACCCCATCGCGGAAGGCGAAATCGTTGAACATCGCCTTCACATTGGCCTGACAATCGTCAAAGTCGCCATCCACGGCCAGTGCGTGGACGTTGGCTTCCGAAGGGGTCGTCATCTGGCGACGCTGCACATCCGACACCCGGCCATGCGGATACATGATGAACACATCGACATTGGCAAGGCCCTTGAACGCCTCCATCGCCGCCGACCCGGTATCGCCCGAGGTGGCACCGACGATGGTGATCCGCTCGCCGGTCTTGGCAAGGGCTGCCTGCATCATCTGCCCGATGAGCTGCATTGCAAAGTCTTTGAAGGCCAAGGTCGGCCCGTGGAACAGCTCCAACAGGAAATGGTTTGCGCCAAGCTGCACCAAAGGCGCACGTGCCGCGTGGCCAAAGCCAGCATAGGCCTTGGCAATCAGGCCCTTCATTTCGTCATCTTCAAAGAAGCCACCGATGAACGGCTTCATGACGCGGAAGGCGATTTCTTCGTAGGGCAGGCCCGCGAGGGCGGCAATTTCGGCCTTGGTCATCGTCGGTACGGTTTCGGGCACATAAAGCCCCCCGTCGCGGGCCAAGCCCGTCATCATCGCCTCACCGAAGGTCAGAACCGGGGCTGTGCCCCGCGTCGAAATATAGCGCATCATCCGCCCCTTATGTCGCCTGCTGCCTGATACGCCACAGAAGAAAGCCTGTCATCACCGCCCAGACAAGGGCCAGTGAAAACCAGGTGATGGCATATCCCCAATGATCATTGGGTATAGTGGAAGTATCAACCGGGATCGGCGTGATCCCGTCACCGGTTGGCTCATGCGCGACAATAAATGTCGGCTCTGCACTCAGAACCAGCGCCATCGCGGGAACATCGCGGGCAAACCACAGCCCGGTCTTGCTATCCGGCGGCGGGGTCGATGAGGTTGAATCCTGCGGCCAGTGCAGGTTTCCGGTGACTGTAGAGGTGCCTTCGTGGCGCGGCGCAAGACGCTGCTCTTCCTCGACGAAGCCACGATCGACAAGAATGCGGCGGGCGTCGCTGGTCTCGAAGGCTTCGATGATGCGCACGCCGGGGCTGCCGCCTTTGATGCCGTGCAGCACTTCCAGAAAATCGCCGGTGAAATGGCCTGTCACGGTCACAGGCAGGTATTTGTCATGATCGGGGTTCGGCTGCAGCGGCAAGGCCACCGGGGCGTCGTGGATGCGCGCCTCGATCTCGGCCAGAACCCCAGCCTTCCAGTGCATCCGGTTCAGCTGCCAGACCCCAAGGCTGATCAGCACTGCGCAGCCAAGAAGGCCCATCAGGGCGGGCAAGAACATTCGGCGCAGCATGGCATCCCCATAAAAGCACAACGCGGGCCAGATGGCCCGCGCTGCGATAAGTTTCAAGAGCTCTTATTGGCCCCAGACATAGACGGCCGCAAACAGGAACAGCCAGACGACGTCCACGAAGTGCCAGTACCAAGCCGCAGCTTCAAAGCCGACGTGCTGTTCGGGCGTGAAGTGGCCCTTGTAAGCACGGATCAAGCAAACCAGCAGGAAGATCGTCCCGATCAGGACGTGGAAGCCATGGAACCCCGTCGCCATGAAGAACGACGCGCCGTAAACGTTGCCAGCAAAGCCAAAAGCGGCGTGGCTGTATTCGTAGGCTTGGAAGAAGGTGAAGAGCATGCCCAGCAGGACGGCGATGATCAGCCCTTGCTTCAGGTCACGACGGTTGTTTTCATGCACCAAGGCATGGTGCGCCCAAGTGGCAGCGCAGCCCGACAACAGAAGGATCAGCGTGTTGATCAGCGGCAGGTGCCACGGGTCAAAGGTGGTGATGCCCTCGGGCGGCCAAACGCCGTCAACGATCGGCGACATCGGCCCCATCGGGTAAAGCGCGTGCTTGAAGAAGGTCCAGAACCACGCCGAGAAGAACATCACTTCGGACATGATGAACAAGATGAAGCCATAGCGCAGGCCAAGGCGCACCACGGGGGTGTGATCGCCGATCTGGCCTTCGTGGACGACTTCGGACCACCAGGCGAACATGACGTACAGAACGCCTGCAAGGCCGATAAGGCCCATCCAAGGGCTGCCGCCCTTCATCCACATCGTCGCGCCAAACAGCATGACAAAGGCCGAAACTGCGCCCGCCAGGGGCCAGATCGACGGCGGCAGAATGTGGTAATCGTGGTTCTTGGCGTGGGCCATCTGGGTTCCCTCGTGTTTTCTTCTTGTCAGTTTTCCGCTGTGGCAGACGGCCCGGCAAGGCCCGCCTGTTGTTCCGGCAGCGGTGTTTCGTGGAAAGTATAAGACAGTGTGATTTCGGCAATCTTGCCTGCTTCGGCATCTTTCACCATCGACGGGTCGACGTAGAAAGACACCGGCATGATGGCGCGCTCACCGGGCTGCAACACCTGCTCGGTGAAACAGAAACACTCAATCTTGGTGAAATAGCCGCCTGCAAGATCAGGCGCGACATTGTAGCTGGCGGTGCCTGCAATCGGGCGATCTGTCGGGTTGAACGCCTCGTAAAACGCCAAGCCGGTTTCGCCGATGCGCACGGTCATCTCAGCCTGCTGCGGCTTGAACTCCCAAGGCATGCCCGCCTCAAGCGAGGCATCGAAACGGATCAGCACAGTCTGGTCCAGCACGGTGTCCGGCGCGGCATCCGACACCGCAACTGTGCCGGCAAACCCGGTGATGCGGCAGAACATGTCATAAAACGGTACCGCTGCAAATGACAGGCCAAGCATCGTCACCGCGACGCCCGCCAGCCATGCCCCGGTTTTCGCCTGTGGCGTCATGGCGCGGTCCCCGTTGCGGGTTGCGCGGCTGTGCCGGCCATCGACTTGCCATCATTTGCATGCATCCGGTCGCCTTGCGTCACTTTGACCACGGTTAGGGCAAAGACCAGCGCGACAAAGGCGGCAAGCACCAGACCAAGCCCCAGATTGCGGCTGAACCGGCGGCGATGCATTTCGGTTTCCACATGCAAAGCCACCTCAGAAGCCCCCCCAAGCGCGCAGCGCGGCATCTGCCAGCAGGGCCGTGAAATGCAAGAACAGATAGAGAAGCGAGAAGCGGAACACCGACTTCTCAACCTTGTAGCCATCGGCCTCGGCGACGGTTTCATCGCGGCGCCAGATGGTCCAAGCCCCCCGCAAGAAGCCCAAGTTCAGCACGACCGATGCGGCCAGATAGACATTGCCACCGATCGGGGTAAAGCCGAGCGCCAGCGAGAACGGCACCAGCGCGACAGTGTACCACCAGACATGGGCGCGGGTGACGCGGCGGCCATGGGTTTCGGTCAACATCGGCACTTTGGCATCGCCGTAATCCGACTTCATGAACAAGGCCAGCGCCCAGAAATGCGGCGGGGTCCACATGAAGATCAGCATGAACATCAAGAAGGCTTCGAGAGAAACCGACCCGGTCGCGGCCACCCAGCCAATCATCGGCGGAAAGGCCCCGGCAGCCCCACCGATCACGATGTTCTGCGGGGTCGAGCGTTTCAGCCAGACCGAATAGATCACGACATAAAAGAAGATGGTGAAGGCCAGAAGCGCGCCTGCCAGCACATTGGTCGCCAGCGCCAGCATCACAACCGAAATGCCCGACAGCGCCAGACCAACGGCCAAAGCCTCGCCCGCCTCAATCCGGCCCGACGGAATCGGACGGCTCTTGGTGCGGCGCATGATGGCGTCGATGTCGGCATCCCACCACATGTTCAACGCGCCAGACGCGCCGCCCCCCAAGGCAATGAACAACACGGCGGTGAACGCCTCAACCGGATGCAACGACACCGGGGCGACCAAAAGGCCAACCAGCGCGGTAAAGACCACAAGCGACATCACGCGCGGCTTCAACAGCTGCACGTAATCGCCAAAGCCCGCGTCGCGGTTGTCTTCGTAAGACCGGATGTCGGTCATGGCCCGTCCTATACTACCTTGGTTGAAAAGGGGCCACGCGGCCCCCTTCCCTGCCTGAGATCACAAAGGATCAGTTTGCCGCCAGAACGACGTTGCCCGCCTTCGCAGCTTCCAGCCACTTGGCATAGGCCGCTTCCGAGACAACTTTCACCGTGATCGGCATGAAAGCATGGTCCTTGCCACAGATTTCCGAGCATTGACCAAAGAAGATGCCTTCTTTTTCAGCCTTGAACCAGGTCTGCGCCAGACGGCCCGGCACAGCATCCTGCATCACGCCAAAGGCCGGAACCTTCCACGAGTGGATCACGTCAGCACCGGTGACCTGCACCAGAACGGTCTTGCCGACCGGCACGATAACGGCGGTGTCGGTTGCCAGCAGGTAAAGGCTTTCATCATAGCCAGCAGCGGCCAGCTGGTCTTTCGGCAGCAGGAAGCTGTCGAAGGACACACCCTCATCGGGGTATTCATAGGACCAGAACCACTGGTTGCCGGTGACCTTGATGGTCAGATCGGCCTTCACCTCGGTGAAATCCTGCTGCTTGAACAGTTGCGGCAGCGAGAACGAGCCGATGAACACCAGCACCAGCACTGGAATCAGCGTCCACATCACCTCCAGCGGGGTGTTGTGGGTGAAACGCGCCGGCGTCGGGTTGGCACGACGGTTGAAGCGGAAGATCACGATCAGCAAAAGCGCGGTCACGAAAACGGTGATGACGCTGATGATGATCAGGATCATGTGATCAAGGCTTTGCAGCCCGCTTGCCACCTCGGTGGAGGCGGGCTGAAAGCCCATGCCTTCGGGCGTCGGTGCGCCGATGACTTCCAGCGACTGCGCAACGGCCGTCGAGGAGAGAAGAACACCAAGTCCCATGGCGAGACCAGCGCGAGAGATGAGCTGACGCATATTCGTTTCCCGTTTCGTCTGGCGACATTGCGCCCTATTGTTCAGGCACGCCCAAGGTTTGGGCAGAATCCCGTTGATTATGCCGATGGTGAAACCACATAAGGCGCATGATCTCAAGTGAAACCGTGCGACAAAGCGGCGCTATTTGACACAGATCAATGCCGCAACCGCGAAAGGCCCCCATGACCGACGCCCCCTTCCGCCCCTTCGACACAAATCTGGATGAACAGGCCGCCTTGGGCGTGCTGCGCGCCGCCCTTTCCGGGGCCGAAGATGGTGAACTTTATCTGGAGCGCAAGCGCTCTGAGGCGATCGTTCTGGACGATGGCCGGATCAAAACAGCAAGCTATGACGCCTCAGAAGGCTTTGGCCTGCGCGCCGTCAAAGGCGAGGTGGCGGGCTACGCCCATTCCACGGAAATCAGCGAAAAAGCCTTGAAACGCGCCGCCGAAACGGCGCGGCTTGCCGTGGGCGATGGTGGCGGGGTGCTGGCTGCGGCGCCAAAAGGCACCAATGCCCGGCTTTACACCGATGCCGACCCGATGGCGGATGCAACCTTTGCTGCCAAGATTGATGTTCTGAAAGAGTTGGACGCCTATGCCCGCGCCATGGACCCGCGCGTGGTGCAGGTGTCGGCCACCATCTCGGCCGGCCTGCAAGAGGTCGAAATCCTGCGCCCCGAAGGTTTGCGGCTGTCGGACATCCGCCCCATGGCGCGGCTGAATGTCGCAGTCATCGTCGAGAAGAACGGACGACGCGAGCAGGGCGGCACTGGCGCCGGTGGGCGCTATGGCCTCGCCCGGCTCTTGGAGCCGTCCCATTGGAAACCGCTGTTGCACGAAGCGTTGCGGGTTGCCCTTGTCAACCTTGGTGCCGTTCCCGCCCCTGCGGGGATGATGGATGTGGTGCTTGGCCCCGGCTGGCCAGGGATCTTGCTGCACGAGGCGATCGGTCACGGGCTCGAGGGCGATTTCAACCGCAAGAAAACCTCGGCTTTCGCTGGGCTGATGGGCCAGATGATCGCGGCCCCCGGCGTCACCGTGCTGGACGATGGCACCCTGCCCGACCGCCGCGGCTCGATCTCGATTGATGACGAAGGCACGCCATCGGCCCGCAACGTGCTGATCGAGGACGGCCGCCTTGTCGGCTACATGCAAGATCGCCAGAACGCGCGCCTGATGGGGGTTGCCCCGACAGGGAACGGCCGCCGCGAAAGCTTTGCCCATATCCCGATGCCGCGGATGACAAACACCTATATGCTGGGCGGCAAAGATGACCCGGACGGCATCGTCGCCAGCCTGAAAGACGGCATCTGGGCGGTGGGTTTTGGCGGCGGACAGGTCGATATCACCAACGGCAAATTCGTGTTTTCCTGCACCGAGGCTTACCGGGTCAGGAATGGCAAGCTCGGTGAGGCGGTCAAGGGCGCGACGCTGATCGGCGACGGGGCCACGGCGCTGAAAGGTATCCGCGCCATCGGCAATGACATGGCACTTGACCCCGGCATCGGAAATTGCGGCAAGGCGGGCCAATGGGTGCCGGTGGGCGTTGGCCAGCCGACGCTGCTGATTGGCGGGCTGACAGTTGGGGGCCAAGGCGGCTGAGCGATCTCTGCCCCACGGTCAGAGCCTCCGGCGGGAATATTTAGGCCAAGATGAATGGCTTGCGCCTTTCCAAATACTCCGCCGGGGGTGAGGGCCGTCAGGCCCGAGGGGGGGCGCGAAGCCCCCCTTTTTCGATCAGCGCCCGAACTTGCCTTTCAGCGCATCGGCAAAGGCATTGGAACCGCCAGACGTGCCAGCACTTGACGGTGCGGCGCTGGTGGGAAGCGGTTTTCCCTTGTGAGGTTGCGGCTTGCCCTGCGCCTGACGCTCGCGGGCGTTTTCGCGCGCCTCGCCGCTGTCGCGCTTCATCGAAAGACCGATGCGCTTGCGGGCCGCATCGACTTCGACCACCCGCACTTTCACCACGTCACCGGCCTTCACAACCTCATGCGGGTCTTTGACAAAATTGTCCGACAATTGGCTGACATGCACCAGCCCGTCTTGATGCACCCCGATATCGACAAAGGCGCCAAAGGCCGCGACGTTGGTTACCGTGCCTTCCAGCATCATGCCGGGTTTCAAATCCTTGATGTCCTCGACGCCCTCGGCGAAGGTCGCGGTCTTAAAGCTGGGGCGCGGGTCGCGGCCGGGCTTTTCCAGTTCTGCCAGAATGTCGCGCACTGTGGGTAGGCCGAATTTTTCATCGACGAACGACGCCGGGTTCAGCTTTTTCAACGCCGTCCCGTCACCCATCAGCGCGCGGATATCGCGACCGCAGGCAGCAACAATCTTGCGGGCAACATCATAGGCTTCGGGGTGGACCGAGGACGCGTCCAAGGGTTCTTTGCCGCCCGTGATCCGCAAAAAGCCTGCCGCCTGTTCAAAGGCTTTCGGCCCAAGTCGGGCCACTTTCAGCAGATCGCGGCGGGTGGCGAAGGGGCCGTTTTCGTCGCGATGCGCCACGATGCTTTCGGCCAAGGTCGGCCCCACCCCGGACACCCGCGCCAGCAGGGGGGCGGAGGCAGTGTTCAGATCGACCCCCACCGCGTTCACGGCGTCTTCGACCACCGCATCAAGGCTGCGCGCCAGTCGGTGCTGGTCGACGTCATGCTGATACTGGCCGACCCCGATGGCCTTGGGTTCAATCTTGACCAATTCCGCCAGCGGGTCTTGCAGGCGGCGGGCGATCGACACTGCCCCGCGCAACGAGACGTCAAGCTGCGGGAATTCGCGGGCCGCAAGTTCAGAGGCCGAATAGACCGAGGCCCCGGCCTCGGAGACGATCACCTTCACCGGCTTTTCGGTTCCGGGGAAATGCGCGAGCAAATCGTCCACCAGCTTTTCGGTTTCCCGGCTGGCCGTGCCGTTGCCGATCGCAATCAGCTTGACGCCATGCTTGCCGATCAGCCCGGCCAGCGCCACCTGTGCGCCGCGCAGATCATTTTTGGGCTGGAACGGATAGACGGTATCGGTCGCCAAGACCTTGCCGGTCGCGTCCACCACGGCCACCTTGACCCCGGTGCGGATCCCCGGATCAAGGCCCATGGTGGCCTTACCCCCGGCCGGAGCGGCCAACAGCAAATCCTTGAGATTGCGGGCAAAGACGTTGATCGCTTCCGCCTCGGAGCGGTCGCGCATTTCGCCCATAAGATCCAGCGTCAGCGAGGTTTTCAACTTTACCCGCCACGCCCAAGCGGCCGCGTCGCGTAGCCAAAGATCCCCCGCGCCTTTGCCCGTGGCATTCAGATGGGCCGCCGCAGCCTGCTCGGCCGGGCTGGCCCCGCGCGGGGCATCGGGGTCAATGGCCAGATCAAGGGTCAGGAAGCCTTCGTTCTGGCCACGCAGCATCGCCAAAACGCGGTGGCTTGGCGCAGAACTCCACGGCTCATCATGGGCGAAGTAATCAGAAAACTTGGCGCCATCGACCTCTTTTCCTTCGATCCCCTTGGCCTGCAACCGGCCCACCTGTTTCATATGGCTGCGCAGACGCCCCAGAAGATCGGCATTTTCCGAAAGCCCCTCGGCCAGAATGTCGCGCGCACCTTCCAGCGCGGTTTTGGCATCTGGCACCGCCTCAGAGGTATAGCCCGCCGCAAGCGTGGCGGGATCGGCGCTGCGGTCGGTGAGAATCGCGTCGTAAAGCGGCTGCAGCCCATTTTCGCGCGCAATCATCGCGCGGGTGCGACGCTTGGGCTTATAGGGCAGATAGATGTCCTCCAACTCGGCCTTGGTGGTGGCCTTGACCAGCGAAAGTGCCAGCGCATCGGTCATCTTGCCCTGTTCGGTGATCGAGGCCACGATGGCCGCCCGCCGGGCCTGCATCTCGCGCAGATAGGTCAGGCGTTCGGCAAGATTGCGCAGTTGGGTGTCATCAAGGCCGCCCGTCACCTCTTTGCGGTAACGCGCGATGAAAGGCACCGTCGCGCCTTCGTCCAAAAGCTGAATCGCTGCCGTAACCTGCGCCGCTTGCGCCCCGATTTCTTGCGCGATCAGGTGAGGGATTTGGTTGGCGTTGGTCATGCTTTGGCTCCGTTGCAGGCGGCGCGACCATAGGGGCGGCGGCGCGAAATACAAGGGCCGGGGCGACACGCTAACCTGAAACCAAAAAGGCGCTGCGTTGCCGCAGCGCCTTTTAAGATGGTACCGACTCCCCGGCTCGAACGGGGGACCCCCAGATCCACAATCTGGTGCTCTAACCAACTGAGCTAAGTCGGCACTTGGGGGCATTTAGCTCTGCCCGGCCGCGAGTGCAAGAGGGGAATCGGCCCTCAGTTACGAAAGGCCCGCTTGCAGGTAGGGAGCCAAACGCGCTACGCCCTTGGCAAAGCAAAAGGGGGCCTGCCATGGGCATCGACAAGCAAAGCGAGATCGCCGCCGACATCCAGATCGGCCCGACCGATCAGGGGATGGTGCGGATTTATGTCGCCGCGGAAGGGGGCGTCGAACTGCCCTTGGATTTCGATCCGGACGAAGCGGAAGAAATCGCCGAGGAGTTGCGCGCCGCGGCACAGGTGGCCCGCGAAATGGGCGACACACAGAAAAAGAAACGCTGATCCCGCCTTGCCCCGTGCGGCCCTGACCTGTCGCCACGGGTGATCGTCAGACGATCAGCCCCGCCACGCCCGGATCGCGGAAGGCCTGCAGCCGGCTTGCGGCATGGCGGGCGAATTTCTGCACCATGACCTTGCGCCGCGCCGGGGCAAGCGGCGTTTCGGAACTCATGCGGATGATTTCCGCATCATAGGCGTCTGCCAGCATCAGACCGTGGCCATCTGGCAGCAACTCTACCGGGAAATCGGCGCCGACCGCCCAGAAAAACCTGTCGCACCATTCCAGATAGCCCTGCCATTTCTGATCGGCGCGAAAATCGGCGCGGCTGGATTTGCATTCGATGATCCAGACCTCGCCCTTTGGGCCAAGCGCCATGACATCGACGCGCAATCCCGGCGTCGGCACCAGTTCTTCGACACAGACGAAATCAAACTGACGCAGCGCACGCGCCACCCCGCGTTGCAGGCGCTGACCGGGCAGAAGGCGGGCAAGATCATCGGGTTGGTCCATGGCGCGAACATGAACCAAAGGGGAACAAATGGCAAGACTTGCGGTAGGCCGGCCCAAGCCCTACATGTTGTCTTGGCGGGTGCTGCTCTTCGCGTGTGGGTCAACTTTTCCAGTGGCCGATAAGCAAGCGAACGGGGGCTGGCTCTGGCAAGATCCTGGTCTTGTTACCTGGCGCCCACCTGAGACCTCTGGCTCTCGGGAAAACCCAGACCTCACGGTCGCTGCGGGCCCGCCACCTTACTTTTTCGCAGGAACCTTGACCGGAATCAGCTGCGCCCCGTGGGTCTGGCCGCCAAGGTCGGGCATCAGCCGGTCGCGCAAGCCGCCCATTGGTGGGGTGTCGGGGTCGGCCAGCATCATGATGGCAATGCCGAACTGCACACTGGCGAAGATGATTCCCTGAAACACAAAGACCATGGCGGCGGCCACCAGCCCCATGTCGGAGCCAAAGATCAGGTGGCGCAGGCCCGCAACGTCTTGCCACAACATCAGCCCCAGAAACACCGCCGACAGGCCAAAGCCGATGGCGACAGACCGGATGTAAAGTGCGATGAGTTTTGGCATGGCAGGCCCCCTTGGTTGGACCGATGCTAGCACCTTGCCCGACCAAGAAAAGGCCCAAATTGCCGCAGCTCAGTCGAGCGGTTTGCGGAACACCAATTCATGACCGCCGCCGCTCAGGCGCAGGCTGTCGTCCGTGAGTTCGGCCCTCTCAATGGCTTGCAAGGCGGCAAAATACTGCGCTTCTGCGGCCATATCGGGACAGGCCATCTTGGTAGAGCCGATCATGCCATGGCGGAAGGTCGGCAAGGGGCCAGTTACATCGGCAAAGTAACGGTTGCACGGGCCCTGCCCGCCAAGACGCCCCGGCTCGTCAATTCGAATCGTGGTTTGCGCCGTGGCCTCGGCCCCATCGACAGAGACCAAGGTCCATTCGAAAAGCAGCAGGCCCGGTTCACTGCCCACCTCGTCGGCGCGGGCGACACCCGCGCACAAAAGGGTCAAACACAGGGTCAAACGGGGGATAATTCGCAGCATTTCAAGGTCTCCGGTCAATATCATCTGCATCTGAAACGCAGGCGGTAAGACCGTCCTTGGTGGCGTTTGCGAAAAAATCAGAACGCTTCGGGCCGGGCCTCACGCGCCATATGGTCAAGCACGGCGTTGACGAATTTAGGCTCTTTGCCATCCGGGAAGAAGGCTTTTGCCACATCGACATATTCGGTGATCGTCACCTTGGGCGGCGTCACCATATCCACCAGCTCCGCCCCGGCCGCACGAAACAGCGCGCGGATCACCGGGTCAATGCGGTCGATGGGCCAAGCGGCGACCAAGGCGCGGTCGGTCATCTGGTCGATCTTGCCTTGCCAGTTGACGGCCTTTTCCACGACAGCGCGGAAATGGGTGGAATCGCCCTCGATGAACTCACCCTCGTCATAGGTGGCGCCAAAGCGATGTGTCTCGAACTCGCGGCAGATGGTCTGCACGGTCTGGCCAGAGCTTTCCATCTGAAAGAGCGCTTGCACAGCATAAAGCCGCGCGGCAGAGCGCATCGCTTTCTTGTCGGGTTGCCCTGATGTTTCTTTGGCCGTCATGCGCGAAAACCGATTCCCTTGGTGTCACCGGCGGCCCAGCTACGGGCAAGTGCCACAAGATGCAAGGCGGCAGCGGCAGCCCCGCCGCCTTTGTTCTGGCCAGCGACCTCGGCCCGGGCCAAGGCCTGAGCGCGATTTTCCACCGTCAGAATGCCATTACCGATGCAGGCGCCCTGCAACCCCAAGAGCGTGATCGCCCGGCTGGAGTCATTGCAGACGGTTTCATAATGCGTCGTCTCGCCACGAATGACGCAGCCCAGCGCAACATAGGCGTCGTATTTGGCCATACGTTCGGCCAGACCGATGGCGGTCGGCACTTCCAGCGCGCCGGGAACCTCGACCAGATCCACGTCGGCCCCACAGGCCGCAGCCACGCCACGGGCGCCCTCGACCAGCTGATCGGTGATGTCCTTGTAGTAGGGCGCAACAACGATCAACAGACGAACGGGTTTGGCAAAGGTCGGCAGCGGCAGGGTGTAATGTTGTTCAGCAGCGGCCATGGATCAGCCCTCGATCTTGCGGGTGCCGGCGATGGTCAGGCCATACGCCTCAAGCCCCACCACCTTCGGCGCTGCCGAATTCGTCACCAGCGTGATGTTGTGCAGGCCAAGGGCCGACAGGATCTGCGCGCCAAGACCGTATTGGCGCAGCGTCTGCGGGCTGGCCTCGCCTTCGGCAACCATCTTCATCGAGGTGTCGCGCAACAACACAACGGCCCCACGCCCTTCGGCAGCGATCACCTTCATCGCGCCTTGCAGGTCACCGACATGCGCGTCGCCGATCCCCAGCACATCTTCCATCGCGTTCAACTGATGCACGCGGGCCAGCACCGGACCGTCCCCCGACAAATCGCCCTTGGTCAGAACGATATGTTCGGCCCCTTGGGTTTCATCGGCGAAAACCCGCATCAGCCAATCGCCGCCATGCACCGATTTCACCGGCTTCACGGCCTTTTCGCGCACCAGATTGTCGTGGCGGCGGCGGTAAGCGATCAAATCGGAAATCGTTCCAATGTTCAGCTTGTGGCGTTGGGCAAAGGTGATGAGATCGGGCAGACGCGCCATGGTGCCATCGTCGTTCATGATCTCGCAGATCACGCCCGAGGCGTTCAGGCCCGCCAGACGGCTGACGTCCACCGCCGCCTCGGTATGACCGGCGCGCACCAGAACGCCGCCGTCACGGGCGCGCAGCGGGAAGATGTGGCCCGGCGTCGCAATGTCAGAAGCCCCCTTCGAGGGGTCAATCGCAACCGAAACCGTGCGCGCACGGTCAGCGGCCGAAATCCCGGTCGAGACGCCTTCGCGGGCCTCGATCGACAGGGTGAACGCGGTTTCGTGCCGCGAAGAGTTCTTGGGGCTCATCAGCGGCAGGCCCAACGCATCAATGCGGGCGGCCGGCATCGCCAGACAGATCAACCCGCGGCCATGAGTGGCCATGAAGTTGATGGCTTGTGGCGTACACATCTGCGCCGGGATCACGAGATCGCCTTCATTCTCGCGGTCCTCATGGTCCACAAGGATGAACATGCGCCCGTTGCGCGCGTCTTCGATGATATCCTCGATCGAGGCGATGGCATCCGAATAGGTGGTCTTGGTCATGGCATGGAATCCCGCAAGTGTCGCCTTAGCCCATAGCGCGGCGCGGGCCAGAAGGCCAGAGAGAGCCGCTTAAACTGTCATGCGCAAAAGTATTGCGCGCCGGGCAGGAAAGCCGCCAGCCGTCCGGCTGCACACCAGTCGCGCTCCAACGCACCAAAGCCGACCAAAACCACCCGGTCCGCAGGCAGCAGTCCCATCGCGGCCCGCAAGGTTCGGGCGGTCAGGGGAAAGCTTGCCAGCGCATAGGGGGCGGCATGGGCGCGATCCAGATCTGGGTTCAGCGCCAAGGCGCTGGGAGCAAGCGGGGCGGAGGCAAGGCCAATCCGGGCCACATCTGTCAAGCCCGCCAGCTTGGCTGCAATCGGGGCCGACAGCATCGGCGACATGGGACCAGTCTTCAGCGCATCGGAGGAAAACAGAAACGCCACCACATCATGCCCGGTTTGGGCGCGAATCCCTGCATAGGTCTTATAGGGCAGACCCAGTTCTTTCGCGCGCTTCACCCGCAGGCGGACCACTTCCACCGGCAATGTCGGCAATAGCGCCTCTCGTGCTTTGCGCCAGCAATGGGTTTTCCACCCAGTCGCGACATCAAGAGCGGGGCCGCGGTTGTGACCGATCGCCCCGCCCATCGGCTTAGCCCCAGTCGCGCAGACGCGCGACGTAGCGCGCCATGGTGTCCACTTCGAGGTTGATCTTCTGGCCCACGGCCACCTCGCCCCATGTCGTTACCTTTTGGGTATGGGGGATGAAGTTGATGCCGAAATCGCGACCATCCACCTCGTTCACCGTCAGCGAGGTGCCATTCAGTGCAACTGAGCCTTTGGGCGCGATGAACTTCGCCAGATCTTCCGGCGCGCGGAAGGTGACGCGCAGGCTGTCACCTTCGGGCCGTGTTGCCACCACCTCGGCCACGCCATCGACATGCCCCGACACGATATGGCCGCCAAGCTCATCGCCCACCTTCAAGGCGCGCTCAAGGTTCAGCCGTTTGCCAACCGTCCAGCCCGCAAGATTGGTTTTCGATACCGTTTCCGCGCTGATTTCCACATCGAACCAGTTGCGAGGCGTGCGGCCCAGCGCCACCACGGTCAGGCAGACCCCCTCGCAGGCGATGGACGCGCCAATGTCGATGCCCGCCACATCATAGGCCGTGCCGATCCGGGCGCGCAGGTCGCCCTTTTGCTCCAACGCCAGAACTTCGCCCATATCGGTGACAATGCCGGTGAACATGATCGGTCTCCTTTGCCCCATGGGTAGCCGCGCCCGCCCTGCCCCGCAAGCCCATCTGGCAGCAGGAACGATTGCCTAAAATTTGCCGCGCTTGACCGCTAATCGTCAACGGATTGGGAAAATTCCCCCTTTACGCTTGGGGCAAAGCTGTCAAAACACGGGAAAAAGGGCATTTGATGCGGCTTTCGGGGCAAGATCGGCAGTTTTTATTCCTGCAAGGGCCGCATGGACCTTTCTTCCAACGCCTTGGCCGCATGTTGGAACGTGCCGGCGCCCGGGTTTGGCGGGTGGGCTTCAACCGGGGGGACCGCGCCTTTTGGGGGGCTGACGGCTTTATCCCCTTTCGCGGCACGCAAGACGATTGGCCCACCGCCCTGCGCGCGATTTTGGCGGCAAAGGCCATCACCGACATCGTGCTTTATGGCGATACGCGCTTCATCCACGCCGAGGCGGTGCGCGCGGCGCGCGAAGCCGGCATTGCCGTGCATGTGTTTGAAGAAGGCTATCTGCGCCCCTTTTGGGTGACTTATGAACGTGGCGGATCGAACGGTCATTCGCGGCTGATGGACACCTCGGTGCCGCAGATGCAGGCCGCGCTGGCGCAGATGGACATGGAACTGCCCGACGCCCCTGCCCGCTGGGGCGATATGCGCCAACACATGTTCTGGGGTGCGCTCTACCATTGGTTCGTGCTGACCGGGTTTTGGGATTTCCGCAACTTCCGGCCCCATCGCAAGCTGACGGTCTGGCAAGAATTTCTGTTATATTGCAAACGGCTGGCGCTCTTGCCCTTGCACCGCTGGGAACGGATGCTGGCCACCTTCCGCATCACGCACGGCGGCTTTCCCTATCATCTGGTGCTGCTGCAACTGGAGCATGACAGCAGTTTCCAAATGCATTCGCCCTTCAAGACCATGACCGAATTTCTGGCTGTGGTGATCGAAGGCTTTGCCAAGGGCGCAGCGCCGCATCACCATATCGTCTTCAAGGCGCATCCCTTGGAGGATGGTCGCGTGCCAGTGGCGCGCGAAATTCGCCGGTTGGCCCGAGAACATGGCGTCGCCTCGCGTGTACACTTCGTGCGGGGCGGCAAGCTGGCACAATTGTTGAACCATGCCCGATCGGCGGTCACAGTGAACTCGACCGCCGGTCAGCAGGTTTTGTGGCGCGGATTGCCGCTGAAAACCTTTGGCGCGGCCGTCTATGCCAAGCCGGAGTTTGTCTCGACCCAAAGTCTGACCGCGTTTTTCACCCTGCCAACCCGCCCCGACAGCCGCGCCTACCGCGATTATCGGCATTACCTGCTTGAAACCTCGCAAATCGCCGGGGGCTTCTATTCCTCGCGGGGGCGGCGCGAGTTGCTACGACAGGTGGTAGACATGATGCTGCAAGCCGAAGATCCGTATGACGCCCTGACCCTTGGCAAAGCGGCACCGCGGCAACAGTTGCGGTTGGTCTAGCAGGATTATCGCAGATGCGAGGCAAATCAATTTGGAATTTCTGCCGCCTTTCTGTAGGGTTGTCGGCAAAACTTGAGGCAAACTCCAAGTAAAGGAGCCCGAGCAGTGAAACGTATGGCATCAAGGGGGGCGACAGCCCTTGCCCTTGTGGCGCTTGTTGGCGTGGTGGGGGGGTGTGGTTTGCCCCGTTCCGGCCCGAACAAGGCTGAAATCTACAAAGGTTCCGTGCTGGAAGATGGCGACGCCTTTGTCGTGACCGTCAACAGCCGTGTGACGCGCGCCACCGCCGTCACCCCGGCCTTTGGCTTCTCCTCTGCGTTCCGCGGTGCGGGCAAGGTGGGATCTGACAGCATCTCGCCCGGTGATGTGCTGGGCATCACGGTGTTCGAAAACGTCAAAGATGACCCGCTTTTGGGCAATACCGGACAGCGTGTTTCCGCGTTAAATGAAATTCAGGTCGATGGTCAGGGCTATATTTTTGTGCCCTACGCCGGCAAGATCAAGGCGGCCGGGCAGTCGCCGGATGGCCTGCGCCAGATCATCACCAAAAAACTCGACACCCAAACGCCTGACCCGCAAGTGCAGGTGCAACGGCTGGCCGGCGACGGGTCGACCGTCACGGTATCCGGCTTTGCCGGCGCGCAGGGGGTCTTCCCGATCGAACGCCCGACCCGCACCTTGAGCGCAATGCTGGCCAAGGCGGGCGGTGTGTCGATTGAACCCGAAACCGCGATCATTCGCGTGACCCGCGGCGGCACAACCGGGCAGGTCTGGGCAACCGACTTTTACGCCAACCCCAGCCTCGACATTGCGCTGCGGCCCGGTGACATCATCACTGTGGAGCGCGACACCCGCGCCTTTACGGCCCTTGGCGCCACCGGCAGCCAAAACCGCGTGCCTTTTGAAACCGAAAACCTTTCGGCGATCGAGGCGATTGCCATCGTCGGTGGCCTGAACACCTCGACCGCTGATCCGACCGGCGTCTTCGTTTTCCGCAACGAACCGGCCGAGATTGCCAATGCCGTTCTGGGGCGCAACGATCTGCAGGGCGACCAGCGCATGATCTATGTGCTGGACCTGACCCAGCCCACCGGCATGTTTGAAGCGCGCGATTTCCTCGTGCGGGCTGGCGACACGGTTTATGTCACCGAGGCCCCCTTCGTGCAGTGGACCAAGACCCTTTCGGCGATCACCGGCACCAGCGGTGCGGCGAATTCGCTGGCGACAACCGCCTCGGGCGGCTGATCCCCCGGTGTGGGGAGACAAACCCTTTGACAAAGCCGCCGTGGGCCAACTGCCCCGGCGGCTTTGCTATTACAACGCGGGCTTCTTGCGCCAACCCCGGCTGCGCCGCATCCTGACACTTGCAGGGCATGAATTGCGGCTGGGCCGTCCAGCGCCGGGCGATGGTGTCGTGGTCTGGGGCAACTCTCCCTATGCCGGGCGGGGCGAGGCGGTCGCGGCACAACGCGGACTGCCCTTGGTTCGGGTGGAAGATGCGTTCCTGCGGTCGTTGCGCCCCGGTCGGATGGGGGACGCCCCGCTGGGCCTGATGATCGACGGCCGGGGGGTGCATTTCGACAGCGCATCGCCCTCCACGCTGGAACATATCCTGCTGCGTCACCCCTTTGACGATTCGAACCTTATGCAGCGCGCCCGCGACGGAATCGGCCGTTTGCAGGCGCTAGATTTGTCAAAATACAACATACACCATCCGGAGTCCCCTCTGCCCGCCCCCGGCTATGTGCTGGTGGTGGACCAGACCCGCCATGACGCCTCAATCGCCCATGCCGGGGCCAGTGCGCAGACGTTCAACGAGATGCTCCTCGCCGCGCAAGAGGAAAACCCCGGCGCGCGGATCATCATCAAGACCCACCCAGAAACGGCCCTTGGCTTGCGGGCCGGCCATTACGGGCCACAGCATGTCAGCGATCGCATCAGCCTTTGCCGTGATCCGGTTTCGCCTTGGGCTTTGCTCAACGGCGCTGTGGCAGTCTATACCGTCTCCTCGCAACTCGGCTTTGAAGCAATCCTTGCCGGCCATCGGCCCAAGGTCTTTGGCCAACCCTTCTACATCGGCTGGGGCTTGACCGAGGACCGCAACCCGGTTGCCCGCCGGGGCCGCCCCCTGTCGCGAGCGCAACTGTTCGCAGGCGCGATGATCGAGGCACCGGTTTGGTATGACCCGTGTCGTGACCAGCTTTGCAGCTTTGAACAGGTGGTCGATCAGCTTGAGGCCGAGACGCGAAGCTGGCGCGAGGATCGCAACGGGCATGTGGCCGTCGGCATGCGGGCATGGAAGCGGGGGCGGCTGCAAGAAATCTTCGGTCGCCAGAAACCGCTGATATTCGAGAAGAATCAGCCCCGAGGGCAGGAGAAGGCACAGAAGACCGGGCGCGGTTTGCTGGTCTGGGCAGGGCAGGAAACGCCCAACCTCGGGTCTTGCCGCCGGGTCGAGGATGGGTTCCTGCGCTCGCGCGGGCTTGGCGCAGCCTTGGTGCCGCCGCTCTCGCTCATCACCGATGATCTGGGCATCTATTATGACCCCAGCCGGGTCAGCCGGCTGGAGCGCTTGATCCTGTCGCCGCTGCCCCCCGGCGGTCGGACACGGGCAGAGCAGCTCTTGGCGCGGCTCTTGGCGGCGGGGGTGACGAAATACAATCTGTCCGGCACGGAAGGGGCTGACCGTCAGCAGGGTCGTGATGCAACACGGCGGGTTCTGGTGGTGGGACAGGTCGAGGATGATGCCTCAATCCGGCTGGGTGCGGGGGCTGTAAACACCAATCTGGCCCTTCTCAGAGCGGCCGCGCAGGCGAACCCAACCGCGCATCTGATCTACAAGCCGCATCCCGATGTCGAGGCGGGCCTGCGCCCCGGTGCCATTGCGCCCGCTGACCTGACGGGCCTTGCACAGGAGATCGCGCATCAGGCCGATCCTTTGGCCCTGATCGCAGCCTCTGACGAGGTTTGGACCATGACCTCGCTGCTGGGGTTCGAGGCGCTTTTGCGGGGCAAACCCGTCACCTGTCTTGGGGCGCCCTTTTATGCAGGCTGGGGGCTGACCCGCGACCTTGGCCCCGTGCCAGACCGCCGCCGCCGCGCGCCGGATGGCCACCCCCTGCCCCGTCCCGACCTGATCCATCTGGTCCACGCCGCGCTGATCTCTTACCCGCGCTATTTCGATCCGATCAGCCGCCGCCCCTGCCCGCCCGAAGTGGCGATTGACCGGCTGGCGACCGGTGACGTGCCGCACCCCGGACTTGCCTTGCGGTTGCTGGCAAAACTGCAAGGGCGGCTGGTAAGCCATGCCCACCTCTGGCGCTAGACGCCCCCACCGCGCGGGGCCGATCCAGTAGCGCCCGACGTCAGCGTACAAATTGGCACAGCAAGCCCAACCGCCTTTTCGGAACCGAACACCCCGCGACCGCGCGGCATCGCTGCCCGGCCCCTGCGGTTGCATCTGGCCAGCCGCCCCCCCTCGCCAATACCGTCAAAGCGTCGCCTAAAAAAATTTCCCCGGAATTGGGGTTGCAAGCGCGGCAAGACCCCGCTAAATCCCCGCCACGATCCCTACCGCGGAGAGGTGGCAGAGTGGTCGAATGCGGCGGTCTCGAAAACCGTTGTCGGTTTGCGCCGACCCAGGGTTCGAATCCCTGTCTCTCCGCCACTTATCCTTGAAATCAAATAATTATCGACGCCCCCCGGGCCGCCATTGTGCATTTTGCCCATCATATTTCTTGGGCTTGAGTTCTCCCCTCGGACCGCGACTTGAATGTGATCTGATGGCTTTTGAATACGTCCTCCCGGCTTGCGCCATAGCACCCCGAAAAGTGGCATCGTCACGATCGACCGAAGCGCCCAGTTTGCGGTGATGTGTCCCAACCCAGATGCGAAATCCATACGGCATGCGCGTCGGGGCGCGTCAGGCAGCCACGTACCTTCAGGGCGATCACCTTAACACCTCATGGCGGTATCACCTTCAGGCGGCTATATGTCCAACGGCCAACTGAGGGTGAGATGATGCTCCTGACTGCTGATGATTTTGAGCTGGAAGCAGGCAGACGACTTCCATCAGAGATCTTCGCCTATCTGGCCGGAGGGGCGGGGCGCGAGATCACCTTGACCCGCAACTGCGCCCAGTGGGACGAGATCGGATTGATGCCGCGTCATATGCGTGATCTGGCTGGTGGCACGGCGGCGCGGCAGATACTCGGAGCCCAGCTGGCCTATCCGGCGCTGGTGGCACCGATGGCGTTTCAGCGGCTGGCCTGTCCACAAGGCGAGGCGGCGATGCGTCTGGCCGCGGCGGCGCAGGGAATCGGAATGGTGCTGAGTTGTCAAACATCGGTTGCTCCCGAAGACCTGCCACAAGCGCCGGGGCCACTTTGGTTTCAGCTTTATCTGCAGCCTGATCCACACAACACACGGGCCATGGCCGCGCGGGCCCTAGCGGCAGGGGCGGAGGCTTTGGTTGTCACGATCGACGCCCCCATCAACGGGCTGCGCAACCGGGAGGTCCGGGCGGGCTTTCATCTCCCCGAGGGCGTACAGGCGGTGATGCTGCCCTCGCCACCGCGGCCACCAGAGGGGCCAAGTTTGGTGTTTGATGGGCTGATGGCGATGGCCCCCCGATGGGAGGATCTGGCGGCACTTTGTGCCGAAAGCCCGGTCCCGGTGCTGGCAAAGGGCGTGTTGCACCCGGACGATGCGACTTTGGCTGTTCAGGCCGGATGCGCGGGGGTGATCATTTCAAATCATGGGGGGCGGGTGCTGGATGGGGCGCCGGTTGCCACCGATGTGCTGCCCGCGATCCGGGCGCGACACCCCGACCTGCTGATCCTTGCCGATGGCGGTATCCGGCAGGGCAGCGATATCTTCAAGGCTCTTGCTTTGGGGGCGGATGCCGTTCTGATCGGACGCCCTGCCTTTTATGGACTGGCGGTCGACGGTGCCGCCGGAGCAAGCCAAATTCTGCGGCGTTTGCGCGAGGAATTTGAGGTCACCATGGCACTGTGCGGCTGCCGCAGTACGGATGAGATCGGAAGCGATACGCTTCACTTGAAGCGATAGTTGAAGGGGATCGACAGCTCAAACGGGCCCTGCCCCATGGATCCGGGCGGGGCCGGCAGGCGATCAAAACCATCGACGACAGCCAAGGCTGCCGCATCAAGGCTTTCGTGCCCCGAAGACCGGGAGACTTTGCGTTTCAGCACGCGACCATAGCGGTCCAGAGTAAAGCCGACGATAACCTCGCCTGTCATTCGGGCCGCCCGCGCCGCTTTGGGATAGGTCTTTGCCTCGGCAAAGGTGAGAACGAGGGACTTTTGCCACGCGGTGATCGCCGCTGTTTCTTCATCTGACAAACCCTCTTCGGTGTCATCGCTTTGGCTTGCGGCATCTTGACCGGCCGAGGCATCCGGGGCTGCCGCAGTGCTGTCTGGGGTGCTTTTGTCTTTGGGGTCTTCCTTGATTTCGGTGGGAACTTCTGTGGCGTCTTTGCGGGCCTCGGGGTTTTGATCGGGGTTCGCCAGACGGAATTGCAGGTCTGGATCCGGAACCTGATATGGGATCTGCGCCAGAAGTGGATCGTTCGAGGTTTTGGCGATTTCGGTTTTTTCCGGGCTGTCGAGGGCAGCCTGCGATTCGTCCGCCGGTGCGCCGGTGGCCAGATCTGTTTCGGGGGCTGCCATCAGCATCTCCACCTCGGCCAGATCAATCAGTTCACGCCCCTTTAGACCCAATGTTTCGGGCAAAGGCGCCAGCGCAGAGGATTGCAGGGAATAGACCGCCAGAAGACCATGCAGGCCAAGACTGGCCGCAAGCCCAAGCCACAGCACGCCGCCGCTTTTCTGGTCAGGATAGGCAAGGCTCATGGCGCGGCCGGGGCTGCGGTGGGGGGCAAAGGCGCCGTTTCTGCCGCGTCGCCCGTGGCTTGCGGATCCTCCAATCCGACAAGGCCGATCTTCAGATATCCAGCACCGCGCATGCGGTTCATCACGGCCATCATCTCGCCATAAGGGACCGAACGGTCCGCGGAGATATAAAGCCGCGTATCGCGCCTGATCCCGGTGGCAATGTCCAGTTCGAAGGGCAGTTCGGAAAGGGTGATGGGGCGGTCACCAACCGCAAGGCTCAGATCGGCGTGAACGGTGACAAAGACCGGATCACCGACCCGCGGTGCGGGTTTGGCCGTGGCAACGGGCAATTCGACATGCACATCCACCGTCGACAACGGCGCCGCCACCATGAAGATGATCAGCAAGACCAGCATCACATCAATGAAAGGCGTGATGTTGATGTCAGATTGTGGCGCAAGATCGTCGCCGTCGGAAAGCCGCACAGCCATGGGTTTACTCCGCCACAAAGTGCAGATGCGGATGCATGGGCGCCGCGGCCTTGCGATCCAGATCGCGCGACAGACTGCGTTCGACAAGGGCGACGGCATCGGTCAAGCGGGCGCGATGGGCGGAAAGAACGCGGGAAAGGTGGTTGTAAAACAGCACCGCGGGGATCGCGGCGACAAGGCCGATCGCCGTGGCCAGCAGCGCCTCGGCAATGCCAGGGGCGACAACGGACAGGTTTGTCGTACCGCTTTCGGCAATCCCAATAAAGCTGTTCATGATGCCCCAGACGGTGCCAAACAGCCCGATGAAGGGCGCTGTCGCCCCGACCGACCCCAGAACGGCCACCCCCGCTTGGGCCTTGCGTGCAGCACCTGCTTCGATCCGGGTCAGGGCGCTCGCAACGCGGTCTTTGATGCCCGCAGTATCGAGATTGACCGAGGCCGCGACTTCGGTCTGCGCGGCTACCACAATCTCGGCCATCGGTGAGGTGAAGGTCAGATTGGACTGCAAGGTTCCTGCCGCATCCAGCGCAAGGTAGGCTTTGGCAAGCTGGCGTTTGGCCAAAGCCATCTGCAAAAGCTTCGCCGCCCAGATGCCCCAAGCCAGCAAAGAGGCCAGCAACAACCCCAGCATGACTGATTTGACCACCGTATCGGCATCCATGAACATTGCCAGCGGCGACAGGGTTTCAGCGTCGGCGGCGGCCCGCAACTGCGTGGCCAACCCATCCCCGAACAGCCAGCCGGCCCAAGCGACCAGCTTGGCATTACTTGCCGCGATCTCATCGGTTGTTGCAGCCATGGCTGGCAGCGGCACGGCGGCAAGGCAAAGGAAAATGGCGCGTTTCATGATGTCAGACCTCGGCCCATTGGCGGATAAGGTTGTGATAGATCCCGGTCAGGCGCAGCACATCCGGGGCATTCATCCCCAATTGCGCCGACAGGCTTTGAATGGTCTGGTCGAGGTCAAACAGCATCCCGCGCCGGGTGTCGTCGCGCAGCATGGACTGGACCCAGAAGAACGAAGACACCCGCACGCCCCGCGTGACAGGCGTGACCTGATGCAACGAGGTTGACGGATAGATCACACAATGGCCCGCCGGAAGCTTGACCGATTGCGCGCCGTAATGCCCTTCCACCAGCAACTCGCCGCCATCATAATCTTCGGGGGCGGACAAAAAGAGTGTGCAGCTTACATCGGTGCGGATCTGGCGACCTTCGCCGGGCATGACGCGGATCGCATTGTCCACATGGGTGCCAAAGGTCTGGCCACCTTCATAGCGGTTGAACATTGGCGGCAGGATATGCAGCGGCAGGACGGCCGACACCCAGAGCGGATTGGCGGCCAAAGCGCGGATTAGTCTTGCCTGAAGATCTGGCAAAATTGGGCTGCTCAACGGAATTTGAGCATTGCGCTTGGTCTCGGAAGACTGCGCGCCCGCCGTGTGGCGGCCATCCTGCCATTCGGCCGCATCAAGCTGCGCACGCAGGGCCGCAACTTCGTCAGGTGTCAAAATATCGGGAATACACAGCAGCATGGCGCGCCTTTTTGGAGGGGGGACAGGCAAACCTGCCCCCTTTGATTTCAGAATTTCATCTTGAGGCTGAGAGAGACCGACCGCCCCGGCGCGACGTAAACGTAAGGCGTCGCGGACCGATAAAAGGCGTCGTAATACAACTCGTCCGTCAGGTTATCGACGCGGAAGGACAGGCTGGCGTTTTCACGGATTTCGTAATCCGCCATCGCGTCCAATCGCCAATACGACGGCAGTTCATTGCCATTGCTGGCCGCAAAGGTGCCACCTTGGATCTTGCCGCGCCATGTCGCCTGACCACCGACCGACAGCTTGTCGGTCACCCGATACTTGGCAAGAAGGTTGAACTGCTCATGCGCAATATTGGCAAACTCCATTCCAAGGTTGGCCGCATCCGCGCTTTCCAGGATTTCGGAGTTGATCACGGTCGCCCCGCCCCATAGCGACAGCTTGTCCGTGACATTGCCCGCAACGCCGAGTTCAATGCCCGTAACCTTGTATTTGCCCGTATCGCTTGTGGTGGCCGAGGGGCCGGTGCCAATCGTCTCGCGCGCTTGACCCTTGGTGGTCTGAAACGCAGCGCCCGTCACCATCAGATTGCCAAGCTGCCATTTTGTGCCCAGCTCAAGGCTGGTGTTCTGTTCCGGCTCCAACAGCTGCGAGTTGGCGTCCAACCCGGCATAGTCACCACCGCCGCCATCCAGCTCCTGCCCCATAGGGTTCGACGAGGTGGCATAGGCCAGATAGACAGTCCCGTTGTCGCGCGGTTTCCACGTCAGGCCCAGATTGCCATTCACCATGGTATCGTTGCGTCCGTAGACAAACGCCACATTGTTGCGATCAAGCCCGCTGCGGCTGATATCGTAATGGTCCAGCCGTATCCCCATGTTGAGGATGAGCTGTTCCGACAGCTCGACCGTGTCCGCCGCATAAAGGCTTTGGGTTTCGACTTTGGTCGTTGTCGGCACAGCACTGCGCACCAGAACGTCAGCCGAATCCCAGCAACCGCTGGTGTCGGGATTGAAGATTGTCACCGAACAGCCGGTCAGAACGTTGGTGGCAGACCCGCCACCGGATTCCGCATCCTGCCCGGTATAACCCCGCTGCTGAACGTCCTCTTGCGACACTTCCAGGCCGATGGCGATGTTATGTGCCCTGCCCCCGATTTTTGGCGCAAAGGTCAGCTCGGTCTGATTGGCCAGAATAGAGTTCACCTGATAGCGCCCCTTGGGTGACGCCGTCAGGGTCCAATCCAAGGGATCCACCGCGGTGATGACGGGGCGCTCGGGCGCGGTCAGGACGTAGTCATTGACCGTACGACCAAGCCGGGTGCGGTTGGTCAGCTTGGCCCCATTGCCAAGATCATAGGCCAGCCCAAATGTTGCGATGTCTTGCTGACCCTTTTGGAAGTCACGATCAGCTACGCCGTAATAGGTGTTGCGATCCAAGGTCGGGCGGCTTGAGGCGGCCTCGGTAAAAGGAACACCATTGGTCGCATCCCACGGCACGCCCCAATCCGGCATCTGGTTCATCTCCAGATGATAGGCGTCAAAGGACAGGGTCAGGCGCTCGGTTGCCTTGTATTCCGCCGCCACCGAAAGACCGCGGCGGTCATCCGAAGCAACATCACGCCCTGCGACCCCGGCAACCTGACTCATGGCGCCGACACGGGTTTTGAACCGATCATTCCAGACCTTGTTCCAATCAACGGTCTGGCGGGCAAGATCATTGCTGCCCAAAGAGGTTTCCGTTTCGGTGAAATCGCTGTCTTGCGGTTTCTTGGTGACAAGGTTCAACGCCCCGCCCGTGGTGCCGCGCCCAGCGATCGAGCCTGACGGGCCTTTGGTAATCTCGACCTGTTCGGCCATGAAGGTTTCGCGCACCGCAACACCCGCATCGCGCACCCCGTCGATGAAGGTGTCATTCGACGCCTTGAACCCCCGGATGAACAACACATCCCCGAAAGCATTGCCGCCTTCGCCGGTGCCAAGCGTCATGCCCGGCGTGGTGCGCGCAAGCTCGCGGATCGAGGTGGAGTTCTTGTCTTCCAGCACCTCGCTGGTCAGGGCCGTCACCGTCCGCGCGGTTTCCAGCAAAGGTTGACCAAGCAAACTGTTGGCCGAGGTCACGGCGCGGTAGCCCGCGACCGGATCAGCATAGGGAGACAGGCCGGCCTTCCCCGGCTCGGCGGCAGGCGCCGCCACTGGGGCCGCCGCCGGTGTGGGCGCGGGGGCGGTCGTGGCGACCATCTTGCGCTTTTTTACCTTTTTCGGAACCACATTCGTTGCTGGTTCCGCGGTTTCCACATCAATTGTCGGCAAGAGAATTTCACTTGTATCTTGCGCGCCGGCTGGGGCCACCACCCCAAGCGCCGTCGCCGCCACAAGTGCCAAAGGAGCTGCAAGCCCTGTCGTTGCCGAAGAGTACCCCTGCCGCAAAGAGGCAGGGCGCCGAATGTTCGCCATCGTGTTTCCCGTCGTGATCTGTTGAGCGGTGGCTGGACGGGGTCTGGCGGCCTCTGCGCTGTCCTTAAAATTTCCGACAAAATAAGTCAACAACACGTGACGATAAAAAAATGCCCGATTTTGCTGAGTTACCTAGGCAGGGCGTGGCATCGCAGAGAGTTGTCGGCTCTGGCCGGAGCAAAACGCGACGGCCCGG
>CALBSG010000064.1 GCA_937927675.1 uncultured Paracoccaceae bacterium | reverse complement strand
TGTCAGACGATGGACAGCGAGCCCATCAATGATCCGCAGCGCCATAGGTCTATACTGGGGTCGCGTGAATGCTTTTCGGACGCGTGCCGACAGTACTTCCGAGACCTTTAGTACCGGGCCGATATTCGGATCAGCGCGCAGCACGCCATTTGATGTGACTGTCTCCCAAAATTTATCGTAACCGATCAGCCCTGGCCGATCTTGAGGAACCTCATCCTTGAGTACTGCCTGAATTTGGTCCCGCAGCGTGACAAGCGCGCCACGTTTTTCCGTGAAAACGAGCCGCTCGAATGTGCCAATATAATCAGGATGAACGGGGAAAAGACGAACGTATTCGTCCATGCGCTCGTTCATCGATCCGTAAAACCGGGCGAACGGCGTGAGATAGACGCGGATCTTGTTCTGCTGATCCGCTGTCTTCTTCAACAGTCGCTCTGCGACCACGAAGCTGACGTCTTGGCGCGCGAGTAGGACCTGCGTGAAGCGGTCCTTCACGCGCCGAAGGCTATCCGAGACATGCTGGAAACGGCCAC
Organism: uncultured Paracoccaceae bacterium; assembly: GCA_937927675.1. Lineage (GTDB taxonomy): Bacteria > Pseudomonadota > Alphaproteobacteria > Rhodobacterales > Rhodobacteraceae > Tabrizicola_A. Next base: position 4,059 of record CALBSG010000064.1, on the reverse strand, counting down.
TGTCGAAAATCGCTTCTTGGACGCCCGCGACGAAACGGAAGCGCAGGTGCTTGGTCACCTCACCAATTTCACGCAGGAACGACAGGTCGAGCACTAGGTCGTGGTCACGACGGGAACGCAGATATTCGAGGAACTCGTCAACCACCAGCAGCACGCCATGGTCCGGATGCGCCTCCGAAAACGCAGTCATCATCTCTTCAAAGGCGGACTTGTTGTTGACCACCCTATCCGCTGAGGGGAACACATAATTCACCCCGTGTTTCTCGAGAAACACCTCCAACTGCTGGGTGATTATGTCTCTGAGGGACATCTGGCTCGAAACCTCGATACGGTGCACCTTGAATTTGCCGGCAATCGCGGTGGCAGCTTCCATCACCTTCGGATGCCGGATCATCGGCACGTAAGCTGCATCTTCAGCGACGAGCGAAAGCACGGACATCAGGTGAGACTTGCCGGTGCCGTAGTTGCCGACGACCAGGACGCCCTTGTGATCCACGCTCTCGTCAAACGAAAGCTGCGGGATCATCTGGTTCGCGATGCGTTCGGCCATGTCGTCGGAAATGACGTAGGTCGAGACCAGTTTCTTGGCTTCATCCGGGCGATTAGCATCCAATAGCTGGATGACAGACTCAATCGGCTCGAACTGAATGAGATCGCCATAATGCATCGGCATCCCTGTTCCCCTTTCAACTCATTCTAAATAGGACCACGCCCTCTGGGCTGTAATCCTGATGTTCCGGATGACCTGACACGGCATAGGAGAGGCGATTGTCGCGCAACTCTCCGGGCCAGACGGCGACAACACGGCGCACGCGAGACTGCGCCTTCAAGAGATCAAGCGCACCAACACGAAGCGTCCTGTCAAAGAGTATCTCGATATTGTCGACCAAGAGCAGACCATGAGCAGATGCCGCGTCGGTCAGATTCTTGAAGAACTCCGACACCAACAAATGTCGGCGCGACTTCGGAAGCGAAAGCATATCCCTGCCAAGCGCAGCGCCGAGATTCAAGACTTGAACTTGCATGCGTTTAGAAAGTTGGGCGAGCAAATCACTCTTTCCAGTGCGTGGCTGACCAATAAGCAGCACCAGTTTGCTGTTAAGTGAATCCGTGTCTCCAACCACGCGCTCGAGATCGTCGATCATGTGACACCACCAGTCGTGCTCTGTGGGGCTGGATACTGTCGATCCCCGTATATTTCAGGCGCGTTTAGCAAAATGATCTGCTGATCCTGGGGCCGCCTGGCTGCCGGGTCGGTGTCTAGACCGAGGCGCTTGAGCGCATAGAACAAAAGCGCGCGCCGCACCGGGATCTGCGCCCGTCCATCTTCCATGCCATAATCCATCTCGATCGCACGGCGCTGATTATCGGATAGATCCGGATGCGGGCCGATCTCAAGCACGATTTCATTGTGCCAGTCGGCATCAGCCTGCGGGTCTGCAGTGACTAGGTCCTGCTTACCGATCTCGACAATGCGAGAGAGCAGGAAATCCTTGAACACCTTGTCGATCTGGCAGAACGCTCGCGCATGCCAGCGGAACCCATCGAAGGCCAAAGCGTGGGGCTCGATCCAGCGGGCGCTGGGTTCAGGCTTGGACATCGACTGATAGGTGACGTTTAGGGCGGCAGGCGCGTGTATTGCGCTCAGAACCTCGCGCAGGGTTTCTGCTTTGACGCCGCGGGCAGGCGTCGGCGTTGCGCCATACCCAGGGAACTCGCTTATCCAGCTCTGCTCTCGCGAGACAAGGCCCTGATCAACCGCACGCAACTGTGCGAGAAAGTCCTCGGCGCTGGGCGTGATGAACTTCGGCTGGAAGTTGCGGCCACGGACATAGGCACGCTGGCTCTTGTCATAGCTGAGGTTGCGCTTCCATTGATCAGCATAGCCCGCCAGATCGAGCGAGGCCTGCTGGAGCGAGATGCCGAATGTCTCAATCAGGTCAGCTCGGTTGATCCGGCCGTGCCAGAACGCCCTGAACTCTATGAACGCATTGCGCTGCTCCGCGCCCCAGTTCAGCTGCTTGACTCGTCTGCGCGGCACGTCGTTCCTCTCATGATCCCCCTCCTGTTATCCTAAATAGTAGTCTCTCGCAATAAAATGATTCAAAGGAAGAACAGTCGATGAACATCATCGTGCAGAAATATCAAAGCCCTGCAGGTAGGTTTCGATCTCGCTGATCAGCCCCACATCAACATCGCCTCCCGTGCGCATGTCGGCAATCGCGCACCTGGACCTCTCAACCGTCAACCATTCTGTCTCGGGCACATCGGCGGCCGACCAGCGCGCGCGCAACCAGTCCTCATATTGCCCCCGCTCCTCCGGTGACAGCAGCGCAGGTTCATGGAAGGCAACCAAACGACGGCCAAGCTGGCGCAGACGGCGATCCGCGAGCGAGGATGCGATCTCCTGACGTCGTGGCCAATCGGCGCGCTGGAACTCGGTGAGCAGTGCCTTGTCAGCATGGCTGTAGAAGCCGCCAAAGATCTGCTTTTCGACGGGTGGAGTCGGTGCAGCTGGATCTTCGGGGAAACGCGCCGCCAGAGCCTTGGCTACGCGGGCGCGGAACTCTGGAGCGTTCGCGACGATCTCGGCGCGCCGGATATGCTCAGCATTGGGCGTGGCAAATGCGAGGAGCGCAGGCGACTTGTTGGTGGCGAGGGACCGGATAATCTTCGGCGACGCATCCACCGCCGCAAAAAGCACGGCGTCATCAGCAGCCAGAAGATCTGCCGGATCGACTGCCTCGAGATCAAGGAATGCTGCCTGATTGGCGTTGTTGGCAGATGTGCCGCAGTAGCAGCCAATCGTGGCGCGCGGCGGACTACCACCAAAGCGCTCGACCAACGCCATGGGCTGGAAGCTTGCGAGGCGGGCCTGGACACTGCCCTTGTCCCGGTTGGACAGAAGTTCTTCCCAGAGCTCAGGCGCGCGCTGGGCGATCTGGCGGGTGATATGGATGGTCGCTTCGACATCCCCAAGCGCGTCATGGGCGTTGTGTGCGGTGAACCCGTTCAGCGGCGCAATGCGGTCGAGCTTGAAGCGCACGCGACCGGTTTCATCCACGGGCCATTTGAGCAGATCGGGCTGGCGATACCAGACGGCATAGAGCGCGGTCAGCACATCAAGCCGTGTGTTGCCGTTGAACTGGGTCGCAAAAATGTCGGGCTGCAAGTTTTGATAGAACGCCTGACGGAGCATCTCTTCGTCGAAGTGGATGCTGTTGAAGCCGGTCCAGATCGCTGGCGACCAGCGCTGGATTAAGGCGGCGATATCTTGGGTGAACTCAAAGAGGCTCGGCAGGCTGGGATCGATGAGTTGCGCGGGCCGCACCCCTGTGACCGCCAACGCCCAGGGCGATGGAATAATATGCGGTGCGATTCGACAGCGCAGATTAACCCGCTCAATTTCCCGGAATTCACCATCCGTCAGAATGGCGGCGAATTGTAGGGGTTGATCGAAGGCAGGTGAGATGCCGGTAGTTTCGAGGTCGTAAAATGCAAAAATCATGGGCCACTATAGCTTGGAGAGGCTTCGTCGTCAGCAATCATAGTGCATTGGAACTGCCTGAAGCCTCGCCTCCGCAGGACGTCGTTAACCTTTGCGACTCGACCCATGGCCACCCGCATGACAAAAGGAAGGGGGCAACGATCGCCATTCCCTCCAATCAAACGCGGACATTTCCTTGCTACGAGTTACCCTGATCATCTGCCTTCTGTTTGCAGCGCTGCCGGTTGCGGCGCAGGCGATGGCTTGAAGGCTTTGCGCGAAGCCTATGTCAACGCACAGTGGATTGGCATTGAATTTAGCCGTCCGCTTAGCTGGCTGGCCAAATTTAGATGTCCATGGGCCGAGGTTCGATGTGGCGACATTTGGGACGACCATTGGGGCGCGTACGACATGGTTTATTTATTTCAACGTCCAGAAACCATGCCCCGCGCCGTAGAAAAAGCCAAAGCTGAAATGAAGCCGGGCGCTTGGCTGGTTAGCTTAGAGTTTGAAGCTGCAGACCTTCAAGCAAATGCCAGCCCAGAGGCCAGCCCGGGCCGGCCGGTCTGGCT
>CALBSG010000063.1 GCA_937927675.1 uncultured Paracoccaceae bacterium | reverse complement strand
GCAGCAGATCCAGCTCCAGATCGGCCACCTGCAACGCGGTTTTCACCTCTTGCACCGGCGGACGGCGGGCCAGCGCATTGACCCGCGCCAACAGTTCGGCAAAGGCAAAGGGCTTGGTCAGATAATCATCGCCCCCCGCTTCCAGCCCCTCGACCCGGTCATCAATACCGCCCAGCGCAGTCAGAAACAGCACCGGCGTCTTACGCCCCGCCGCACGCAGCGCCCGCACCAACGACAACCCGTCAAGCCCCGGCAGCATCCGGTCCACCACCAGCACATCATAGGTTTCGCGCGTGGCCTGAAACAGCCCGTCGGTCCCCTCGGCCAGCACGTCGCAAACATGGCCCTGTTCAGACAGGCCCCGCGCGACATAGTCGGCGACAGAAGGATCATCCTCGATCAGCAGAATTCGCATGGGGCACTTTCGTTTCGTGGGGGCATGGTTGGCAGTCTGGATGCAAGGGTGCCCTGACACCAGGCTCTCCCCCACCATACAAATCTGTAATCCGGTTGAAAGCTTGGCGCACAGGCTTGGGCCTATTGCCTGTCGTGCCGGGGCATTTGGCCCCTTCGGAGACAGGCATGAAACAGCTTCTTCTTGCAACCGCGCTGATCGCGGTGCCCGTGGTGGGCTTCACCGGCTTTCAGGTTTATGAAGCCCGGGCCATGACCAATGCGCCCGCGGCCAGCCTTGGCGACCTGACCAGCTTTGCCAGCATCATCACCGATGTGCAGGGCATCGCCGCCAAGGGCGACTTTGCTGCGGCCAAGACCCGGATCAAGGATTTCGAGATCGCATGGGATCAGAATGAGAAAGGGCTGAAGCCGCTGGACCCTACCCATTGGGGCATGATCGACGAAGCGGCCGATGGCGCCTTCACGGCGATCCGCGCAAACGCGCCGGACATGGCCGCCGTTGGCGAAACCTTGGCTGCGCTTCAGGCCACCCTTGTCGATCCGGCGGTGACGAAATGACACTCACATCCATTGCAAAGCCGGGCATGGTTCCCGTGCAAACTATCGCCCCGATGAACCGGGTGCCCAAGGTGACCGTCGATTTCTGGCTGATCAAGCTCATGGCGGTGACCATGGGG
>CALBSG010000062.1 GCA_937927675.1 uncultured Paracoccaceae bacterium | reverse complement strand
CCGCGATGGCCGGTTCCTCGCGCACGCTCTACCAGGGCTCGCGCGACGGCTGGCTGCCGCGCTACCTGAGCCACGTCAACAAGCATGGCGCACCCACGGGTGCCATGTGGACGGACTTCGCCTTCAACCTCTTCCTGCTGGCGCTGGCCTCCGACATTGCGGGTTACTTCTACGTGCTCGCCATCTCGAACGTCGGCTACATCATGTTCAACTTCCTGAACCTGAACGCCGGCTGGATTCACCGGATCGATTCGGCCCATCTTGACCGCCCGTGGAAGGCACCAAGCTGGCTGATTGCCATCAACACCTGCCTTGCCTTCGTCAACGCGCTGTTCCTTGGCGCTGGCGCCAAGGTCTGGGGCTATGAGAATGCGCTGTGGTCGGGCCTGATCTTTGCGGCCTTTATCATCCCGGTGTTCTGGTACCGCCACTACATGCAGGATGGCGGCAAGTTCCCGAAAGAGGCCTATGACGATCTGGGCCTGAAAGAGGGCGATCTGGGGGAACGGAAGGCTGGTATGTTGCCCTATCTGGCCCTTGTGGCAGGGGCTGCCGTGGTCTTGTGGGCCAACTGGTTCTTCGTGTTGCCAGCCTAAGATCGGTTAACAGATGAAATTTTCGGCAAGGGGCTGCTTCGGCGGCCCCTTTTCGCTGACATGTTTTCTCAGAAGAAAAATACTTGCATTTCATTATTGATTTTTGGCGAGAAGCCCAACAGACTTGGCCAAAATCATAACCTTTCAGGGAGACCGCAGATGACCAATTCCTGGCGTTTTTCGACGCTCGGCGACCGCCACCGCGCGCTGGGTTCCAATCTTGAAGACTGGTCGGGCATGGGCACCGCTTGGTCCTATTCCAAGGGCGACCCGGATGCCGAATACATGGCGATCCGCACCAAGGCGGGCCTGATGGACGTTTCTGGCCTGAAAAAGGTGCATATCACCGGCCACGCTGCTGCCCATGTCATCGAACGTGCCACCACGCGGAACGTCGAAAAATTGATGCCGGGCCGCGCGGTTTATGCCTGCATGCTGAACGACGCGGGCAAGTTCGTGGATGACTGCGTGATCTACCGCATGGGGCCAGACAGCTTCATGGTGGTGCATGGCTCTGGCCAAGGCCATGAACAGCTGACCATGGCGGCGATGGGCCGCGATGTCTCGGTGCGCTTTGACGACACGCTGCATGATCTGTCGCTGCAAGGCCCGCTCGCCGTGGACTATCTGGAAAAGCACATTCCGGGCATCCGCAATCTGGCCTATTTCAGCCACATGGGGGCGAGCCTCTTTGGCAAGCCGATCACCATCTCCCGCACCGGCTATACCGGCGAGCGCGGCTATGAAATTTTCTGCCGTGGGCAAGACGCCCCGATGATCTGGGATCGCATCCTTGAGGAAGGCGCCAGCATGGGCATCATCCCCTGCCGGTTCACCACGCTCGATATGCTGCGGACGGAAAGCTACTTGCTGTTCTTCCCCTTCGACAATTCGGAAATGTATCCTTTCGAAAACGAGGGCCCCGGCGACACGCTGTGGGAGCTTGGCCTCGATTTCACCGTTTCGCCGGGCAAGATTGGCTTCCGCGGGGCAGAAGAGCATTATCGGCTGAAGGGCAAAGAGCGGTTCAAGATTTCCGGCATCCTGCTGGAAGGCAAGAACGTTCCCGGCAATGGCGCGCCGGTGTTCAAAGGCGGCGCCCAAGTCGGCGTTGTGACGCAAGCCATGTATTCGCCGTTGAACGATTGGACCGTGGCCATCGCGCGTCTGCCCGTGGCGGACGCCAACAATGGTACGGCGCTTGAGGTGCGTTGCGGCACCCATGGCCCGATCAAGGGCAAGTCTGCGTCGCTGCCGTTCTATGACGTCGACAAGAAGCGCCGCACCGTTCAGGGCTAAGGCACCCGCTCGCGAACCAAGGTCCGTCGGCGCGGACAGGGGCCTTGGTTCGCGAGTATTCCCGTAATTCCACAGGTTTTGACACGATGACAAAGACCGAGTTTCCCCCCTCGATAAAAAGCCGCCCCGTGTATGGCGTGCTTGAACCGCGCCCGGGGGCTATGCATCTGATCGTCGCCGATGGCGAAGGGGCAGGGGCCGTGGCCGATCTGGTGGCCCGCGACCCCGGCCTTTTGGCAAAGGCGCATATCCTGTACACCGCAGGCCCGAACGGCACCGACGAGTGGGAGCGCGTCAAAGCGCTTGGCGCGCGGCAAGCGCAAAAGGCGGCATCCTTGCCGACGCTTCTGTTTCGCCTTGCCCGCGTCTTGCAAGACACCCCGATGGGGGCGCAAATCTACCTGACCGGGTCCGAAGGCCTGATCGGTCAGGCAGAGCGGGATATCTGCGCCTTGGGTTATCCGCGTCTCGACATTCAGACCGAACATCGCGGATCTACCGTGCGCCGCGTGCAATGTGTGCATTGCAAGGGCGTCACCGAAAACGTGAAGACCGATCCCTTCCAGTGCAGCCATTGTGGGCTGCACCTGTTTGTGCGCGACCATTACTCGCGCCGGTTGGCGGCCTTTCAGGGCGTGAACATTGATGCGGAAGACAAGGGGCAGATCCCCCCGGCGGTGGAGCGGTTCAAATGAGCGGTGGCGCAAAACTCAACGTCCGCGTGGCCGAGGTGGTCCGCGTCAATGACCTTATCACCCGGTTCCGCTTTGTCGCCAGGGATGGCAGCGAGCTTCCTGCCTTTTCTGGCGGCGCGCATACCGTGGTGGAGATGGACGATCACGGCACCCGCCGTCTGAACCCCTATTCGCTGATGTCCGACCCCGAGGACCGTTCCGCCTATGAAATCTCGGTGCGCCGTGACGATGCGGGGCGTGGGGGCTCCCTTTACATGCATGGTCATGTAAAGCCGGGGATGGAGATGGTTCTCAGCTATCCCGTTAACCTCTTCCCGCTGGACAATCGCGCCCGCAAGCATCTGTTCCTCGCGGGCGGCATCGGCATCACGCCCTTCCTTGCCATGTCCAAGCAACTGACCCGGTTCGGCGGCCGTTTCGAGCTGCACTATGCCGCCCGTAACCCCGCCCTTGCTGCCTATGCCGATGATCTGAAATCAGCCCACGGCGACCGGGTGAACCTGTATTTCGACGAGATGGGCCAGCAAATGCCCTTGGCCGAAATCCTTGCCCGCCAGCCCATCGGCACGCATCTATACTGCTGCGGACCAAAGGGGATGCTGAATTGGGTCCGCAAGACGGCTGAAGCCGCAGGCTGGCCAACGCACGCTGTGCATTTCGAAGAATTCACCGCCCCCGGTACTGGCGCGCCGTTCTCGGTTGAACTTTCGGAATCGAAGAAAACCATCACAGTCGGCCCGACCCAATCGCTGCTCGAGGCGATGGAAGCCGCGGGCGTCGATGCCCCCTACCTGTGCCGTGGCGGGGCCTGCGGGCAGTGTGAAACCAACGTCGTCAAATGCGATGGCCATATTGCTCACCGCGACCACTGGCTTTCGCCCGAAGAAATGGCCGCCAACACCAAAATCATGCCCTGCGTCAGCCGCTTTACCGGCAAGACGCTGGTGATCGAACGCTAGGAGTGCAGCCCATGAGCCTTGATTTCAAATACGGCTTTGATGACTTCTTCCGCGACGAAACCTTCGTGGATGATTTCACCTACCGCAATTCGCCCGCCAATATTCGGCGTTTTCCATTCCCCTTTGACCGCGACGACTACATGTATTCGGTCAATATGGAGCCGCATGTGTCGGGCCGCAAAGGCTCTGTCTTTGAACACACGTTCGATGTGGACGAACATTACCTGAGCGAGATGCGCGACCGGGCGCGGGTGCTGGCCCAAGATCCCCTGCGCTGCCAGTCGCTGCCGCATATGACGCTGGCCGGCTGGGATTTGTTGGAACTCATCATGGAAACCAAGGCGCGCGAATACCCGCAGTGGTTTTCGCTGACCAAGGATGGCAACCGCTGGCATTGGATCAACCGGCCGCTTGGCATCGACCAGAAGTTCACTTTCCTGGATGAATCCACCCTGCCTTATGGTCCGCTGGAATACATCACCCGCCAGACGCAGGGCGATTTCACGCTGCAGGACGAGCGGGAGGGTACGCTCTGGGTTGATGCCGGGATGGTCACGACGCAGGCTGACTGGTCCTTGGACTTCGATATCGGGATGAACTTTCACGAATGGCACGCGCCCGTGCCCTTGGCCCATGAAAAGGGTATCTTTGACCGCGCGCTGAAGTTCTTGTTGAAGCTGCAACACGGCGCCCCGGTGCGGCGGTTCAACTGGACGATGACGGTGAACCCGCTTTTGGATACCGCCCCCGAAACCTACCCTGAATGGGGCTATATGCGCACAGGCCTGACACAGGAAAACATGGGGCGCATGATGCACCTTCGGGTCGAATTGCAGACCCTTTACCGTCTGCCCCGGTCCAACGCGATTGCCTTTGATATCCGCGCCTATCTGGGCAAGTTTGAAGAGCTGGTTCAGGTGCCGAAATGGGGCCGCCGCCTGCACCGCGTGGTGCGCGATCTGCATCCCGATCTGGCAACCTACAAAGGGTTCATCCGCAACCGCGATGCCATGGCGGAATGGTTGTCGAAATATGACGACGGCGCGCCCACCTCTCCGGGCTGGTGGCCAGAAGACTGACATGCCCAGCCCCGGCCCCTTTCGTTTGGGTTTCCTGATGTTTCCGGGCTTCCCAATGGCGTGCCTGACATCGGCGATCGAGCCGTTGCGGGCCGCCAATGAAATCATGGGGCGGACTGAGTTTGTCTGGCGACTGGTGTCGGAAACCCGATTGCCCGTGCGATCCTCGGCCGAGGTGCGGTTTGAACCTGACGTGACCTTGGCCGAGGCGGAGGGGCTGGACCAGCTTTATCTGCTGGCCCCGCCGACGGCAGAATTCGCAGACCCACGACACAGCCCTGCCCGCCTGCGCTGGCTGGATCGCACCGGGCTGACACTGGGCGCCTTTTCGGGCGGGATATTTCCCTTGGCCCGCGCTGGGTTGATGGAGGGGCGCGGCTGCTCGGTGCATTGGTGTTATGAGGCGGCCTTCAAGGCAGAGTTTCCCGATGTGAAAGCCTCAGAAGCGGTGATCCTGCGCGACAAACGCCGGGTGACAGCCTCAGGCGCGGGGGCGGTGTTTGACCTGATGCTGCGGCTGATCGAAGAACGCCTGGGGCGCCAATGTATGACCGAGGTGGCCTGCTGGTTCCAGCACCCCTTTGTGCGAGATGAGGATGCCAGCCAGAAGGTGCCGGTCGCCCGGACCGCAGGCACGGCAGATCGCCTGACGCCACCCATCCGCGAGGCGATCCGGCTCTTTGAAACCCATGTCGAGGATCCGCTGCGGATCCCGGATGTGGCCGCGGCGGTAGATATGTCGGGGCGCCATTTTGAACGGCTGTTCAAGCGGGAAACCGGGCAAAGCCCCCTGCGCTATTATCGCCATCTGAGGCTGTCAAAGGCCCGGCAACGGGTGCTTTATTCCAATGATTCCTTCCGCGAGATCGCGGTTTCGGTTGGCTATCCGACCCCGGCACCGATGGCGCGGCACTATCAAGAATTGTTCGGCGTCAGCCCCAAGGATGAACGGCGGTTGGCCAGCGGGCTTAGCCATCTGTCCTCGGCCGCCGAATAGACCTTAGGCCAAGCCGCGCAGATAGGCGCGCAAGACCTTTTCCAGCTTGGCGGCGCCCAAGGGTGCCATGGCCTTGGTGTGTTCATGGCTGATGTTTTCATCAGACATACCGGCAGCCATATTGGTGATGGTGGAAATCGCCGCGACCTTCAGGCCAAGGAAACGGGCCAGAATGACCTCCGGCACGGTGGACATGCCCACGGCATCGCCACCAAGGATCTTGATCGCCCGAATTTCAGCCGGGGTTTCGAAAGATGGGCCGGAATACCAGGTGTAAACCCCCTCGGGCAAGGCAACCCCGACCGCATTGGCCGCTGCGCGCAGGGCGGCGCGCATTTCTGGGTCATGCGCGGTGGTCATCGGCACAAATCGGGCGTCCGTTTTTTCCCCGATCAGCGGGTTCAGGCCCGAGAAGTTGATGTGGTCGTTCAACAGCATCAGATCGCCGGGTTGGATATCGGCGCGCAAGGACCCTGCCGCGTTGGTGGCGATCAGATGGTTGGCCCTCAGCGCTTTCAAAAGCTCGAGCGCGGGGCGCATCGCGGCCGGATTGCCGTTTTCATAGTAATGCTCGCGCGCGCCAAAGACCGCGACACGAACACATTCCAGCTTGCCGATGTGCAGGTTCGGATTGTGGCCCGACACGCCCACATGCGGGAAACCGGGCAGAGCGGCATAAGGAATGGCGACGCCCTCGACCGCATGAGCCAGATGGCCAAGGCCCGAGCCAAGGATCAGGCCGAGTTTGACGGGTTCCGTTCCGGCGCGGGATTGGACGGTGTGCAGCAGATCAGTCATCGGTTGGTCCTGATTGGCAGGGCAGGGCCGGGGTTTCCCCCGGACCCCGTGGGATATTGGGGCCACAGTAAAGGCCCTAGCGTTCTTTCACATAAGGCTCGCCGCCCGCGCGCGGGGGAATGGCTTTGCCGACAAAGCCTGCGAGGACGAGGACTGTCAGCACATAAGGCAGCGCGTCGAGCATAGAGACGGGCACCTTGCGGCCAACCACGGATTCCACGACATCGGGGCGCAGGGCGAGGGCTTGGAAAAACCCGAAGAGCATAGTCGCGCCCAAGGCCTGCCAAGGCCGCCATTTGGCAAAGATCAGCGCGGCGAGCGCGATGTAGCCGCGACCGGCAGTCATCTCTCGGCCAAAGCCCGCTTGCAGGGCGGTGGCCATATAGGCCCCTGCGATGCCGCAGAGGATGCCCGTGATCAGGACAGCAGCAAAGCGCAGACCTTTGACCGAGACACCCGCGGTATCGACCGAGGCCGGGTTTTCGCCGACCGCGCGCAAGCGCAGGCCAAAGCGGGTGCGGTAGAGCAGCCACCATGTCATCGGAACAAAGGCCAGTGCCGCATAGACAAGGATCGAATGGCCCGAGATCACCTCGTAATAAAGCGGCCCGAGGACTGGCACGCCTTGCAGGCTTTCCGCGAAAGGCAGCGTGATCGGATTGAAGCGCCCGCCGTCGGTCAGTGGCGGTGTGCGTCCGCCCTGACCAAAGAGCGCTTGGGCGATCAGCACAGTGATGCCCGAGGCAAGGAAGTTCAGCGCCACCCCTGAAATCAGTTGATTGCCCCGGAAGGTGATCGAGGCAACGCCATGCAGCACGGCAAAGATCAGCGATCCGGCGATTGCGGCAAGAAGCCCAAGCCAGACCGAACCGGTCAGGGCCGCGACGGCGCCCGCGCTCATCGCGGCCATTAGCATCTTACCTTCCAGCCCGATGTCGAAGATGCCTGCGCGTTCGGAATAAAGCCCGGCGAGGCAGGCGAGAAGGAGCGGTGTGCCAAGGCGCAGGGTGCTGTCGAGAAGTTGCAGAAGCGTTGCGTAATCCATCACGCGGCTCCTTTCGCGGTCGTGGGGGTGCGGAACAGCGCAAAGATGCGGATCAGCATGATGCGGACCATGTAATCCAACGCCCCGGTGAACAGGATCACCAGACCTTGCACAACGGTTCTGAGTTCGATCGGAATCTTGGTCCAAAGCCCAAGTTCCGCCCCGCCCTGAAACAGAAAGCCAAAGAGAACCGCTGCCAAGACCACGCCGACCGGGTGGTTGCGGCCCATCAGAGCCACGGCAATGCCGATGAACCCGGCCCCGGAGGCCGAGTTTTGCAGCAGGCGCTCTGCCTCGCCCATGACGTTGTTGATCGCCATCAGGCCAGCAAGACCACCCGACATAAGCATCGCGATCATGGTGATGCGAAAGGCGTTGATGCCCGCGTATTGTGCCGCTGCTCCCGGCTTGCCAAAGGCGCGGATCTGATAGCCAAGCCGCGTGCGCCACAAGATGGCCCAGACCGCCCAAGCGGCGGCAAGTGCGATCAGAAAGGTGACGTTTGCAGGCACATCTTTGGTAAAGATCAGGCTGAAACCGGGGATCTGGTTCAGCGTCGGCAGGTTCGTTGCCTCTGGGAAGTTCGCCGTTGCGGGGTCCATCTGGCCTTCGGGGCGCAGCACATCGACCAGCATGAACACCATCAACGAGGCGGCGATATAGTTGAACATGATCGTGGTGATGACGATATGGCTGCCGCGTTTGGCCTGCAGATAGGCCGGGATGGCCGCCCAAGCCGCGCCAAAGAGCGCGGCACCCAAGGCGGCCCCGATCAGCGCCAGCGACCAATGCGGCCAAGGAATGAACAGGCAAGCCAATGCGACGCCAAGCCCCCCAAGCTGGGCCTGCCCCTCACCGCCGATGTTGAACAGGCCGGCGTGGAAGGCAATCGTCACAGCCAGACCCGTGAAGATGAAGCTGGTGGTGTAGTACAGCGTATAGCCCCAGCCGTAGGACGACCCCACAGCCCCGGTGACCATGACGTTCAGCGCCTCCATCGGATCTTGGCCAATGGCAAGGATGACAAGCGCGGAAATCACGGCGGCGAGCAAGAGGCTGACCAAAGGCACAAGGGCAACATCAGCCCATTTCGGCAAACGGTCCATCATGCGGCCCCTTTATTCATGCCAGCCATCAGCAGGCCCAGTTCACGTTCGTCGGTCTTGTCAGGGTCGCGTTCGCCCATGAGCTTGCCATCGAACATTACGGCGATACGGTCAGAAAGGGACATGATTTCATCAAGTTCGACCGAAACCAGCAGCACGGCAGTGCCGGCATCGCGCAGGGCGACGATCTGCTTGTGAATGAATTCGATCGCGCCGATGTCCACCCCCCGCGTAGGTTGTCCGATCAGCAAGAGTGCGGGGCTGCGCTCCATCTCACGCGCCACCACGATCTTTTGCTGATTGCCGCCAGAAAAGGATTTGGCGGGCAGGGATGCAATCGGTGGGCGTACATCAAAGGTGGCCATCTTCTTTTCGGTGTCAGCAATCAGCGCGGCATTGTCCATGAACAGCGCGTTTTTCTGATAGGCCGGATCGTTATGATAGCCGAGGGCGATGTTTTCCCACGCCGTGAAATCAAGGATCAGCCCGTGGTGGTGGCGGTCCTCCGGCACATGGGCGATGCCGGCGGCGCGGCGTGATTGGCCGTCAGCGCCTTTGCCCGAGAGCGGCAGATTGGCCCCCTTCATGGTGATTTGGCCCGTCGCTTTTGCCATGCCGCCGAGGGCGGCCAGCAATTCGGACTGACCGTTCCCGGCCACCCCGGCGATGCCAAGGATTTCGCCGGCACGGATGTCAAAGCTGACGCCCTTCAGCCGTTCAACCCCATGGTCGTCCTTTACGCGAAGGTCTTTTACCGACAGCACCACATCGCCGGGTTTGGCGGGGGCCTTTTCGACCTCCAGCAGAACCTTGCGGCCCACCATCAGTTCGGCCAACGATTCCGGGCTGGTTTCGGCGGTCTTGACCGTCGCGACCATGGTGCCGCGCCGCATGACCGACACATTGTCGGTGGCCTCCATGATCTCGCGCAGTTTGTGGGTGATGAGGATCACCGTCTTGCCCTGTTCTTTCAGGCCGCGCAGGATACGGAACAGGTGGTCCGCTTCGTCCGGGGTCAGAACACCGGTGGGTTCGTCGAGAATAAGAATATCGGCCTGCCGATACAGCGCCTTGAGAATCTCGACCCGCTGTTGGTGGCCCACGGACAGGTCTTCGATCAGCGCGTCGGGGTCTACGTCCAGTTCATACTCGCGGGCAAGATCAGCAAGCACCTTGCGGGCGCGACTGATCGAGGTGTTCAGCATCGGGCCATCTTCGGCCCCAAGGATCACGTTTTCCAGAACCGTGAAATTCTGCACCAGCTTGAAATGCTGGAACACCATGCCGATCCCGGCGCGGATGGCGCTTTGGCTGTCGGGGATCGCGGTGAGATTGCCGTTGATAAAGATCTGCCCGGCGTCGGCTTTGTAAAACCCGTAAAGGATCGACATCAGGGTTGATTTCCCCGCGCCGTTTTCCCCGATGATGCCGTGGATGGTGCCGCGTGGCACCGCGATGTTGATATCCTTATTGGCCTGCACAGGCCCGAAGGATTTCGAAATGCCTTTTAGTTCAATGGCATATTGGGCTTCGCCCATGCGCATCACTCCCCGTCTGGAAACGCCGGACCCGTCCACTTTACGTGGCTTCGACAGCGGGGCCCTTTGAAGAATATGCCGCGCCCGGATCACAGGCGCGGCATGTGTCAGACCGGATTGGCCTTAGAACTGGGCTGCCGGGCAGGTGTTGTCGGACATGTAGTCATGCACGACGATTTCGCCCGACTTGATCTTGGCGGCGGCGGCATCGACGGCGGCCTGCATTTCCGGGGTCACGAGGGCCGCGTTGTTTTCGTCCATCGCATAGCCCACACCGTCATTGGCCAGACCCATGACGTTGATGCCGGGGGTCAGGTTTTCACCTTCCTTGAAGGCTTCATAAACCGCGTTGTCCACGCGCTTCAGCATCGAGGTCAGAACCTTGCCGGGGTGCATGTAGTTCTGGTTGCTGTCCACGCCGATCGACAGGATGCCTTCGTCGGCCGCGGTTTGCAGAACGCCCACACCAGTGCCACCAGCTGCTGCATAGATCACATCTGCGCCTTGGGCTTTTTGGGCCTTGGCCAGTTCAGCGCCTTTGACCGGGTCGTTCCATGCGGCGGGGGTGGTGCCGGTCATGTTCAGAACAACCTTGGCGTCGGCCTTGGCCGCCAGAACGCCTTGGGCATAGCCACAGCCGAATTTACGGATCAGCGGAATATCCATGCCGCCGATGAAGCCGACGGTCCCGGTTTTCGAGGCCATACCTGCCATCATGCCGACGAGGTAAGAACCTTCATGTTCGTTGAAGACCACCGATTTCACGTTCGGCTGTTCCACAACCATGTCGACGATGGCGAATTTGGTGTTCGGGAAATCGGGAGCAACCTTGTTCAGCACGTCACCAAAGGCAAAACCGGTCATGACCACGGGGTTGGCACCTGCTTCGGCCAAGCGGCGCAGCGCCTGTTCGCGCTGGGCTTCGTCCTGCATTTCCAATTCTTTATAGGTGCCGCCGGTTTCGGCCTTCCAACGCTCGGCGCCGCCAAACGCAGCTTCGTTGAAGGATTTGTCGAACTTGCCGCCAAGATCAAAGATGATCGCCGGTTCGGCGGTGGCAACACCTGCGGTCAGGGCAAGGGTCGCGGCAGCGCCTGCGAGATGTTTCATCAGGGTCATAGGTGTTCTCCCGGTTATGACTGTCATGCCCCTCCGTCAGGACCGCAGCAGTCGGGTGCGGAAGGATCGCCGACAGTTTAGGTCGGAACGTTGCGAAAGGGTCAACAGGAATCTGTGAGGTGCCGCGGCGGCATCGGGTTTCGCGGCTTTGGCCTGCATCCAGCGCGTTATTGGTCTTGTCTTGGTTCTATTAAGGTTCTGACCAAGATCAGCGCGTCGTCGGTGGTTCCATCAGGGCGCTGATAATAGGCGCGGCGTTTTCCCGCAGCGGTGAAACCGGCGGCTGCATAAAGCGCGCGCGCGGCGTCGTTGCTGGCGGCAACCTCGAGAAAGGCCGATTCGGCGCCTTGACCATGAGCCTTGTCGAGAAAACCTTGAACCAATCTGCGGCCAAGCCCGTGCCGCCGGGCGGCAGGGGTCACGGCGATGGTCAAAAGTTCGGCCTCGCCTGCAACCACGCGACCCAAGAGAAAACCGCCCGGTTCGGTCAGCGCAAAGCACAGCGGGCTGGCGAGAAGTTCGGCAATTTCCGCTTCGGACCAGGGGCGTGGGGTGGTGAACGCGGCCGCATGCACAAGGGCCATTTCGGCGGCCGTCATATCAGGGGCGGGCATCATGGCACGGGGTCGGGCAGGATCACCGGCGGCGGGTCGGCGGGGGGGGCCGCATCGGCGCCCCGCAGGTAGAAGGGCGCTGGCCGGGCCTGCGGTAGGGGCCGGGTAGAGGCGATGACGGCGATCGCCTCGGCCAAGGGCTGGGCTGGGGGCAGGGCATCGGGACCGGCGGCCGATCCGGTGGTGAAGCGGGTGGCAAGCCCCTGCGCCACATCGGACAGGGCGATCAACCGCGCCGTGGAGGACTCGGTGCCAAACTCTTGCACATAGGCCTCATCGCGGCGGGCGTCTTCGATCACGGTCAAGGGGCGGGGCAGGCCGTGAGCCAGCGCTTCCAACCGGGTGACGCCGATGGCCGGAATTCCCAGACCCAAGGCAAGCCCCCGCGCGGCGGCAACAGCGATGCGCACTCCGGTGAAATTGCCCGGACCGGTGCCGACGGCAAGCCGGGTCAGATCCCCCCAGCCTAAGCCCGCCTCGGCCAGAAGGTCTTCGAGAAGCGGCAAGAGGCGTTCGGCCTGACCTTTGTCCATCAGTTCAAGACGCGACAGCAGCCGACCATCGGGCAAAAGCAAAGCGGCGGCGCAATGCGCCGCCGATGTGTCAAGCGCCAGAACCGTTTCAGGCCGCAACCGGACGCACCTCAGTCACTTCGGGGATATAGTGACGCAGCAGGTTCTCGATCCCCATCTTCAGCGTCAGCGTCGAAGACGGGCAACCTGCGCAGGCGCCCTTCATGTGAAGATAGACCACACCGCGGTCAAAGCCGTGGAAGGTGATATCGCCGCCATCTTGCGCCACAGCCGGGCGCACGCGGGTGTCCAACAGTTCTTTGATCTGCTTGACGATATCGCTGTCCGGCCCGTCATGGGCCTGATGCGCGGCGGCCTGCTCTCCCGTGATGACCGGCTGGCCAGACTGGAAATGCTCCATGATCGCGCCAAGGATTGCGGGCTTGATATGGCCCCAATCGACGGCATCGGCCTTGGTCACGGTCACGAAATCGGTGCCAAAGAACACGCCTGTCACGCCCGAAACCGTGAAAATCCGGGTGGCAAGCGGCGATTTTCCGGCGGCCTCGACGGATGGGAAATCGGCCGTTCCCAGCTCCAGCACGGATTGGCCTGGCAGGAACTTCAGCGTCGCCGGGTTGGGCGTGGATTCGGTCTGGATGAACATTTGCGTATCTCCGACAGTTCATGTCGGATATGCGCCCGAGGGGGCGCAGAGTCAAGGTTAGGGCCTAAGGATTGTCGGTCAATCCTGCGTGTCGAAATAGCTGAAATGCTGTTCAAGCGCGTCGCGTGAGGCCCGAAAGGGGCCGTCGGTCAGGCGCGCGACGTCATGCGCTTGCCCGGGCACCCAAAGGGCGACGTCGTAATAGGCAAAGCCCGGAACATCGGGGATGGCTTGGGGGCGGGGGTTCACGAGGGGCAGCGATTGCAGGGCCATATTGACCTCCTGTTACGCCTCCCTCCCAATCAATATAGGTGAATTTTGCGGGCGCAGCATTGCAAATTTCGCACTTGCAGCATCCGCCCGACGCATGGCTGCCCGGGTCAGGTGATGCTTTCCAGTCGTTCTTTGCTCATCTCGCCCGGCACGATGGTGATCGGGATCGGCAGGCTGGCCGAATTGCGCGACATTTGCGTGACCAAGGGGCCTGGGCCGGATTTGTCGTTTCCCGCCCCCAGCACCAGCACCCCGATTTCAGGGTCTTCGCGGACTTGGGCCAAGATCTCGGCCGCGGGGTCCCCTTCGCGGATCACCAATTCGGGGTTCACGCCCTTCTTGTCGCGCATCCATTTGGCGAACACTTCGAAATGCGCCTCGATCCGCTCGCGCGCTTCGGCCCGCATCAGATCCCCCACGCCAATCCAGCCCTGAAAATCTTCGGGCCGGAGGATGGACAAAATCTGCACGCCCCCCCCGGTATGCGAGGCCCTGAGAGCGGCGAACCGCATGGCATTCAGACATTCGCGGCTGTCATCCAGCACAACGAGAAACTTGCGCATAATCTCTCCCCTTCAGGTCGACTATTGCCGACCGGGCAGATTCTGGCAAGCCTCAGTGGTGTCGCGGCGTTTTGCAAAACGCAGGTCCGGAAAATTGTAATTTTCCGCCGCCCTGCCTCAACGGTTCGACATTGCCCAATCCCAGTAAAGCGCGCGCGCGCGGGTCGCCATGGCGTGCGATTTATAGATCACATCGTCAAACTGGCTGACGCGGCTGACCTTGTTGAAATTGCCGGTCAAGAAAACCTCATCCGCGGCGCGGACTTCGTCAAAGGTGATGACCTTTTCCACCACCTCGACCCCATCGGCACGCAGGTTTTTGATGTGGCGCGCGCGGGTCAGGCCCGCAAGGAAGGTGCCGTTCGCAATTGGGGTAAAGGCAACGCCGTCCTTGACGATGAACACATTGGCCGTGGCGCTTTCGGCGACATTGCCATTGGCATCGGCCACCAGTGCGTTCTGGAAACCCTTCCGTCGTGCCTCGGCGATCATCCGGTAATTGTTGGGATAAAGGCAGCCCGCCTTGGCGTTGGTGACGTTGTCGGCCAAGACCGGACGGCGGAAGCTGGTGGTGGTCAGCGTCGTGGTGTTGTCCGGGGCGGACATGGGGATTTCTTCAAGGCAAAGCGCAAAGCCGGTGTAATCGGCATGCGGGCCAAGGCCATAGCCGTCATCCTCGATCCCCCAGTACATCGGGCGGACGTAGAGGGCGGCGGTCTTGTCATAAAGCTTGAAGCCGTCGCGTGCGATGCCTTCGATCTCTTGTGCGGCCATGGTCGGCGTCAACAGCATCGCTTCGGCAGAGCGGTTCACGCGGGCGGAATGCAGGTCGAGATCGGGGGCCATGCCGTCGAAATACCGCGCGCCATCAAACACGGTCGAGCCAAGCCATGATCCATGATCCGCCGCCCGGATGACGGGGATATTGCCCTCATGCCATTTGCCTTCGAAAAAGGTGCGGATGTTGATGCCCGATGCCATGTCGCTCTCCCAATTTTGACCGGAGTTAAACAGGCGGAGGGGAGAAGCGAAAGAGGCAGCGGGCAGGTTGCCGGAAAGGATTTTGCCTTTTGGTCAAGTTGACGGGACAGGCCGTCAGATTGCCCGAAAAAGAACCCCCGGCCACAGCCGGGGGGTAAGGGGACAGACAAGGCCGGGGAGGCCTTGCCGCCAACATGGCATTGGGATGAAACGATTCCGTGACATCCCCGCGCTAGCGGCGCGAGCGGATCATGCCCATAATGTCATAAACCTTGTCGACGATCGGGCGGGCCAGTGCCTCGGCACGTTCTGCCCCATCACCGAGAATCCGGTCGATCTCGGCCGGATCTTTCATCAGCCTATTCATCTCGGTGGTGATGGGCGACAGCTTTGCCACAGCCAGATCGGCGAGCGCGGGTTTGAACGTGCCGAACTGCGCCCCGGCAAAATCGCCGATGACCTGTTCGACCGTGTGCCCGGCAAGGGCTGCGTAGATGTTGACAAGGTTCCGTGCCTCGGGCCGGTCTTTCAGACCTTCGATGCTGTCCGGCAGCGGCTCGGGGTCGGTTTTGGCCTTGCGGATCTTGGCGGCGATCTGGTCGGCGTCATCGGTCAGGTTGATACGTGACTGATCCGAAGGATCGGATTTCGACATCTTCTTGGTGCCGTCGCGCAAAGACATCACGCGGGTCGCGGCCCCCTCGATGAGCGGCTCGACCACCGGGAAGAAGTTTACCCCGAAGTCGTTGTTGAACTTGATCGCGATGTCGCGGGTCAGTTCCAGATGCTGCTTTTGGTCTTCGCCCACAGGCACCATGGTGGCGTGATAGGCCATGATGTCGGCGGCCATCAGCGACGGATAGGCGAACAACCCCAGCGAGGCGGCTTCGGCATTCTTGCCAGCCTTGTCCTTCCATTGGGTCATCCGGCTCATCCAGCCCATGCGGGCCACACAGTTGAAGATCCAGCCAAGTTCGGCATGCGCCGTGACTTGGGACTGGTTGAACAGGATCGAGCGGGTCGGATCAATGCCCGCGGCGATAAAGGCGGCGGCGCCCTCGCGGGTTTGCTGCCGCAAGCGTTCGGGGTCTTGCCAGACGGTGATCGCATGCAGGTCAACGAGGCAATAGATCGTCTCGATCCCCTCATCCTGCTTTTCAACGAACCGCTTCAGCGCCCCGAGATAATTGCCCAGCGTCAAGCCGCCCGAAGGTTGGATGCCGGAGAAAATGCGGGGTTTGAATTGGGTCTGAGGCGTTTGGACCGGCTCGGACATTGGGAACTCCATCTGGAAAGTTGTGCCGCTTCGGCTTATCGCTCGGGGCATGGGGCGTCAATTGACCCCTGAGGAGTGTCAGATGCAAGACCATAACGCCCCGCCCTTTAACCCGTTGCCGCCGGTGGTCTGGGCTTTGGCCCTGCCAATGATCGCCTTGGAAATCGTGCTGCAAATCGGCGAGGCCGGGATTGCAGGCGGGCCGGATGCTGTTGGTTGGCGGATGGAGGCGATCACCAAAATCGCCTTTGTGCCCGATCTGTGGCGTGAGATGTGGCAGTTGGGCACCTTCCCGGTCGAGCATCTGGCCCGGCTGGTGGCCTATCCTTTTGTGCATGGCAGCCTGACCCATGCTGCCTTTGCCGTGGTGATCCTGCTCGCCCTTGGCAAATTCGTTGGCGAGGTTTTGCGGTTCTGGGCGGTTTTGGTGGTGTTCTTTGGCGCAACCCTTGCAGGCGCGCTGGCCTATGGGTTTTTGACAACGCCCATGCCGCTGTTCGGGGCCTATCCGGGCGATTATGGGCTGGTGGGCGCCTTTACTTATCTGATGTGGCTGCGGCTTGCCGGGTCGGGCAAGGAATACCGGGCCTTTTCCATGATCGGGCTTTTGCTGGGCGCGCAGCTGATCTTTGGGGTCATCTTTGGCGGCGGATGGGATTGGGTGGGCGATCTGGCTGGCTTTGTCGCAGGCTTTGCGCTGACCGTGCTGGTCGCCCCCGGTGGCATCCCCCGGCTGATGGATCACCTGCGTCAGCGCTGACGCAGGCCCTTCAATTCGGACAGCCGGAAGGCCCCCACGCCAAAGCCCGCCGCGAAATAGACCGAGACGCCAAAGGTGATCAGCCCGCCGAGCGCGGGATAGCGCCAACCCGGCGATTGCAGCAGCGGTTGCAGCAAAAGTGCGCCGCCCCAGATCACCAAAATCATCGCCATGCAGGCCAGAAAGATGCGCGGCAAGCGCATAAGAAGGCGGTCGTCAAACTGTGCCTCGGGTCCCATCTCGCGGGCACCCCACCAAAGTTGCCCGACCATGATCCACGAGGACAGCGAAGTGGCAACCGCGGCGGCGGCAAAGCCGATAAAGGGCATCAGCCCGACGGCGATGGCGGCATTGGTCACCATGGACCAGATGGCGTAACGGAAGGGCCGCCGGGTGTCTTCGCGGGCAAAAAACAGCGGTTGCAAAACCTTTTGCAGCACAAAGGCCGGTAGACCCGCGGCATAGATCGCCAGCGCCAAAGCGGTGTTCGATGTGGCATGGGCATCAAAGGCACCGCGCTGGTAGATCACCGAAATGATCGGATGCGACAGCACCATCAATCCCATCGCCGACGGCAGCGTCAGCGCCACGGCAAACTCTGCCCCGCGATTGAAGGCGTCTTGCCCGCCTTTGGCATCCCGCGCGGCAAGGCGGCGCGACAGTTCCGGCAGCAGCACCGTGCCCACCGCGATGGCCACCACCCCCAAGGGAAGCTGATAAAGATGGTCGGCATAGACCAGCCATGAAATCGCGCCTTCGGTTCCCGAGGCAACCTGCCGCGACACCAGAAGGTTGATCTGCACAACGCCGCCCGCCAGCATCGCCGGCACGGCTGTGATCATCAGGCGTTTCAAATCGGGCGTCATGTGCGGCATGCGGAAATGCGGCACAAAGCCTACATTGGCCGCCGCCCGCCATGTAAAGGCCAATTGCGCAATGCCGGTGATCGGCACCGTCCAGACCAAGGTCGTGCCAATATCCCAGCCGAACATCACCGCCAGCCACATGGCGGCGATGAAGACAAGATTCATCAAGACCGGCACAAAGCCTGCCTCGGCAAAGCGGCCGTGGGCGTTCAGGACGCCAGCCAGCATGGCAAAAAGCGAGATGAAGAAGATGTAGCAAAAGGTGATCCGGCCAAAGCTGACAGCCAGATCAAAGCGCTGATCCCCGACAAAGCCCGATGCCATGGCCCAGACCAGCCCCGGCATCGCCAAAGTGCCCAAAAGTACCAGCGCCAGAAGCACGGCAGACAGGCCTGCAAAGGCGTCTTGGGCAAAACGTTCGGCATCATCGCCCGATTGCAGCTTTTTCGAATAAATCGGCACAAAGGCCTGATTGAAGGCACCTTCTGCAAAGAAGCGGCGAAACATGTTGGGCAGCGAAAAGGCGACGTTGAAGGCATCCGCCACCGCGCCCGCGCCCAGATAATTTGCCATCATCAGGTCGCGCGCCAATCCCGCCCCGCGCGAGACCAGTGTCCAAAGCCCAAGGGTCAGGATGTTTCGGATCAAGCGGTTGCTCATGCGCTGGCCCTTTCGGCGCCTTCGGTGATGGCCTGCCGCAGTTTCTTTTCCAGCGCTTCTTGCCGGGATTTGGCGTGAAGTTTCAAACCGAACATGTCCTTGACATAGAAAGTGTCCACCACCTGCGCGCCATAGGTGGCGATCACGGCAGAGGAGATTTGCATGTTGTTCACCGCCAAAGTGCGGGTCAAATCGAACAGAAGGCCGGGGCGATCACGGGTGTCGACCTCGATGATCGTGTAGATTTCCGAGCCCTCATTATCGAAGGTGATATGGGTCGGAAAGCGAAACTCGCGCTCGCGCTTTTTCACCTTGTCGCGACCCGCAAGGGCATCGCGCGCCACCACCTCGCCCTTCAGGGTCTTGTCGATCATCTGGGTCAGGCGCGGCAGGCGTTCGACGTCATAGGGCTTTCCCTCGGCGTCCTGAATCCAGAACACCGGCGTCGCATAGCCATCCTTGGAGGTATAGGTCTTGGCATCGACCACGTTGGCCCCAACCAGCGCCAAGGCCCCCGCAAGACGCGAGAAGATCCCCGGATGGTCCACCAGCGCAAAGGCGGCACGGGTGGCATCGCGCGCGGGCTCTGGGTGCAGGTCGATGCGAATTTCATTGTCGGGCAGGCCCTGCAACAGGCGGGCAAAGACCTCTTGGGTTTCAGTGGTCAGGCCCTGCCAATAGGGGGC
This sequence comes from uncultured Paracoccaceae bacterium, assembly GCA_937927675.1. Taxonomy (GTDB): domain Bacteria; phylum Pseudomonadota; class Alphaproteobacteria; order Rhodobacterales; family Rhodobacteraceae; genus Tabrizicola_A. Next base: position 11,267 of record CALBSG010000062.1, on the reverse strand, counting down.
GTAATGGCGGCCACATTCGTGTTTCAGCGCCGCCTCGTCCCAATCCGCCAAGCGGTTGCGCAAGGCCGCCTTGGCCTCATCCTCGCGCTTTTCGCGGTTGATGTGTTCCAGTCCGCCTTCCAGCGCATCGGTGGTCAGCCCGTGCAACTGGCGCAAAAGCATGGCTTTCCAGTTGTTCCACGTGGTCGGCCCCACCCCACGAATGTCGCAGACCGTCAGCACTGTCAAAAGGTCCAGCCGTTTGCGCGTCTTCACCGCCTTGGCAAAGTCGCGCACCGTGCGCGGGTCGCCAATATCGCGCTTCTGCGCCATGTCGGACATCAAAAGGTGATAGCGGACCAGCCATTCGACGGTCTCGGATTCTTCCTCGTCCAGCCCCAGCCGCGGTGCAATCCGCCGCGCCATTTGCGCGCCGATGATCGAATGATCCTCTGGCCGCCCCTTGCCGATGTCGTGCAACAAAAGCGCCACATAGATCACCCGGCGGTTCACCCCGGCCGTCAGGATGGACGAGGACAAGGGCAGGTCTTCCACCAACTCGCCACGTTCGATCTGCGCAAGGGTCGAGATGGTTTGGATGATGTGTTCGTCCACCGTGTAGTGGTGGTAGACGTTGAACTGCATCATCGCCACGATGTTTTCAAAATCGGGGATGAAGGCTGACAAGACGCCAAGTTCGTTCATTCGGCGCAGGGCGCGTTCCGGGTTGCCGTGCTTCAGCATCAGATCCAGAAAGATGCGCTGGGCCTCGGGGTCATCGCGCATCTCGTCATCGATCAGATGCAGGTTCGCCGCGATCACCCGCATGACGTTGGGATGCAACAGATAGCCCGAGCGCAGCGCCTCTTCAAAGGCGCGCAACAGGTTCAGCTTGTCTGACAGGAATTTTGCGGTGTCGGCCAGATCAAGCCGCCCCTGCACCAGCTTGTACCCTTTGGCCACCTTCTTGCGGCTGAAAAAGCCTTTGATCCGGGCTTCGGGCTTGACGTGGCGGGCCTCAAGTTCGGTCAGGAAGACGCGTGTCAATTCACCAACACGCGTGGCGTGGCGGAAGTAGTCCTGCATGAAATGCTCGACCGCCCGCCGTCCACCGCTGTCGCGGTATCCCATGCGGGCCGCGACCTCTACCTGCATGTCAAAGGTCAACTGATCGACCGGACGCCCGGCGGTGTAATGCAGATGGCACCGCGCCGCCCAAAGGAAATTCTCGGCCCGCTCGAACTGCGCATATTCATCGGCCCCGAGCAGACCTGCAGCAACCAGCCCCGCCGAAGACGACACCCGGTGCAGATATTTCCCGATCCAATACAGCGTCTGCAAATCCCGCAAGCCGCCCTTGGCTTCTTTGACGTTGGGTTCCAGCACATACCGCTGGCCGCCCTGCCGTTTGTGGCGTTCGGCCCGCTCGGCCAGTTTTGCCTCAATGAATTCGCGGCCTGTGGTTTTGAACAGCTCTGACCACAGTTTGTCGCCAAGTTCGGCCGCAAGCGGGGCATGACCCGCGATGAAGCGATGTTCCAGCAGGGCGGTGCGAATGGTGATGTCGTCCCGCCCAAGCCGCAGGCAGTCCGCCACGGTGCGGCTGGCATGGCCGACCTTCAGCTTCAGATCCCACAGGATATACAGCATGGATTCGATCACTGCCTCGGCCCAGGGGGTGATCTTCCACGGTGTCAGGAACAGCAGGTCCACATCCGATTGCGGCGCCATCTCGGCCCGACCATAGCCACCGACGGCAAGCACCGCGATGCGCTCTGCCTCGGTCGGAGAGGCCAAAGGGTGAAGGTGTTGCGCCACGGCCAAAGCGGTTTGTACCAGCCCATCGGTCAGCCGGGCCTGCGCGGCAACCAGCGCGCGGGCGCGCAACGGGGCGGCGGCGAAGGCTTGGGCCAAGCCTGCGTTGGCCTCTGCTTTGGCGGCGGCGAGGTGGCGCACCGCAACCGCGCGGGCGGCGCGTGGCTCGATGTCGGCAGACAGGTCTGCCTTGATTGCGGCCAGCAGGACCGATGGCGTGATCAGCCGGTCGGTCGGCAGCAACAGCTCGACCGCCGGGGCATCATGGGTAGGCAAAGGTGACATCCCGATGAACCCCGGCAGATCAGTTTACAGCCCAGGACCGGCAAAGCTGCGCGGTGCGGGATCGACGATGGTCGCTTGCCCGCCCTTGATCTGGGCAATGGCAAGGCCGCGCTCGTTCTGGCCATCGACCCGCAGGCGGAAGATGCCGTTGACGCCGACAAACCCCGCGCCTTGGGTCAAGGCGCTCTTTTGCAGCGGGCCGGTTTGGCTCGACCGGGCCAGCGCGCCGACGGCGGCGATGCCGTCATAGGCCAGACCTGCGATCGGATGCGGCGGCTCGCCATAAGCGGCGCTGTAGCGGCTTTGGAATTGGGCATAAAGCGCAGGGTCGGGCAGGGCGAACCAGCCACCTTGCACGCCGGGCAGGCCCAGCGTGGCGGTCGGAATGTCCCAGCGGGTCAGGCCAATAAACTGGGTATTGGTCGAACTCAGGCCATTGTCCGCCAGCAACTGGGTGACAAGCGGCAAGGCGCCCGCGCTATCGGCGGTCAGGAAGATAGATTGCGCGCCGCTGGATTTGGCGGTGTTCGCGATGGTCTGGGCTGCCCCCACGACGCCGTTTTGCGAGAATTCATAGTTGCCTACCGCAACCACCGAACCGCCCGCCGAGCGCACGCCACGGTCAATCGCGGCGCGGCCAAGATCTCCGGCGGTGTTGCGATCATGCACGATCATGATCTTGCCCTTGCCTTGCTTGACGGCAAAAGCCGCAAGGCGCTGGGCGGTGTTGTCAAAGGTCGGGCCCAACACAAAGACGTTGTTGCCCGCAATATCGGGGTTGTTCGAGAAGGACAGAACATTCACGCCCGAGGCGGCAACGGCCACCCCTGCGGCATTGGCCTCTTGGGCGAAGACCGGGCCAAGAATGACCTGCGCGCCTTCTGTCACGGCTCTTTGCGCCTGTGCGGCCGCCTGTGTCGGAGAGCCTGCCGTCTCATAGACGCGCAGATCCACTTCGACATTGCTCAGATCCGCAATCGCCAGCCGGGCTGCGTTCTCAAGGCTTTTGGCCAAAAGCGCATCGCTGGCCTGACCGGACCCGGCGGGAACCAAAAGCGCGACCTGCACCTTGCCGCTGCCACTGCCCGCCGAAGGAGCCGGCCCGGCGCCCGGCACACAGGCTGAAAGGGCGAAAGCGGTGGCGATAACAGCAATTTGGCCCAGCGACTTGCGGGCCCGGTGCAAAACAGACAACATCAATGAATTCCCCACCCGGCGAGTTTGGTTTACGAGGGCAGAACCTAAGGCCTTCGCGCCGGGAAGTAAACGCAAAGAGGATGAGTCAAGCCATGGCAAGCGGCAATTCGGCGTTCCAACGCAGCCCGCTTGCACCGGGTCTTTATCTGGTGGCAACACCGATCGGCGCGGCGCGCGACATTACCTTGCGGGCCCTTGATATTCTGGCCTCGGCCGATGTTCTGGCGGCCGAAGATACCCGCACCTTGCGGCACCTGATGGAAATCCACGGCATCCCTTTGGGGGATCGGCCGCTGGTCGCCTGCCACGATCACAACGAAGCGCAGGTCAGCCCACGCATTCTGAAAGCCATCACCGAGGGCAAATCGATTGCCTATGCATCCGAGGCCGGAACGCCCATGGTCTCTGACCCCGGGTTTCCGCTGGCGCGCGCCGTGATTGCCGAAGGGCTGAGCGTGACCGCTGCGCCCGGCCCGTCGGCGGCGCTCTGTGCGCTGACGGTGGCAGGCCTGCCCACCGACCGCTTTTTGTTCGCAGGTTTTGCGCCAAGCCAAAAATCGGCCCGCCGCACGTTCCTGCAAGGCCTTGCTCCGATCGAGGCAACGCTTGTGCTGTATGAAAGCCCGAAGCGGATTAACCAAATATTGGAAGATTGCTGCGATATTTTGGGAGAAGGGCGCAAAATTGCGCTCTGTCGCGAATTGACCAAGCGATTCGAAGAGGTGATCCGTGGCACGGTGGCGGAGGTGCGACAGGCCATTGCCGAACGCGACCTGAAAGGTGAAATCGTGCTTGTGATCGGGCGCGGGGAAAAGGCTGCATCCGATGCAGCCACGATTGAGGCGGCGTTGGACCGGGCTTTGGAGCAGATGACGGTGAAGGATGCGGCTAGCGCTGTGGCCGAAGCCTTCGATCTGCCCCGGCGAGAGGTGTATCAGATGGCATTGACCCGGGGGAAAACATGAGCGGATCAAGGTCCTATCACGCCGGTCTGGCGGCAGAACATCTGGTTGAACAGGTCTATGAGCGCGCGGGCCGACACGTCTGCGCACGGCGCTGGCGCGGATCGGCGGGGGAAATCGATCTGGTGGCCCGCGATGGGGCCGAGGTCATTTTTATTGAAGTGAAGCAAAGCAAGACCCATGCCATGGCGGCCGAACATCTGACCCCACGCCAGATGGCACGGATTTATGGGGCAGCATCGGAATTCATTGGCGGTGAACCCGCGGGGCAGCTTACCCCGGTTCGATTTGATGTTGCCTTGGTCGATGGGGACGGGCGCGTTGAAATTCTAGAAAACGCCTTTGCGGCCTGAGGGGTTTGCAACTGGCGCAGTCCTGGGCCACAAAGAGCGCGATCAAGACAGGAGCGCGCCATGGGCCTGAAAGTTGCCTTGCAGATGGACCCGATCGGGACGGTCAATATCAACGGCGATTCGACATTTCGGATCGGGCTGGAGGCGCAGGCGCGAGGCCATTCGCTGTTCTTCTACACGCCGGATAAATTGGCCTTCGTCGAGGGCCGTGTCATGGCGCGGGGCTTCCCGATCGAACTGCGGCGCGAGGTTGGCAATCATGTCAGCTATGGGCCGGAAACAGAGGTGGATCTGGGCGAGTTTGATGTGGTCTGGCTGCGGCAGGACCCGCCTTTTGACATGGGCTACATCACGACCACGCATCTTCTGGAGATGATCCACCCCAAGACGTTGGTGGTGAATGACCCCTTCTGGGTGCGCAACAGCCCGGAAAAGCTTTTGGTTCTGCGTTTCCCTGATTTGACGCCGCCGACCGCGATTGCCCGTGATCTGGCGACGATCCGTGCCTTCAAGGCGCGGCACGGCGACATCATCCTGAAGCCGCTGTACGGCAATGGCGGGGCGGGCGTTTTCCGTCTGGATCCGAATGACCGCAATCTCGCTTCGCTGCATGAATTGTTCACCGGCATGAGCCGCGAGCCCTTGATCGTGCAAAAATTCCTGCCGGATGTGTCGAAGGGGGACAAGCGGGTGATCTTGGTCGATGGGGAGCCGGTGGGCGCCATCAACCGGGTGCCGCAGGCGGGCGAGACGCGGTCGAACATGCATGCAGGCGGACGGCCCGAGAAGGTTGGCCTGACGCCGCGTGATCTGGAGATTTGTGCGCGGATCGGGCCGGTTTTGCGAGAAAAGGGTCAGGTATTTGTGGGCATTGACGTGATCGGCGATTGGCTCACCGAGATCAACGTCACCTCGCCGACCGGAATTCAGGAATTGGAACGCTTTGACGGCACCAACACTGCCGAACGTATCTGGCAAGTGATTGAGGCCAAACGCGGACTTTGATCTCTCCTCGGGCGCCTTTGGCTTCTCGTCGTGGCGCCCCGAGGGCGTCTAGCCCTTGGTGGCGATGGTCAGTCGGAAGCTGACGGCTTCGGCCACGTGCGGCATGCGCACCTCGGGGCTGCCGTCCAGATCGGCGATGGTTCGGGCCACCCGCAGCACGCGGTGATAGCCGCGCGCGGAAAGACCAAAGCGTTCTGCCACCCGCGCCAGCAGGGCCTTGCCTTCGGCGTCGGGGGCGGCGGTTTCTTCCAGCATCGGGCCTTCCAGATCGGCATTGACCCGCGCGCTGGCATGCCCCTCAAATCGTGTGGTCTGTACCGCGCGGGCCGTCGCGACGCGCGCCGCCACTGTGGCGGATGTGTCGCCCGAAGGGGGCAGGTCAAGGTCACTATAGGCCACCGGCGGCACTTCGACACGCAGATCAAAGCGGTCCATCAAGGGGCCAGAAATCCGGCCAAGATAGTCTTCGCCGCAGGCTGGCACCCGGGCGCAGGCGCGGGCGGGATCGGTCATGTAGCCGCATTTGCAGGGGTTGGCGGCGGCAACCAAAAGAAACCGCGCCGGATAACGCACATGGGCATTGGCCCGCGCGACGACCACATCGCCGGTTTCGATCGGCTGGCGCAGGGTTTCCAGCACCGCACGCGGAAATTCGGGGAACTCATCCATGAACAAGACGCCATTATGCGCCAAGGATATCTCGCCCGGTTTCGCACCCTTTCCCCCCCCGACGATCGCCGCCATCGAGGCCGTGTGATGAGGTTCGCGAAAGGGGCGGTCGCGGGAGATGCCGCCTTCGCTGAGCAGTCCGGCCAGCGAATGGATCATCGAGGTTTCCAGCGCCTCAACGGCGGAAAGCGGGGGCAGGATGCTGGGCAACCGCGCCGCAAGCATTGATTTTCCAGACCCCGGCGTGCCGATCATCATCAGGTGGTGCCGCCCCGCCGCCGCAATCTCCAGCGCGCGTTTGGCGCGTTCTTGTCCCTTGACGTCGCGCAGGTCGCGCCCGCCCGCGGAGCGCGTCACCTCGCCCGCTTCGGCTGGGGAGAGTGGCATTTGATTGGTGTAGTGGCGCACGACATCCAGCAGACTGGCCGCCCCGAGAACCTCGGCCGCGCCGACCCATGCCGCTTCGGCCCCGCAGGCGCGCGGACAGAGCAGGGTCTTGCCCTCTTCGGCGGCACACATGGCTGCCGGAAGGGCGCCGATCACCGGGATCAACCTGCCATCGAGCGACAACTCCCCTAAGGCAATCGTGCCTTCCACCTCGTCCTTGGGGATGATGTCGAGCGCGGCCAAGAGCGCGAGCGCAATCGGCAGATCGAAATGGCTGCCCTCTTTGGGCAGATCCGCGGGCGACAGGTTTACCGTGATCCGCTTCGACGGCAGCGCGATCGACAGCGCATTCATGGCCGCCCGCACCCGCTCTTTCGCCTCGCTTACCGCCTTGTCAGGCAAGCCAACCAAGGAGAACGAGGGCAGGCCGGGCGACAGCGCGCATTGCACTTCGACCAGCCGCGCCTCGACGCCTTCGAATGCCACCGTAAAGGCCCGCGCAACCATAATGCCTCCGTTCAATAGGTTAACGGATAGGCGATCAGGGTTAGCAAAGGGTTAACGCGCCCTTAGAGCAGCGCCATGAATTTGGGCCAGGCTTCGGGGTCGGCGACGGTTTTGTCACGGCAAAAGGCGTTGCAGAACCCAAAGCGGCGGCCCTGCAAGTCCAGCACATGGGTGACAGGGCCCCCGGAATAGGGGCATGCGGCGTTTTCGGCCTCTGTCCCCTCGACCGCGCGGGCGTGCAGCGGTACTGGGCCGGGCCATGGGCGGCGTGGGTAGGGGCGACGGTAGAAATCCTGATCTGCCCCATCGACCATGCCCATCGCGCGCCAACGCCGAAAGGATGGATGCGCCAGATGCGCCTTCACATAGGCCATCGCGCGATCTGACACCGGCAGGTTGTAGGTGGCGATGCGGGCTGCGACCGGCGCAAAGAATACATCCGCCACAGAATAGTCGCCCGCCAGCCAAACCGCAGCGCCCGTTTGATCGCGCGCCCAATCCCAGATGACCTCCAGCCGCTTCAGATCGGCCAGAACGTCCGCGGTTGGCTGACAATCGGTGTAGCTGACGCGCAGATTCATCGGGCAGTGACTGCGCAGCGCTGTGAAGCCCGCATGCATTTCTGCGGCCAGAACGCGGGCGACAGCGCGGGCCTTGGGCGCGGTCGGCCACAGCCCGGCCTCTGGGTGGCGGCTGGCGAGTTCTTCGGCAATCGCGATGGTTTCCGGCACCACCACGCCATCGGGCGTGCGCATGGTGGGTGCGGTTTTGCCCGGATGAAACGCCTTGAGAAGGTTCGGCAATTCATCAGTGTAGAGCCGGGCATGGTGCAATTTGACCGGGATGTTGAAGGCATCAAACATCAGCCAGCCGCGCAACGACCACGAAGAATAAGCGCGGTCACCGATCACAAGGTCATAAGTCATAGGGCATCTCCTTTGGGCCAAAGAAGCATGTCAGATACATCAAGGAAAGTTCCGATTTGTGGGGGCGACCATCACGGAATGTGATTGATGGAAACGACCTTTGGCGCAGGCCCAAACTCAAGGCACGTCACCGAGAGGTTGTCGATCTTGTGCGAAAACGCCTCCAGCGCGGTCAGCCCTCCGGCGCGTTGGATGGCCGCAATGATGGCACCGAAATGCGCCACCACGATCACTTCGGGCAGGTGCTTCAATCGCGCCAGTGCGCGGTCGATACGGGTGGTCACCGCGTCCCAGCTTTCGCCGTTTGGCGCGCTGACCGTGCCGGGTGTTTCCCAAAAGGCGCGGATCTGGTCGGGGGTTTCCGCCTCAACTTCGGTATAGCTGCGCATCTCCCAATCGCCGAAATGCAACTCACGCCAATCGGGATCATGTGGCAGGCGCAGGCGCGGCGAAAGCGCGTCCGCCGTCGTGATCGCACGGCTGAGATCCGACGAAATCACGGGGGCGTCGGGCAGATGCGCGTTCAATCGTGTCAGTGCCGCAAGGTCCGACAGGTCAGCGGGCAAGTCCGTCCAGCCAACCATGGCCTTGGCATGCGTCGGCCCGTGGCGCACCAGCCAGACCCGGCTTTGCGTGTTTTGCGTCATGCCAGCACCGGAAGCTGACCCTTCAGCACCATGGGCAAGCCGGCCATGACACCCGCCACCAGATCGGCCGCCTCGGCCAACCGCTGGTTCAGCCGCCCCTGCTCATCGCGAAAATCACGCGACAGGCGATTGTCGGGAACTATTCCCCAGCCAACTTCGTTGGACACCACAATGACCGGATCGGGGTAGGCGGCAATCGCGGTGATCAGCGCCTCGGTTTCGGTTCGAATATCTCCACCTGCCAGCATCACATTGGTGAGCCACAATGTCGCGCAATCAATCAACACGACCCCCGATGCACGGCCCAAGGCGGCGGCCACATCGCGCGGGGCTTCGTGCGTCACCCATCCATCGCCGCGGTCCGCAACATGCTGGTCGATGCGCGCCCGCATTTCTTCATCCCAAATTTCCGCCGTTGCGATATACTGTCGGGGCAGGCCCGCCGCATGCGCCAGCCGTTCGGCCAGCCGCGATTTGCCCGAGCGTGCGCCGCCCAGGATCAGCGAAAGTTTCGGGAAGCCTTGAGGTGATCCGGTCACGCGATTGGTCCGTAAAATCAGGGAAAGTCTGGCATGCAAGGGGGAGCGGTCATGGCCTTTGATGGATATAACGACCAAACGCTGCCGCGCCAAGCACGCGCAGCAGAACTCTTGGACGCCGAGACAGAGGCGGCCTTGGCCCGCGCGTGGCGCGATCATCGCGACACGGCTGCGCTGCACAGATTGGTGACAGCCTATATGCGGCTGGCGATTTCGATGGCGGCCAAGTTTCGCCGTTATGGCGCACCGATGAATGACCTTATTCAAGAGGCCAGTCTTGGCCTGATGAAAGCCGCCGAAAAATTCGACCCAGACCGCGGGGTGCGGTTTTCGACCTATGCGGTTTGGTGGATCAAGGCGTCGGTGCAGGATTATGTGATGCGCAATTGGTCCTTGGTGCGCACAGGCTCGACCGCCGGGCAGAAGGCGCTGTTTTTCAATCTTCGGCGGGTGCAGGCCAAACTGGCGCGCGAGGCCGAAGCGGCCGGCGTGCATCTGGACCCGCATCAGTTGCGCGAGAAGGTGGCGCAAGAGGTTGGTGTGACACTGGCCGAGGTGCAGATGATGGAGGGGCGGCTGGCCGGCATGGATGCCTCGCTCAATGCGCCACAGGCCAGTGACGAGGACGGCCGCGAATGGATCGACATTCTGGAAGATGAAACACCGCAGGCGGCCGAGGCGGTGGAGTTGGCCCATGATCATGACAGGCTGCGTGGCTGGCTTGCGGGCGCCCTTGGGGCCTTGAACCCGCGCGAGCGCCACATCATCGCCGAACGGCGGCTGCGCGATGAACCGCGTACGCTGGAACAATTGGGCGTCGAGCTGGGGCTGTCAAAAGAACGCATCCGCCAGTTGGAAGCCGCCGCCTATGCCAAGCTGCGCCGTCATCTCGAAACCCACAGTGCCGGGGTGCATGATTTTCTTTAGCCTTGGCGCTGGGCGTCAAGGATCAGGGCCGGGTCTGCGTTTGCTGTGCCCGCGTGTTGGGTTGAGTTCATCGCATCCGACCCTTAACGTGGGCCAACCCTGAACGGAGGCCCCCATGCTGGCCGGCAAACGTATACTTCTGGTGATCGGCGGCGGAATCGCGGCCTATAAATCGCTGCTCTTGATCCGCCTTTTGAAAGGCGCCGGTGCGGCGGTGACCCCCGTTCTGACGCGGGCCGGGGCTGAATTTGTCACGCCGCTTTCTGTTTCTGCACTGGCCGGGGAAAAAGTGCATGAGGCGCTGTTTGACCTGACGGATGAGGCTGAGATGGGCCATATCCAGCTTTCCCGTGTGGCGAATCTGGTGGTGGTTGCGCCTGCGACGGCGGATCTGATGGCGAAACTTGCCACCGGCCGGGCCGAGGATCTGGCCTCCACGCTCTTGCTGGCCACCGATACCCCGGTGCTGATGGCCCCTGCGATGAATGTTCGGATGTGGGAACATCCGGCGACCCAGCGCAATCTGACGCAATTGAAGGCCGATGGCGTGCGCTTTGTCGGCCCCGACGCAGGCGAAATGGCCTGCGGCGAGTTCGGGCCGGGCCGTATGGCTGAACCCGAAGCGATCTTTGCGGCGATTGTGGCGGCTTTGGGCGGCGGCCCCTTGCAGGGCAAGCATGTGCTGGTGACCTCGGGCCCGACGCATGAGCCGATTGATCCTGTGCGCTACATCGCCAACCGCTCGTCCGGGGCGCAAGGCACGGCGATTGCCGCGGCGTTGCGCGATCTGGGCGCCCGCGTGACCTTTGTGACCGGCCCTGCCGTGGTGCCGCCGCCCGAGGGGGTGGATGTGATCCGGGTGGAAACCGCTAGCCAGATGCTGGCCGCGGTAGAGGCCGCACTTCCTGCCGATGCGGCGGTGATGGCGGCGGCGGTGGCCGATTGGCGTGTCGCCAATCAAGGCTCGCAGAAAATGAAAAAGGATGGCTCTGGCCGCGCCCCCGCGTTGGAGTTCGCCGAAAATCCCGACATTCTGGCCACGGTAGATCGGAAGAGCACACGTCTGAAC
>CALBSG010000061.1 GCA_937927675.1 uncultured Paracoccaceae bacterium | reverse complement strand
TTGTGTTTTTCGGCACGATCTTTAGGCACAGTGATTTTATTCCCAGCAACATTGATGCTGATAGAAGAAGCATTTTCTTCTTCGACCTTGCCAACAAAAAGATTGGATTGACCAAGGAACTTAGAAACGAATACGGTCTTTGGGCGATCGTAAAGTTTTTCTGGTGAACCCATCTGTTCGATGCGGCCCTTATTCATAACCGCAACGGTGTCGGCCATGTCCATGGCTTCTTCTTGGTCGTGAGTTACGTGCAAGAAAGTGAGACCGACTTCCATCTGAATCGCCTTGAGCTCAATCTGCATCTGCCTACGCAGTTTCAGATCTAGTGCACCGAGCGGCTCATCGAGAAGCAGTAGCGAAGGTCGGTTGACCAGTGCTCGGGCTAGCGCAACACGCTGCTGTTGACCACCTGACAGCTGTGTTGGTCTGCGCTGTGCGAGGTGTCCGAGCTCTACCAGCTCGAGTGACTTCTGAGCTTTCGCAAGAACGTCGTCGATTTTGCGCTGACGCAAACCGAATGCAACATTCTCGAGAACCGACATGTGTGGAAACAAAGCATAACTCTGGAACACGGTGTTTACCGGTCGCTGATAGGCCTTGGTGTCTGTGACATCTTTGCCACCAATCAAAATTTGACCGGTTGTTGGCTGTTCTAATCCGGCGACTAGACGAAGCGTCGTTGTTTTGCCACAGCCCGATGGGCCGAGCAATGCAAAGAACTCGCCAGCAGGAATCTTGAGATCAAGATGTTCAATTGCGGTAAAGCCTGGAAATTCTTTTCGAATTCCCACTAGTTCAAGATCGGCACCTCTTGCGATGAACTCGGTGGCCAACGCCCTATGCTCCGAGCAATACGTCTTGGAATGCCTGTGCGAACTTCACTGACTCTTCGCCAGAAAGTGCACGGAAACCGTGGGCATTCTTCATGAACTCTTCGCTTGGGAAAATCAACTGGTTCTCTGCGAGAGCCGGGTCGATCTTCATGGCTTCTTCTTGAGCGCCTACCACTGGGGTCACGTAGTTCACCCAAGCTGCCAACTCTGCCGCAACCGCTGGGTCGTAGTAGTAGTTGATTAGAGTTTCGACGTTCTTCTTGTGGGTTGCACCCATAGGAACTACGAAGCTGTCTGCAGAGATCGTGGTTCCGCTTTCAGGAATGAAGAAGCCGTACTTGTCGGTCTCTGCGCTTAGGTTGAGCTGCACCGTGTCGCCCGACCAGGCGATAGCGGCGATGGTGTCGCCGTTCTCTAGGTCTTCTGAGTAGCTGTTTCCCTTGATTCGAGCAACCTGGCCATCAGCGACCTTGCCGCAGACGATATCCAACTGCGTCTTGTCGCCCTGCCCGGCATCGGCGCATCCGCCGTTTCCGAGGCGCAGATCCTTTATCGTCCGACCGGGCAAGTGCTGTTCACCCTGCAAGACGGCGCGGCGATGGCGGACATCTTCGTGCGCGTGGGCGCGGTCACCTATGATCTGGCATGATTTCCTTGGCCTTCTCCTCAAATGTGCCACAAAATCCGGTTATTGCCGCCGGAACCAAGCTTGAAACAGGACCAGATTTGATGGGAACAATCACTCCTTTGCTGCTCTGCGGTGGATCGGGCACCCGGCTTTGGCCGCTGTCGCGCAAAAGCTTTCCCAAACAGTTCAGCAACCTCACGGGTGAGGGCAGCCTGTTTCAACAGGCCGCCACGCGGCTTTCCGGTGCAGGCTTTGCCCGTCCGGTGGTGGTGACCAACAGCGAATTTCGTTTCATCGTCGTGGAGCAATTGGCCGCAGCCGAGATCGACCCCGGTGCCATCCTGATCGAACCTTCGGGCCGCAATACAGCCCCCGCCATTTTGGCCGCCACCTTGCATATCGCGGCCCAAGACCCAAAGGCGCTGATCCTTGTTGCGCCGTCTGACCATGTGGTGCCTGACGCCGCCGCCTTTCGGGCCGCCATCGCCGCGGCGACGCCCGCCGCACAGGCCGGGCGGATCGTCACCTTTGGCATCAAACCGGACCGGGCGGAAACCGGCTATGGCTGGCTGGAATTGTCGGCCGCTCCGGTGAAAGACCAGACGCAACCGCTGCGTCGCTTTGTTGAAAAGCCTGACGCTGCCACGGCTGAGGCGATGCTGCGGGCCGGGAATTTCCTGTGGAATGCCGGGATTTTTCTGTTTTCGGCCGAAACCGTGCTGATGGCCTTTGCCACCCATGCGGCCGATCTGATCGCCCCGGTGGCCGATGCGGTCGAATTGGCGGAACCGGATCTGGGGTTCCTGCGGCTGGCGGGCACGCCATGGGCTGGCGCACGGGATATCTCCATCGACTATGCCGTGATGGAAAAGGCGGAAAATCTTGACGTCATGCCCTACGGCGCAGGGTGGTCCGATCTTGGCGATTGGGATGCGGTCTGGCGCGAAACTGCAGGGCATGACAGCGCGGGCAATGTCACGCAGGGCCAAGCCATTGCGATTGCCTGCGAAAACAGCCTGCTGCGCAGCGAGACCGAGGGGCTGGCGCTGGTCGGCATCGGGCTGTCCGATATGATTGCGGTCGCCATGCCCGATGCGGTTCTGGTCGCCCCCCGGGCGCGGGCGCAAGATGTGAAACTGGCGGTTGCGGCCTTGAAATCGACCGCCGCCCGGCAGGCTGAACATTTCCCGCGCGACCATCGGCCTTGGGGGTGGTTCGAAACGCTGGCGCTGTCAGACCGCTTTCAGGTCAAGCGCATCGTGGTGAAACCCGGCGCGGCGCTGTCGCTGCAAAGCCATGTCCACCGCGCCGAACATTGGATCGTGGTCACTGGCACCGCGCGGGTCACGATTGAAGGCACGATCAGCTTGGTCAGCGAAAACCAATCCGTCTACATCCCGCTTGGCGCCAAACATCGACTGGAAAACCCCGGCAAACTGCCGATGGTGCTGATCGAGGTGCAGACCGGCGCCTATCTGGGTGAGGATGACATCACCCGATACGAAGACGTCTACGCGCGTGGACAGGGCGCAAAGGGTTGAAAGGTGGCGGGCGTCAGGCCCGCCCACCCGACCAATGCGCCCCCGCTGGGCCTGCTGGAAAACCGTCTGATAGACGCTGGCCAGGTGCCAGCGGACGCAAGATATCGGCCAAAGCAGAACCGTCTATCTTGCCAGACTGACGTTCGGCATAGGCCGCGCAAATGCGGGCAAAGCCAGACGATTGCGGGGACAGGCGCAGGCTGTCGACGCCCGCTTCAGCCAAGGTTTCGATCTTGTAGGCCATGCTGGCGGTCGATTGACTCAGGGTCTGGACCCCGTTCACGGCAAGGAACGCCTGCCCGTCCAGCGTTTCCACATCGCGCCCGTCGGCATCCTCGCCACAGACAAACTGGCAACTGTCTTTGGTCCTGTCATGCAGGCGGGCGTGGTAACAGCGCCCCGAGATGGCCAGAGGCAGCCGGCCATGGCCCCAGACCTCAATCGGGACGCCTTCCTCACGGCCAAGCCGCGCCAGCACCGCGATGGCGTCAAGCGTCAGTTCAGGCGGCAAACAGACCCGCCGCGCGCCGCGCCGGATCAACCAGCGCAGCGTCCCTTCGTTATAGACGTTGACCAAGGGGCCGACCCAAAAGGGCTGCCCGTCCGGCACCTGCGCCAAGGCGGAGAGGTCGTTGATTTCGATCGGCAGACCCAGATCCGCCAACTCGGCGGTCAGCTTGCGTTCCCGCTTCAGCGTGATCAGCGCAAGCGAGGTGATGGCCACGGTTTTCCCGGCGGCGAGAAGGGTCTCTACGGCCCCGGGGATTTCGCCTTGCCAGAAGGGCAGCCGCTTTGAACAGACGAGTTCCCCCAGCACGACGCGCGATACCGGCGCATCGGCAAGCATGGAGTAAAAGCCACGAACCGCTTCGGCGGGCCAGAAAAAGAAGTTGGGGCCAACGGTCAGATCCATTGTCATCTCCACGTTTTGGCATAGGCGCCGGCGGTGGCGGCTTGCCCCTCGGTCAGGCGGGCCAGCGCGCTTTCGGGTAGGGGCAGGCCCGCCGCCTGCGCCTCAACGGCGGCACGAAACGCGCGGACCACTTGGGAGACATAGGCGCGGCTGCGCTGGCGGCCCTCGATCTTCAGGGCCGAAACCCCGGCCTTGGCCAATTGCGGGATCAGGTGGGTCGCGTCCAACGACACGGGATCCTCGAAGATATGGCCGGTCTGATCGGCAGAGGTGAAGCAACCCTTGCACAGCGTCGGGTAAGGCGCGGGGGCTGATTTCGGCGTGCGGTGAATGGTAAACCCCCCGAGCCGAGCAGCCAGATCGCCGCCCTCTTCGGCATAGACGACATGGCTGGCGGGAGAACAGACGCCATTCATATTCGGAGACTGGCCCGTGGCGTAAGACGACAGCGAACAGCGCCCCTCGGCCATGACGCAAAGGCCACCAAAGACGAAGACCTCGGTCTCCACGTCAATCTCGCGGTTGATGGCGGCGATTTCATCGACGGTCAGGATGCGCGGCAGGACAACGCGGCGGACGCCAAAGGCGCTGGCATAAAGGTTGATCGCGTCGGGGTTGGCGGCAGCGGCCTGCACCGACAGGTGCCGACGCAGCGCAGGATGGCGTTCGGCGGCATGGGCCAACAGGCCAATGTCGGCCAATATCACCGCATCGACCGCCGCCGCTTCTGCATTGGCCAGCGCACGGTGCCACAGCGGTTCTGCCCCGGCGCGCGGAAAGGTGTTGATCGCGACCAACACCTTTGCCCCGCGCGCATGGGCGAACCCCACCGCCTCGGCCAATTCCTCGGGCGAAAAGTTCAAACCGGGGAAGTTGCGGGCGTTTGTCTCGTCGGCAAAGCCGCAATAGACGGCATGGGCGCCCGCCTCGACGGCGGCACGCAGCGCGGCGGGTGTGCCTGCGGGGCAGACGAGTTCCATCATGACAGGCCCCCGATCCGATGCAGGTGCAGCCCCGTGGCCTGTTCGGCCTGCGTCAGCATCCGGCGCAGGGGGCGGGCCAGCGGCCCGGCAAGCGCAGCCAACTCATCCGTCAGATCAAGCTCAGCGTCATCAATCGCGTTGCGCAGGGCCAGAACCGCGGCGGTGTCCCCCTCGACCGTCAGATCGCGCGAGAAAAACAGGGCATCGCCATCTTCGACCCCATGCATCATGGCCAGAAAAGCCGACAACGCCCCAGCGATGCGCGCATCATATGCCGGCGGCCGGGCACGCGGATGCGCCGTCATCGTCGCGTCGGCCGGGCAAAGCAGCAGCACCCAAGGCAGGTCCAGCGGGTCAATCAGAAACCGACAGGTGGCATGGTGCTGCAAGCGGCGCAGCATCGTCGGATGGGCTGCGGTCAGACGCTGTGTCAGGCGGGACAACATCAGATTCAGGGGCATCAGCGGCAAGGGACGCGCTGCAAGGCCAAGGACGGGCGGCAGGCGCGGCAGGGTGTTGGGCATGAGAGGTTCCTCGGTCGGTCGGCCCCTGATAGGCGGGTTGGCGACACGAAGGGTTGACAATAGTCAAGTCTCGCACAGCCGCCGCACGCTATGGGCCTTGGAAAAGGACACCTCCCGCAATGCGCAGCCTGCCTGTCTTTCCCGATCTTCGAGCGTTCCTGTCCCACGTCCAGACAGCGGGCGACCTGACACGGGTGACCGCGCCGGTGGACATCCGCCACGAAATGACTGCGGTCCAACTCGCAGCCTTGCGGGCGGGGGGGCCTGTGCTGCGGTTTGATGCTGCCCAACGTGCAGGTCGGCAGGTGCAGATGCCGGTCATCGCCAACCTTTTTGGCACGCCGTCCCGCGTCGCGGCAGGTCTGGGTCTGCACCTCGATGAGGTTCCGGCCTTCGGCCAGTTCCTTGCCGCCCTACGCAGCCCCGCGCCAGTCGAAGGCATGCGAGACGCCCTGTCACGCTGGCCGATGCTGCGCGCCGCCTTGCAAAGCCGTCCAAAGGTGGTGCGCCGCGCCCTCGCGCAAGAGCAGTCCGCGCCGCTGGATCTGTCCCAGATCCCCGTGCAGACGCCTTGGCCCGAGGATGTCGGGCCCTTGATCACATGGCCCGTGGTCATCACCCGCCCGCATGGGTCCGAGGCGACGCATCTGGCAAGCTATAATCTTGGGGTTTATCGCGCACAGGTGCTGGGACCGGATCGGTTGATCCTGCGCTGGCTGGCGCATCGCGGCGGTGCCGCGCATCACCGCAGTTGGGAGCGTGCGGGGGCGCCAATGCCGGTGGCCATTGCGCTCGGGGCCGATCCGGCAACCTTGCTGTCTGCGGCCTTGCCGCTGCCCGAAACCGTCTCAGAGCTGGTTTTTTCGGGGGTGCTGCGCGGCGCGCGGGCCGAGGTGGTTCCAGCAAAGACCGTGCCACTTCTGGTTCCGGCCAATGCGGAGATCATTCTGGAAGGCTGGGTTCATCCCGGCGAAACCGCGCCAGAAGGCCCCTTCGGTGACCATACCGGCTATTACAACTCGGTGGAGCCCTTCCCTGTCATGCGCCTTTCGGCCATCACCCATCGCCGCGATCCGCTGTATCTGACAACCGTCACGGGCCGCCCGCCAGACGAACCGTCTGTCATCGGCGAGGTGTTCAACACCTTGGCCCTGCCGGTGATCCGCGCCCAGATCCCCGAAATCACCGATCTTTGGCTGCCGCCAGCCGCCTGCTCTTACCGGATGGCCGTGGTGCAGATTGACAAGCGCTATCCCGGTCAAGCCCGGCGGGTGATGCTGGCCCTCTGGGGGATGCTCGCGCAATTCAGCTATACCAAGACCATCGTGGTGGTGGACCGCGACATCGACCCCCGCAGTTGGGACGACATCGCTTGGGCAATGGCCACCCGGATGGACCCGGCCCGCGATGTGATGGTGCTGGATCGCACGCCAATGGATTATCTTGACTTCGCCTCGCCCTGCGAAGGGCTGGCGGGCAAGTTGGGGATCGACGCGACGACGAAGATCGACAGCGAAACAACACGCGCATGGGGCCATGTCATGACCTTGGCCCCCGCGCACGAGGCGCGCGCCGCCGAGATCCTAAGAGGGGTTCTGCGCGGGGGGCGGCCATGACGGCGCGGGTCATTCTTGGCGTTTCGGGCGCATCGGGTGCTGCCTTGGCGTTGGATTGCGCGCGGGCCTTGCGCCGGGCGGGTGCTGCGGTAGAACTGGTTCTGTCCGCGATGGCCGAGCGGACGCTGACGCTGGAGATTGGCCCCGGCGCCCGCGATGAGCTGGTGGCCTTGGCAGACCGGCTGCACCCGGTGATTGACCTTGGCGCGGCCATCGCTTCGGGGTCTTTTCCGGTGCATGGCATGATCGTGGCCCCCTGCTCGATGCGCAGCCTTGCCGCCATTGCGCAGGGGCTGGACGACAATCTTCTGACCCGTTCGGCCAGCGTGCAGTTGAAGGAGCGCCGCCCGCTGGTGCTTTTGGCCCGCGAAGCCCCGCTGACCTTGGCACATCTGCGCAATATGACCGCCGCGACCGAGATGGGCGCCATTGTGATGCCCCCGGTCCCGGCCTTTTACCTGCGCCCCGAAACGACCGCTGAGATCACCGCCCAGATCGCCGCGCGCGCGGTCGATCTTTTACGTCTTGCCCCCGCCCAAGCGCGCGCCTGGAACCCCAAAGAAGGACCCCTGCCATGACCGAACTTTCTGCCCTTTCCCTTGTCGGCGACATCGCGGCCACCCAGCCCGGCGCGGCCGAGGTTTTCCGCCGGAACGGCATCAGTTTTTGCTGTGGCGGCGCGATGTCGCTGGCGGATGCGGCGACACAGCACGGCCTTGCGGTTGAGGCACTGCTGGATGACCTTTCCGCCCTGCAAACGGCGGCCCGTCGCGATGCGCCAGCCGAAACCCTGCCCCTGATCGACCATATCCTGACGCGCTACCACGACACCCACCGCACCGAGATGGATTGGCTGATCCCGCTCGCCCAGAAGGTGGAGACGGTGCACGGCGACCACGACGAGGCCCCCGCTGGCCTGACCGCCGCCCTGCTGGCCCTGCGGGACGAGTTGGACGCCCACATGGCCAAGGAAGAGCAGGTTTTGTTTCCCATGATGCGGCAGGGCGGCCACCCTGCAATCCAGCATCCCATCGCCGCGATGCGAGACGACCATGACGCGGCCGCCCAGCTTTTGCACCACATCACCCATATCACCCACGGCTTGACCCTGCCCGACGGTGCCTGCCGGTCGTGGACCGCACTTTATACCGGGTTGGAAAAGTTCCACGACGATCTGGTGGCGCATATGCACCTTGAAAACGAGGTGCTGTTCCCGCGCTTCGCTGCCGTCGCCTGACCCGTGCGCGGGCTTTGGCGCGCACCGCATCTGCCGCTTTTCCTGATGGCGTCGTTTTGGGCCGGACTGGCGCCCCTGATCTGGCTTTGGCCCGATTTGGCCTGCGACCCGGTGGCGTGGCACCGGCAAGAACTGGTGTTGGGCTTTGCCGGGGCCGCAATGGGGGGGTATCTGCTGACAGCCCTGCCGCACTGGCTGAAACTGGCCGGGGCCGGCGGTGAGGGGATATCTGCGGGCGGGACGGCGGCGCTGGTCGCGGCATGGGGCGTCGGGCGGCTGGCAGGGGGAAGCTGCCTGCCCGACGGGGTGGCGCTTGCTGGGCTGGCCCTTTATCCATTGGGGCTGACCTTATGCCTCGTGGCACCGGTGATCAGGGCGGGCGCGTGGTCTCGCCTGCCGATTGCGGTGGCGCCGCTGCTGCTCGTGCTGATCGCGGTTCGGCTGCGCCTTGCGGCCGACAGCCTGACCGCGGTTCTGGGCATGGCGCTGTTATGCGCAGGGGTCGGCGGCCGTATCGTTCCTGCCTTTCTGGCCGCGCGGGCCGGAAACCGCCGAGCTGGGCCGCCTTGGCCGTGGAGTGCGCGGACGGCCAATGGCGCGCTGGCCTTGGCGTTGGCGCTGCATCTGACAGGGGCAGAGGAAGGATGGATCGGTGCGCTGCTCCTGTTCGCTGCCTTTGGGCAGGCGGCGCGGCTGTGGTGGTGGGATTTGGCACCGGCGACGAGGGGCCATCACGACCTTGTCATGCTGCTCTGCGCTTGGCTTTGGCTGCCCTTGGGGCTGGGGTTGGTCGGTGCGGCGCTACTGGGTGTGGGCCTGCCGCGCGCCACCGCGGTCCATGCGCTGACCATGGGGCTAATGGGAAGTCTGGTTCTTGCCGTGATGGCACGCAGTTGGATGCGCCGCGCACCGGGCTGCCTGCTGGTCGATTGGGCCACTGCGATGGCCTTCGCACTTGTGCAACTCTCGACGGGGTTGCGGCTGGGATTGGTGGAATTCGGCGAAGGTCCGGCCGCCGCAAGTTGGAGCTTGGCTTGGGGCATTGCAGCAGCGCATTGCGTCGCTGCACTTCTGCGTCCCGTCCCGCACCCGATCTTGAGTGCGGCACGCGGCGCTGGTCCCTAGGCGCGCGAAACACCAACCGGGGCCAAAGCCGCGCTACGGGGTTTTGCAGTTACCGCCCGATGCCCACATAAACCTCGAACCCGGCTTCGGTCGCCTCCTCTTCGGAATAGACATTCCGCAGATCGGCCATCCGGGGGACTTCCATCTTCTTGACCATCTTCGCCAGATCCAGCGCGCGGAATTCGTTCCATTCGGTCAAGATCACCACCAGATGCGCGCCTTGGGCGGCCTGATAGGGGGTTTCCATCCATTTGACGCCGGGAAGCAGCGCTTCACCTTCGTGGCGGCCTTGCGGGTCCACGACCTTGACCCGCGCCCCTGCCCCCACAAGCGCAGGCACGATGGTCAGCGAGGGCGCGTCACGCATATCATCCGTGTTGGGCTTGAAGGTGACGCCCAGAACGGCAATCGTCTTGCCGTTCAGTACCCCGTCACACAGATCTTCGATCTTGCCGATCATCCGGCGTTTGATTTCTTCGTTCACCTTGATGACAGTTTCGGTGATCTGCATCGGCACGGCATGCTCTTGCCCGATACGCGCCAAGGCCTTGGTATCCTTTGGAAAGCATGACCCGCCATAGCCGGGACCGGCATGCAGGAATTTGTTGCCGATGCGGCCATCCATCCCCATGCCCTTGGACACATCCTTTACATCCGCGCCCACGCGTTCGCACAAGGCCGCGATTTCGTTGATGAAGGTGATCTTGGTGGCCAGAAAGGCGTTGGCGGCGTATTTGATCATCTCGGCCGATTCCAGCCCGGTATAGACGATCGGGAAATCCCGCAGGAACAACGGGCGATAGATGTCGCCCATCACCTTGCGGGCGCGTTTCGTCTCCACCCCGACAACCACGCGATCAGGGCGCATGAAATCGTCAATCGCAGCGCCTTCGCGCAGGAATTCCGGGTTTGAGGCCACATCGAACGCCGCCGACGGATTGGCGGCCCGCACGACCTCGGCCACTTTGCGGTTGGTGCCGACCGGAACGGTGGATTTGGTGACGATCACGGCATAGCCGGTCAGCGCTTGGCCAATCTCGGCCGCCGCCGCCATCACATAGGTCAGATCGGCATGGCCATCGCCGCGCCGCGTGGGGGTGCCGACGGCGATAAAGACCGCATCCGCCCCGGCCACCGCCTCTGCCAGATCCAGCGTGAAGGAAAGCCGGCCCGCTGCGACGTTCTTGGCCATCAAGTCATCCAGACCCGGTTCAAAGATCGGCACTTCGCCGGCACGCAGCCGTTCGATCTTGCCCGGATCCTTGTCGACGCAGATCACCTCATGCCCGAAATCGGAAAAGCACACCCCAGACACCAGGCCAACATAGCCCGTCCCAATCATCGCAATCTTCATCTGCCTGTCCTCAAGACCCGTTCGGGGTTTGTTTTTCCCTGTGTAGGCAGGCCCTCAAAACAAGTCAAATCCGGGCAGAAAGCCGACCTGCCCGGAGCAAAAGCTGTTGCCAAAACGCCTTAGGCCATGCGCAGCCAGATGGCAGTGGCCCCGGCCGCATTGATTTCAGAACTGACAAAATTCCATGTGGCCGGGGCAGCGCTGGCAAAGGCCACAGTGCGGCGCAAAGTTTTGCGGGCGGTGGTGACCATGGTTGTGCCGCCACTGATATCGGGTGTGGCCTGCAGCGCCCAAGCCGATAGCGCCGCCGTCAAGGAATGGCGCACCCCCAGCCAATAAGTGCGGCCCCGATAGAAGGTCAAACTGGCCGTCAGCACCTTGTTGCCCACCGTCGACAGATCGGCCGTCCCGGTTTCCAACAGCAAATTGCCGGGCTGGCCGTTCGGCAGCGCCTCGTAGACCACCAGTTTGCACAGCGCCGCCGCAACCGCCGTCGTGCAATTGACGCCCAGCGCATCGACGACAAGATCGGCGCTGCTGACAAACGGGAACAGATCCATCCGGCCCGACGCCCCGGTCAGCGTTGAGGTGGCCCCGCCACTGGCCATCGTCGTTATCAGATATTCCCCCGTCGGCGGCACCAGACAGGGCAAATCGGCCTGCTGGTCGATCACCCGGTTTTGCCCCGCGACGCGGGCAAAGATCTGGCCACGGGCGCTGTCATGCCAAATCAGACCATCGGCCGGAGTTGTCGGCGCGGCGGCCTGCCCGGTCAGCAAAAGCGGCTTTTTCACCTCGACCTCGGCCGTCGCTGCGGTGACCTTCAGCGCAGTGTTGAAACTGGCACCCGTCGCCGAGACGTTGATCGCAAAGTCATTGTTCGTCACCAACCCCATCTCGGCATGTCCGGTAAAGGCGTTTTGAAACAAGAGACTGGCGGTTTGTGCGGCGGCGGCCTTGTTGATCTTCAACTGATGGCCAGCCCCGGCATGGCTGAACAGCGATGCGGGCGAGGCCACCGCCAGACGGTTGCTTGCGTCAGACGAGGTTGCAACGCCGATCTGGTCCACGGCCAGCACATCCGGCACCGCGCCGCCACCGCCCATCGCCACCCAAGCGGTGCCGTCATAGGCGACCTCTAGATCTTCCGAGACGATCCACGCCCGCCACCCGGCCAGCGGCGCGAAAAACTGCCAAGCCCCGTCAAGCCAAAGCGCCACCTTCCCCGCCTGCCCCGCCCAAGCCGCAATCGGCGCGGCCGCCACGATATGGCGCTGCCCTTCGACCGGGGCCGCGGGGGGCGCTGTGCGGGTTCGGTCGGCAACCGACAACTGCACCAGCAGATCAAGCTGCATCAGCGCCTCGTTATGGGTGACGTGCTTTTGCGCCTGCGAGGCCTGCATCAGCGGCAAGGACAAAATGGGGGACAGATCGGGCATAGGGAAACCTCCGCGGGGAACCGTTGTCGCCCGGAAGGCTAGGAAGGCAGGCTTAACACCCGCTTCGTGGGGCGTGCGCGGCGCCTAAATCCGGCGCAACACCCTACGCGTCAGATTGCGCGGCGGTCCGCTCGGCAAAGGTGACCCAAGATATCGCGCTAAGGATCAGCCCGCCGCCCAACAGCACCCAAAAATCCACAGGCTCAGCAAAAATCAGACTGCCGGCCAAGGCGGCCCAGACAAGGTTCAGGAACGTCACCGGCTGCGTCACCGTCATCGGCGCCACGCGAAAGGCCCGCGTCATCATGTAATGCCCCGCAGTGGCCAGAAAGGCGACCACGGCAAGCCCGGCAATGTGCAGCGGCGCAACCGGCACCCAGACCCAAAGCGCCAACGGCAAAAGGCCGATCGTGACCGTCAATGACAGCAACGCCACCACGGTCGAGGCAGGCACCAGTGCCGACAGGCGTTTGGCAAAAAGATAGCTGCCAGCAAAGGAAATCGCCGCGCAGATCTGCGACAGATGGCCCGATGTCACCGTTTGCGCGCCGGGTCTCAGCACGATCAGCGTACCGCAAAGCGCCAAGGCGACCGCGATCATCCGCCGAAGGGTGAGGGTTTCGCCCAAAAGCACCGCGCCAGCGATCAGCAGGATCACCGGGTTCAGATAGCCAATGGCCGTCACCTGCGCCATCGGGATCCGGGCCATGGCGTAAAACCAAAAGAGCACCGCCGCCACATGCACCGCGCCGCGCCAAAGGCTTAGACGCAGGGCGCCTTTTGGCAGGCCCTTGCGCCACAGGCCCGGCAGGACCGGCAACAGGAACAGCACACCAAAGGCAAAGCGGATAAAGGCGGATTGCGCCGCGGGAATCTCGGTTCCCAAGCCCCGCACGATGCTGTTGACCCCGACGAAGGAAAGTCC
The DNA here is from genome assembly GCA_937927675.1 of uncultured Paracoccaceae bacterium. Taxonomy (GTDB): domain Bacteria; phylum Pseudomonadota; class Alphaproteobacteria; order Rhodobacterales; family Rhodobacteraceae; genus Tabrizicola_A. The sequence goes on along the minus strand of CALBSG010000061.1, from coordinate 18,951 downwards.
CGAGCCCAGCATCCAGGCCACACCTTCGAGCGGGTTTTGCTTTGGTATCATGCCATTCATGGGGCAGGCCTAAGCCCTTTCAACCCCCAAAGGCAAGCCCTGCGGCGATGGTCCACATCGTCAGACCAACAATGATTTCCAAGACCACCCAAGCCTGCGGACGGGCAAAGACCGGCGCCAACACCCGCGCCCCAAAGCCAAGCGCCGTAAAGAAGGTCAGGCTGCCAGTGGCTGCCCCAAGGCCAAAGGCCAATTCGCGCGGGGCATATTGCGCCGAGATCGACCCAATCAGCGCCACCGTGTCGAGATAAACATGCGGGTTGGCCCAAGTCAGGATCAGACAGGTTGCCAGCACTTGGCCCAGCGGGGCGCCCTGCCCTGTCGCCGGGGCCAGCGCCTCGCCGCCTTTAAGTGCCGCCTTGAACCGCAACGCCCCATAGGCCAGCAAGAAAGCCACGCCACCCCAGCGCATCGCGGCACCAAGCCAAGGCAGCGCCTGCGATGCCGCGCCAAAGCCCGCCACCCCTGCGGCGATCAGCAGCGCATCGGACAGCGCGCAAACCGCAACCACTGCCGCCACATGCTCGCGCCGGATGCCCTGCCGCAAGACAAAGGCGTTTTGCGCCCCGATGGCAAGGATCAGGCTGGTTGATACCAGCCAACCCTGAAAAACGGCTTCGATCATGTGAAAAACTCCTGCAAGGCGGCGCCTGCCTGCGCCACGACATTCTTGGCGCTTGGCTAACAGAGCGATGCGGATTAACAAAGTTACAAAATCTGCGATTGGATTAGCTACGCTAATGTTAGACCTCGCCCAACTTGCGGCGCTTGCCGCCGTGCACCGCCGCGGCTCTTTCGACCTTGCCGCGGCAGAACTGCATGTCACGCCTTCGGCCATTTCACAGCGCATCAAAGCGCTGGAGGATCAGGCCGGCACGCTTTTGATCCGGCGCGGCAGCCCTTGCGCGGCAACGCCAGCCGGGCTTCGGATGATCCGCCACCATGACGAGGTGGTGCTTTTGGAACGCGCCTTGGCCAGCGATCTGCCGCAACTGTCGCCGCGTGCTGCCACGCTGCGGATTGCAGTCAACGCCGACAGTCTGGCCACTTGGGTCATTCCTGCGCTTGCCGAAGTGGCAGGGTTCCTCTTTGATCTGGTGATCGACGATCAGGACGTCAGCCAAGATTGGCTGAAACGCGGCGAGGTGCAGGCCGCGATCACTGCCCATGCCCGCCCGCCGCAGGGCTGCGACGGCGTCGCTCTTGGTGCACTGCGCTACCGCGCCACCGCCTCGCCCGCCTATCTGGCGCGTTGGATGCCGGATGGCCCCACCGCCGCAGCTTTGGCGCAAGCCCCAGCGCTGACTTTTTCGGACAAGGACAAACTGCAAGAACTTTGGGTGGCGCAGCACCTGCAAGACGGGGCCAAGCGCGCCGCCTGCCCGACGCATCGCATCGCCTCGTCACAAGGGTTCGTGGATGCCTGCCTTCACGGCTTGGGATGGGGGATGAACCCCGAAAACCTGATTGCGGACCATCTTGCTGCAGGGCGCCTTGTGGACCTTTCCCCAAATGCCCCGCTGGATGTCGCGCTATACTGGCAATTCGCCCGGCTGACCGCGCCTGCCACCGCCGATCTGACCCGCGCGATGCGCGCCCACGCCGCACGGGCGCTGGTGCCACCCGCGGCATGACCAAAAGCAAAAGGCCCCGGACATGCCGGGGCCTTTCTTCATGTCATTCGACTTAGAGCGTCGGATAGATCGGGAACTTTTCGCACAGCGCCTCGACCTTGGCTTTCACCGCGGCCTCAACCTCGCCATTGCCCTCTTCGCCGTTCTTGGCCAGACCATCGACCACTTCGACGATCCAGTCGGCGATCAGGCGGAACTCTGCCTCGCCGAAGCCGCGGGTGGTGCCCGCCGGGGTGCCGAGACGGACGCCCGAGGTGACGGTCGGCTTTTCCGGGTCAAACGGGATGCCGTTCTTGTTGCAGGTGATGTGGGCGCGGCCCAGCGCCTTTTCGGTCGCGTTGCCTTTCACGCCTTTCGGACGCAGGTCCACCAGCATCAGGTGGCTGTCGGTGCCGCCGGTCACGATGTCCAGACCGCCCTTCATCAACTGATCGGCCAGCGCCTTGGCGTTGGCAACCACTTGCTTTTGGTAGTCCACGAAATCGGGACGCAGCGCTTCGCCGAACGCCACGGCTTTCGCGGCGATCACATGCATCAGCGGGCCGCCCTGAATGCCCGGGAAAATGGCCGAGTTGATCTTCTTGGCGATCGCCTCGTCATTGGTCAGGATCATGCCGCCGCGCGGACCGCGCAGGGTTTTGTGGGTGGTGGTGGTTGCCACATGGGCGTGCGGGAAGGGCGACGGATAGAGGCCGGCCGCGACCAGACCGGCAAAGTGCGCCATGTCGACCAAAAGGTAGGCGCCCACTTTGTCCGCGATCTCGCGCATCTTGGCAAAGTCGATGACGCGCGGAATGGCCGAGCCACCGGCGATGATGAGCTTGGGGTTATGCTCAACAGCCAGCGCTTCCAACTGGTCATAGTCCAGCAGGCTGTCTTGCTTGCGCACGCCGTATTGCACGACCTTGAACCACTTGCCCGACTGGTTCGGGGCTGCACCATGGGTCAGGTGACCACCGGCGTCCAGCGACATGCCCAGAATGGTGTCGCCGGGCTGGATCAGCGCTTGGAACACACCTTGGTTGGCCTGCGAGCCCGAGTTCGGCTGCACGTTGGCGTAGGTGCAGTTGAACAGCTTGCACGCACGTTCCATCGCCAGATTTTCGGCAATATCAACAAACTGGCAGCCGCCATAGTAACGCTTGCCGGCATAGCCTTCGGCGTATTTGTTGGTCATGACCGAACCTTGGGCTTCCATCACAGCACGGCTGACGATGTTTTCCGATGCGATCAGTTCGATCTCGTGGCGCTGACGGCCAAGCTCTTTGGTGACCGCGCCGAAGATCTCGGGGTCGCGGGCGGAAAGGCTATCGGTGAAAAAGCCGGTGGTAACGGGCATGGCGCGCTCCTCATTGGATTGGGTTGCGGCTATCTAGGCGAAGAAAGAACGGCAAGGAAGGTAAGAAAACGACAGGTTCCGGCACGATGGCGAAAAAAGTTTCCGATAGGAAACGCAGCGCACCCATGGCAATCTGCCGTTTCCGGGCCGCGACGCTTGGATGCGTTGGGGGTTGAGTTTCCAAAATCCAGCGGCAAAGCTTGGGCATACACAAGGAAGACCCCGTGGCCTTTACCCATATCGCCTTTCTGGCCAGCCCCGCCCCCGCCGCACAACAGGCGCTGGGGGCACTGACAGCCCTGCACGGCCAATGCCCCCCCTATGCGGCCGATGTGATCGTGGCCTTGGGTGGCGATGGGTTCATGCTGCAGACCCTGCACGAAAGCCAAGGGCTTGGTCTGCCGGTTTACGGCATGAACTGTGGCACGGTCGGCTTCTTGATGAACGAATATAACGAGGACGAGCTGGCCGAACGGCTAGCGGCCGCCGAAGAAGCGGTCATCAATCCGCTGGCCATGCGGGCCGTCTCGGCCTCGGGCGAAATCACCCATGCGCTGGCGATCAACGAGGTGTCGCTTTTGCGTGCGGGGCCGCAGGCAGCAAAGCTGCGCATTTCGGTCGATGGCAAGGAACGCATGGCGGAACTGGTGTGCGACGGCGCGCTCTTGGCCACGCCGGCGGGGTCCACCGCCTACAACTACTCTGCCCATGGCCCGATTCTGCCGATTGGCTCGGATGTGCTGGCGCTGACGGCCATGTCGGCCTTCCGACCGCGCCGATGGCGCGGGGCGTTGCTGCCCAAATCCGCCGTCGTGCGCTTTGACGTTCTGGAACCCGAAAAGCGCCCCGTGCGCGCCGATGCCGACAGTCGCCCGGTGCCGGATGTGATCTCGGTTGAAATCCGGTCAGAGCCGGGCGTGCGGCACCGCATCCTGTTCGATCCCGGCCACGGGTTGGAAGAACGGCTGATCGTCGAGCAATTCGCCTGACGCCTTTAGGCAATCTGCCGGGCCACCCACCAGCTGACCGGCAGCGCCAAAACGGCGCCACAGGCGGCGGCAATCAGAATCGGTTGCAAGGTGTCATTGCCGGTGACCAAAGCCACCACAACGGCAGAGCCGGCCAAAGCGGTGCCGATCATCGAATACAGGATCATCATCAAACGGGACATAACACCCTCCTTGCGCGCGTTGCCTTTGGCTAGCGCACGGAGGGCGGCTTTACCTTGATCCGCATCAAACAAATGCTATTTTCGGAATATTTTTAGTCCAACGGCCGCTTCATTCGCAGCATCAACCCGTCTTTCAGCCAGAACTGGTGCCAAAGGGCCGCCAGAACATGCAAGGCAACCAAAGCCAGCAGAGCGGCCTTCATCACCTCATGCGCCTCGGCCGCAGCGGAAACGCCACCGAACCACGCCACAAGGCCCGAAAGCGGCATTGCGATCATCAAGGCGTAAAGCCCCAGATGACCCAGATGCGCCGCCAGACGCAGCGAGGCGGCTTGCGCCGCTGGTGCTGGGGGCACGCCGCGGATGTGGCGCAGGGCCAACCGCCAGAGGGCAAAAACCAACACCAATACCCCGCCGGCAACATGAGACAGAACCAACCAATTGAAGGCCGGAGAGAGCCCCTCCTCAATCCCGTCCCATGCCTGTGACATCGGCTCGTGCAGGACAAATTGCAGCACGATCACAGCGGCGGCCATCCAATGCAGGCGGATCTGGCGGGCGGAATATCCTTTGGGGCTGGGCATGATTATGAATTTTCCTATGACTTTTGCCGCCCAACTTCGCCCCGTCACCGCGTCTTTGCAAGGGGCTTGCCTTGCCCCGCCCGCTGCCCGAGAGTTGACCCAACGCTTGCAAGAAAGGCCGGGACCATGCCCAAGGATGAAGCACAAAGACCAATGATCGGGGTCATCGGTGGGTCGGGCGTCTATCAGATTGACGGGCTGGAAGGCGCGTCCTGGGTCAAGGTCAAGACGCCCTGGGGCAAACCATCAGATCAGATACTGGTCGGGCGGTTGGGTGGCCTGCCGATGGCCTTCCTTCCGCGTCACGGCAGGGGCCATGTCGAGACGCCCTCCTCACTCAATTACCGTGCCAATATCGATGCGCTTAAGCGTTTGGGCTGCACCGACATTGTGGCGATTTCTGCCGTGGGCAGCTTGCGCGAAGATTTCGCGCCGGGCGACTTTGTGCTGGTTGATCAATATATTGACCGCACCTTTTCCCGCGAAAAATCTTTTTTCGGACCGGGCTGTGTCGCTCACGTCAGCCTTGCCCATCCCACCTGTGCCCGCCTGTCGGGCATCTGTGCCGAGGCGGCCCGCAACGCTGGCGCCAAGGTGCATGATGGCGCGACCTATCTTGCCATGGAAGGCCCGCAGTTTTCCACCCGCGCTGAAAGCTTGATGTATCGGCAATGGGGGGCAGATGTGATCGGCATGACCGGCATGCCCGAGGCAAAACTCGCCCGCGAGGCCGAGCTTTGCTATGCCTCGGTCGCCATGGTCACCGATTACGATTGTTGGCGCGAGGGTCACGATGCCGTCGATGTGCAACAGGTCATCGCCACGCTGGTCGCAAATGCCGGCCGCGCCAAAGCTCTTGTGACCGCGCTGCCCGGTTTGGTGGCGCCCGTGCGCGCGCCCTGCCCGCAGGGCTGCGATCATGCCCTGTCCCATGCCGTGATGACAGCGCCTGACCAGCGCGACGCGGATCTGCTGGCCAAACTCGATGCGGTGGCGGGGCGCGTGCTGCGCTGATACCTTGCAAGCGGGCGCGCCTTGACGGCGCTTGTCGGGGCGTTCTCGCTCATGGTAACCAAGCGCGGATCGTGACCAAGGGACGCCGATGCACAGGGCTTTGCTCCTCTCTGTTTTGCTAAGCGTGCTTGCTCTGCCGGGGCAGGCAAGCGACGGCGTCGCCACCGAGGGCAAGCTGTCGGACAAGGACTTTTTCCGCCTTGCCACCTGCGGCGCCACGCCGGGCGGCGATTGCGACGGGCCTGTGGTGCGCTGGGCTCAGACACAGATCACGCTGGCGCTTGCCGCGCCAAGCCGCCACTATCCGTCCACCCTTGCCGCCAGCGCGTCAGTCGCGCTTGACCGCGCCATCAACGAAATCAACGGCGCAGGGGGCGGCATTCGCATCACCCGCGATGATCGCCTGATCGAGCCGGACATCATCGTCTCGCTGCCAGAACTTTCCGACGGCGAGCCAACGCGCGGCATCCCGCGCATCCCCAATGGTCAGCCGATCGGTGTTGGATTCATGTGGCTGTGGTGGGATGAAAATGCTGAAATCACCTCCGCCTCGATGCTGATTTCGGAAGACATCAGGGAAACGGATCTGCCCTCGGTCGTGCTGGAAGAACTCTACCAATGCCTTGGGTTTCTTTACGATATCGAGAACCGCTATTACGAGGGCCGCTCGATCCTGTCGCAAGACAGCAACGACACCACTGAAATCATCGGGCAGGACCGCATGGCCCTGCGCACACTTTATCCTTAAGGCCCGCCGCACATGTCCAAAGCCAGCCCAAAGACCGTCCGCGACTATATCCGCACCATCGTGGATTTCCCGCATGAGGGCATCTTGTTTCGCGATGTGACCACGCTGTTTGCCGATCCGCGCGGGTTTCGGATGTGCGTGGACCAGCTTCTGGCGCCCTATGCAGGAATGCGGATCGACAAGGTCGTCGGGCTGGAGGCGCGCGGCTTCATTCTCGGCGGCGCGGTGGCACATCAGCTGTCCACCGGTTTTGTGCCGATCCGCAAAAAGGGCAAACTGCCGGGGCAGACCATTTCACAAGCCTATACGCTGGAATATGGCGAGGCCGTGGTCGAGGTGCATGATGATGCCATGCAGCCGGGCGAAAAGGTGCTGCTCGTCGATGATCTCTTGGCCACCGGCGGCACCGCCGAGGCGGGCATCAAGCTGATCGAGCGGCTTGGGGCCGAGGTGATCGGCTGTGCCTTTGTGGTCGACCTGCCCGATCTTGGCGGTCGGAAAAAACTGGAAGCGCTGGGGATGGATGTTCATGCGCTTTGCGCCTTTGAAGGGCTTTAGGCGCCAAACTCAATCCGAACATGCCGCCAGCGCGCCGGTTGCTACCCAAATCGGCGGCCTTTGTCCCCGAAGATAGTCCTCTCGGGTTTCCAGCTGATGGGCTTGCGATTGTGCGCCGTCGCGCCATCGGCTAACTTACGGGAAAATTGGGCAAAGGACCAATCCCGCGCATGACCGCGCTGAAAAAATACCTACGACTGGAGGCACCAGCCCTCTGGCGCGACGTGCCCGGTGCCCGGGCGCGCGATGTGGTCATGGGTCTGCGCGAAGCCACAGTCGTCTTTTCTGACCCGCGCAGCGAAGTGCCGCTGACACAATGGTCGCTGCCCGCCATCGAACGATTGAACCCGGGCCAGATGCCCGCCCGCTTCGCCCCCGGGCGCGACAGCGGCGAAGAGGTCGAACTGGATGACGGCGAGATGATTGCCGCGCTCGAGACCGTGCGCCGCGTGCTGGAGCGCCGCAAGCCGCGCCCGGGCCGGTTGCGCGGGATTATTTTGAGCACAACAACGGCTGCTATTGTCGCGACCGTGGTGTTCTGGCTGCCCGGCAAGATCAAATCCTATGCGGCATCCGTCTTGCCCGCCCCCACGCGGTCCGACCTTGGCGACATGGCCTTGGCCGATCTTTCGCGCCTCACGGGCCAGCCCTGCAGTTCCGTGCCCGGTCGCCGCGCGGCCACAAAGCTGGCCGAGCGGCTGTTCCCCGACGCGCCCCCCCGGATTGCCGTGCTGCCCGAGGGCATTACGGCACCGGCGCATTTGCCAGGCGATATCCTGTTGTTGCCCGCCGCGCTGGTGGAAACCGCCGACGGCCCGGATGTCATCGCGGGCATGCTATTGGCGGAATCTCTGCGTGCCAAAGGTCATGAACCTGTTGACGTGCTTTTGGCTCATATCGGCCTTGGCGCCACCTTGCGGCTATTGACGACCGGAACCGTGCCGGAAGACGCCACCCAAGGCTTTGGCGAAACCTTCCTTGCCACCGAGCCCGAACCGGCCCCGGCACTGGATGCGCTGCTCGCCGCCTTTCAAAAGGCCCAAGTCTCATCGGCCAGCTATGGCGAGTCGATCAAAGGGGATCCGGCGTTCATCCAGAAAAACCCCTATCCGTTGGGTGCGCCACAACTGGTGATGTCCGACGAAGACTGGCTGGAGTTTCAGGCCATCTGTTCGGAATGAAAAAGCCCCCACGCGGGGGGCTTTTGCGTTCATGACCTGCCGCGCTTAGCGGATAAAGGCATCGCCAAATCCGGCCTGCCGCGCTGTCGCCAGCGCGCCTTGCGCCTCTGACGCCGATCCGAACGGCCCCGCCATCACGATCTGCATCGATTGCCCGCCCGAGGTGATCTTGGCCCGCGCCACTGGCAGACCCAGCCCCTTTAGGCGTGCAGCCGCCCCTTCGGCATTCGACACCACGCCAAAGGTGCCGATCTGAATATAGGCACCGCCCTTTGCCGCCTTCATCGTCTTTTTCTGCACCTGCGGGGCAACGGGTTGCCCCTTGGTCGACACAGTCACCTTCGGCGCAGCCTGCACATAGACCACCCTCTTCTTGCGTTTGGTCACCGGCTCGTCCGCAACCAGTTTGGCAGGCACATCGCGGGTCCAGACCTGATCTTGCTGCGCCCAACCCTCTGCCGTGCCCTTCCCCCGGTTCGGGTTCAACCGATCATCATCCCACGCCAGCTCATAGCCTTTGGGCGGTTTTGGAATGGCGTCGCGCTGCGCGGTCAGCACAGGATCGGTCAGCGCCGCGCCAACACCTGCCTCACGCGGATAAACCGGCGGGCGCCACCCGGTCAAAGTGCCATCGCCACGGGTGCAAACCACGGCGGTGCCGCCATTGCGGGTGCGCACACGCTCAGCCACCGGGGCAGAGGTGTAGCACCCAATCTGGCCCGGCGCCAAACCAACAGAGGCGACCGTATCATACCCCGCTTGCGGTGCTGCCGCGACATAGGGCGCAGGCTGACGAGGCGCAGTTTTCGGGGCCGCCACATAGGGTTTGGAGCGCACCTTCGCCACGGGCAAAGCAGCCTGCGGCTTCACCATGGGGGCAACGGGGATCACCGGGGCAACCGAAGCCAACGTTGTCGCCGCCGGTTTGGCGACAGCAACCGGGGCGGTGGGTTCCGCCATGTCTTCAGGCGTGGCCACCTCGATCGCGCTACGGGTGGACCCGGTGGGGGGATAACCGCACAACGCCTTACGGTCGCGTCCAACACGCGGCACCCAATTGGTCTGGCCGCCATAGCCCGCCTTCAGGAACACACAGCCCCTGCTATCGACCCATTGCTGCCCTTTGAAGGTCGCGGGCGGCATGTTTGCCGGCCCCCCGATTTGTCCGACCGACTGTGCCCCGACCGAGGTTGCACCAAATACCGCCGCGACCACGGCAACCGAAAATAACTTGAAAAACATAACTACCCCCAAGTAGCAATTACGGCAACATTGGGGCAATTCTGTTTCCGAGTAAAGGGGTTAGACCCCTCTATTTGGTGCCGAACATGCGATCACCCGCATCCCCTAGACCCGGCACGATATAGCCATGGTCATTCAGATGGCTGTCAACCGAGGCGGTGACAATCGGAACATCCGGGTGCGCCTCTTTCATGCGCGCCACCCCTTCGGGGGCAGCCAAGAGGCAGAGAAAGCGAATGTTTTTCGCGCCCTGTGCCTTCAAAAGGTCAATCGCCGCCACGCTGGAATTGCCGGTGGCCAGCATCGGATCGACCACAATCGACAGGCGTTCGTCCAGATGATCGGGCAGCTTGCAATAGTACTGCACCGGCTGCAGCGTTTCAGGATCGCGATAAAGCCCAACAAACCCGACGCGTGCGGCCGGGATCAATTCAAGGATGCCATCCAGCAACCCATTTCCCGCCCGCAGGATGCTGACCAGCGCCAGTTTCTTGCCGTCAATCTCAGGCGCGTCCATCGGTTGCAACGGCGTATCGATACGCTTGGTGGTCATCGGCAAGGCCCGCGTCACTTCATAGGCCAAAAGCAGGCTGATCTCGCGCAAGAGTTTGCGGAACGACGCAGTTGAGGTGGTCTTGTCCCGCATGATCGACAGCTTGTGCTGGACCAAAGGGTGCGAAACGACGGTCAGATGATCCAGCATGTCAGGGCTCCAGAATCTTTGCGATCTTTGCCTTGGTATCCGCGCCACAGAAAGCGGCGTCAAGCGCCTGACGCGCCAAACGTCGGAACTGGCCCTCATCCCAGTCAAAGGCGCGGTTCAGCATGTCATACTCCCGCGCCATCGTCGTATGAAAGAACGGGGGATCATCCGTCGAAATCGTCACCTTCACCCCGCGCCGGTCCAATTCATGGATCGGATGGGCGCGAAAATTCGGGTAGATCCCCAGCGCGACATTCGATCCGGGGCAACATTCCAGCACCACACCACGCTCGGCAAGTTCATCAACCAAGGCCAGATCTTCGATCGCCCGCACGCCGTGGCCGACGCGCTCCACCCCAAGATCCACCACAGCCGCCCGCACTTCGTCAGGCCCGTTCCATTCCCCGGCATGGGCGGTAATCCGCAACCCCGCCTCACGCGCGCAGTCAAACGACCATAGAAAATCCTTCAGCGCGCCCACCTTTTCATCCCCACCGATCCCAAAGCCGACGATGAACTCACCTGCCGTTTCGGCCGCACACCGGGCCACATCGCGTGCTTTTTCCGGCCCGAAATGCCGGATCGGCGTGACAATGCCGCGCAAGGTGATGCCCATGGTCTTTTCCGCCTCGGCCGCCGCTTCGGTGATGGCCGCCAAATACTCGCGCCACGCACCAAGATCGCGGCCGCCACAAAAATCAGGCGACAGGAAACATTCGGAATAGACCACGCCGGACGCCGCACTTTCCTCCAGAACAGCCAAGGTCAACCGCCGAAATTCTTCCGGCCCGGTCAGGGTGGTGCAGGCCGCCTCATAGACTTTCAGGAAATTCCAGAAATCGGTGAAGCGGTAAGAGCCGTCCTCATTGAAGATTCCCGAGATATCAATGTGCTTTTCTCGCGCCAGCCCACGAATAAAGGCGGGCGGTGCCGCCCCCTCCAGATGCAAATGAAGTTCAACTTTCGGCAAGTTTTGCACGGCGGCGCCTTTCATCTTGGCAAAAATACTCTCGGGGAGTCCATTTGTGGCATCCTTGGTTCAAGAAACCAATGGACTGGGGTGAAACCCCAAGGGACTGGTCACAGGAACGACCGGCCCGCCCCTCGCGCGGCCACACCCAGATGCGTCGCAACGCTGGCCGCCACATCGACAAAGGCGACCTGCCCAAGCCCGCCCTTGCCAAGGCCCGCGCAGATCACCGGCACCCTTTCGCGGGTATGCTCTGTGCCCTTCCAAGTCGGGTCATTGCCGTGATCGGCCGTAAAGATCGCCAGATCGCCGGGCCGCAGCCGCGCCAAAAACGCCCCGGCCCGCACATCGAACCCCTCCAGCGCGCGGGCATAGCCTGCCACATCGCGCGGATGACCATAAAGCGTGTCGAACTCGACAAAGTTGGCAAAGGTCAAAGAACCCTCCTCAGCCTCTGCCCCGAGCCGGTCAAGATGGTCGAAAAGATCAAGATCGCTCTTGCCCTTCCACAGCTTGCCAATGCCGCGCATGGAAAAGATGTCCCCAATCTTGCCCACCGCATGGGTCGCGCGCCCTGCATCCGCCACCCAATCCAGCAAGGTCGGTGCAGGCGGGGCGATGGCGAAGTCACGACGGTTTGCTGTGCGTTTGAAATTGCCGGGGCCCCCGGTAAAGGGCCGCGCAATCACCCGCCCCACCTTCATCGCATGCAGATGAGGTGCCAGATCCGCACATAGCTTCAACAGCCGCTCCAGCCCAAAGGCCTCCTCATGCGCGGCAATCTGGAATACAGAATCCGCCGAAGTATAGCAGATCGGCCAGCCGATTTTCAGATGCGCCTCGCAATGTTCGGCGATGATCGGCACACCCGAGGCATGGCAATTGCCCAAGATGCCATCGGTCCCAGCCAGTTTGCAGACCAAGTCCACCAGATCGGGCGGGAAAGCGGGAATGGTATCGGGGAAATAGGTCCACTCCCACGGCACCGGCACCCCGGCCAATTCCCAATGGCCCGAAGGGGTGTCCTTACCGCGGCTGACTTCGGTCGCGGCCCCCCAACGGCCCTGCGGCACCGCGCCAAAGCCCGGCGGCTTTACGCCGGACGCCAATTCAATCGCCGCACCAAGGCCCAAGGCGTCAAGGTTCGGCATACGCAACGGGCCGGACCGGCCCTGATCGGCAAGACCTGCGGCGCAGGCCTGCGCGATATGGCCCAAGGTGTTGGCCCCGGCATCGCCAAACTCTGCGGCATCAGGTGCGCCGCCGCAGCCCGCAGAATCCATCACGATTAGAAAGGCACGCGGCATCAGGTGATCCTTTTCAACACAAGCGGCGGCTCCGCCACCGGACCCTGAACCAAACCATATGCGGCCTGCACAAGGGCAATCGCCTCATCGGCTTGCGCTTCGGTGGCGGCATGCACCATGCACAGCGGGTCACCCGCCCCAATTTGATCGCCGATCCCGGCAAGGTTAGACAGCCCAACCGCAGGGTTCACGCGGTCGCCCTCACGCTGCCGACCGCCGCCAAGACCGACCACCGCCAGCCCCAAGGCCTGCCCATCAATCGCCGCCACAAAACCGGGATCGCGGCTTGGCACCTCACGGATCACAGTGGCTGCGGGCAATCGGTCGGCCCAACGGTCAACGAAATCGGCTGGCCCACCCTGCGCGGCAATCATACGGCCGAACCATTCGACAGCCACACCCGATCGCAGCACCTCTTCCATGCGCCGCGTGCCGTCCTCGGCCGTGGCCGCCAACCCGGCAAGCGCCAGTGCCTCGCCCCCCAAAAGGGCGGTCACATCAAAAAGGGCGGTGTTGACCGAGGTGCCGGTCAGCGTTTCCATCACCTCAATCACCTCCAACGCATTGCCTGCCGCGGTGGCCAAAGGCTGCGTCATATCAGTGATGAGAGCACTGGTCTTGCACCCCGCGCCCTTGGCGGTTGCCACCAAAGACATCGCCAGTGCCTCGGCATCCGCCAGCGTCTTCATAAAGGCGCCAGAGCCGCATTTTACATCCAGAACCAGCGCGTCCAGCCCGGCCGCCAGCTTTTTCGACAAGATGGACGCGGTGATAAGGTCAATCGATTCTACCGTGCCCGACACATCGCGGATCGCATAAAGTCGGCGGTCGGCGGGCGCAATTTCGGCGCTGGCCGAAACGATGGCACAGCGGATGTCCTTCAACTGCGCCCGAAGCTGGCTTTCGGACAGCCCGGTGCGAAAACCGGGGATCGCCTCCAACTTGTCCAGCGTGCCGCCGGTATGGCCCAGCCCCCGGCCCGAAATCATCGGGACATAAGCCCCGCAAGCCGCCAGCGCGGGGGCCAGCAGCAGCGACACGCAATCGCCAATCCCGCCCGTCGAATGTTTGTCCAGCACCGGGCCGGGCATGTCCCACTGCAAAACCTTGCCGGAATCCCGCATCCCCGTGGTCAGCGCCACGCGGCCCGGCTCGCCCAAACCTTTCAGCAGGACGGCCATGGCAAAGGCCCCGGCCTGCGCATCCGTCACCGTGCCATCCGCCAACCCTTGCGCGAACCAGCGCAGCGCCTCGGCAGGGGGGCGCTTGCCGTCGCGAATGGCCGCGATGATGGCACGGGCGTCCATCTTAGGCCCGGTCCATATGCGCGGCGTTGAACACGCCTGGCAACAGCTCGGCCACGGTCACAGTCTTTTCCTTGCCATCGGTGGTGGCCATCGTCACCCGCACATCGGGGGCCGCAAATTCAGCGATCTTTTGCCGGCACCCACCACAGCAGGGCACAGGATCGGGGCTGTCGGCGATGACATAAATCTCGGCAATTTTGGTGTCGCCCGCCGCGCACATCGCCGCGATTGCCCCCGCCTCGGCGCAGGTGCCTTCGGGATAGGCCACGTTTTCCACATTGCAGCCGACATGCACTGCCCCTGACGGGCTGCGGATCGCCGCCCCCACCTTGAACCGAGAATAGGGCGCATAGGCGCGCTCCCGTACGGATTTGGCCGCCGCTCTCAGATCCATTGCACCCTCCATCGTTCCTTAGGATGCTAGACCCTGCCCCACCCAGCGCGCAAGCTGGCCAAGAGCAGACCAGATAAAGACCAAGGCGAAAGGGCCTGCCATTTCCCGCTGATTTGCGGCAGATTGCGAAAAGACTTGCGGCGATGCGCGCATTGGCACGAAAAAATTGATGGTTTATCGTTAAACCATATCGGGTAGGGAGCAGGCGGAATGGAAGAGACACGGGCCGAAAATCTGCGTCAGGCGGCGCTGGATTACCACGAATTCCCCAAGCCCGGAAAATTGGAGGTCCGCGCGACCAAGCCCCTTGCCAACGGTCGCGATCTGGCCCGCGCCTATTCACCCGGCGTCGCAGAAGCCTGCCTTGAGATCAAAGCCGACCCTGCCACCGCCAGCCGCTATACCGCGCGGGGCAATATGGTGGGGGTGGTGACCAATGGAACAGCCGTCTTGGGCCTTGGAAACATTGGGGCTTTGGCATCAAAGCCCGTGATGGAAGGCAAGGCGGTTCTGTTCAAGAAATTCGCCAATATTGATTGCTTTGACATCGAACTCAACGAACCCGACCCGGTCAAGCTGGCCGAAATTGTCTGCGCGTTGGAGCCAACCTTTGGCGCGATCAATCTCGAGGACATCAAGGCGCCGGATTGTTTCATCGTTGAACAACTCTGCCGCGAGCGGATGAAAATTCCGGTCTTTCACGATGACCAGCACGGCACAGCCATTGTTGTCGGGGCTGCCGCCACCAATGCGCTGCATGTGGCGGGCAAGGCGTTTGACCAGATCAAGGTGGTGTCCACCGGCGGCGGGGCGGCCGGGATCGCCTGTCTGAACATGCTGCTCAAGCTGGGCGTCAAACGTGAAAACGTCTGGCTGTGTGATCTTGCGGGTCTCGTCTATAACGGTCGGACCGAACAGATGACCGACCAGAAGGCGGCCTATGCCCAAGGTTCCGCGCCCGCCACGCTGGATCAAGTGATTGCGGGGGCGGACCTTTTTCTTGGCCTTTCCGGCCCCGGCGTGCTGACCCCGGAGATGGTGGCCAAGATGGCCCCGCGCCCCATCGTCTTTGCCCTTGCCAACCCGACACCCGAAATCCTGCCCGACGCCGTGCGCGCCGTCCGCCCCGAGGCGATTATCGCCACCGGACGTTCTGACTTTCCCAATCAGGTCAACAATGTGCTGTGCTTCCCCTTTATCTTCCGGGGGGCTTTGGACGTCGGCGCGACCGAGATCAACGATGCGATGCAACTGGCCTGTATCGAAGGAATTGCCGCACTCGCCCGCGCGACAACCAGCGCCGAGGCGGCGGCAGCCTATAAGGGCGAGCAACTAACCTTTGGTGCCAACTATCTGATTCCAAAACCTTTTGACCCCCGACTGATCGGCGTTGTGGCCAGCGCTGTCGCTAAGGCAGCCATGGAAACCGGTGTTGCGACACGCCCCATCGCCGACATGGACGCCTACCGCAAGAAACTCGACGGCTCGGTTTTCAAATCCGCCCTCATCATGCGCCCGGTGTTCGAAGCCGCGCGGCAGGCCACCCGCCGCATCATCTTTGCCGAGGGCGAGGATGAGCGTGTGCTGCGCGCCGCCAATGCGATGCTAGAGGAAACCACCGACAAGCCGATCTTGATCGGCCGCCCAGATGTGATTGCCCGGCGCTGCGAACGTGCGGGCCTGCCGATCAGGCCCGACCGCGATTTCGAAATCATCAACCCGCAAAGCGACGCGCGTTATCGCGATTACTGGCAGACCTATCACGAGCTGATGGAACGCCGCGGCGTCACCCCCGACACTGCCCGCGCGGTTCTGCGCACCAACACCACGGCCATCGCAGCCATTGCGGTGCAACGCGGCGATGCCGATAGCCTAATCTGCGGCACGTTCGGGCAGTATTTGTGGCACCTGAAATATGTCCGAGAAATTCTGGCCCGCGGCGGCCTGCGCCCGCATGGCGCCCTGAGCCTGATGATTCAGGAAGACGGCCCGCTGTTCATCGCCGATACCGCCGTGAACCCGGTTCCGACCCCCGAGCAGATCGTGGAAACCACGATTGGCGCGGTGCGCCACGCCAAACGGTTCGGCGTGCGTGCCAAGGTGGCGCTGTGCAGCCATTCCTCGTTTGGCAACCTCGACAGCGATTCCGGTCGTCGGATGCGTGCCGCGATGGAAATACTTGAGGCCCGCGAGGTCGATTTCGCCTATGAGGGCGAGATGAACGTCGATGCAGCCCTTGATCCGGAATTGCGCGCCCGCATCTTCCCCCATACGCGACTGGAAGGTGCCGCCAACATCCTGATCTTCGCCTTTACCGATGCGGCCTCGACCGCGCGCAACATGCTGCGGATGAAGGCGGGGGGGCTTGAAGTTGGGCCGATCCTGATGGGCATGGGCAATCTGGCGCATGTGGTGACACCCTCGATCACCGCGCGCGGGCTGTTGAATATGTCAGCCGTCGCCGGCACCCCCGTCTCACATTACGGCTGATTGGGCGACCCACATCTTCGCAAAACTGGGCGGCAAGGTTTGCAAACTTTGCCGTCTTTCGCTTCCAGCATCAAAATTCGCCCCAGTTTGCAAAACTTTGCGGCGCATCCCTCGCAATTTCTGCAAAGTTTTTGTCGCACCCCCGTCGCAAATCTTGCCCGACTCACCCCTGGCCGCGTAACACTCGCGCAGACCTTGGAGGAGGGTATACCATGGGATACCGTGACGTTTACGCCAGCTGGCAGGCTGATCCCGAAGCCTATTGGCTGGATGCAGCCAAGGGCATCGACTGGATCACCCCCCCAACCAAAGCGCTGAACGATACCCACGCTCCGCTTTATGAATGGTTCACCGACGCGCACGTGAACACCTGCTGGAACGCGGTGGACCGCCATGTCGAGGCCGGTCGCGGCAATCAGCTGGCGATCATCCATGAAAGCCCGGTGACGCATCTGCGCAAGGGGATCACCTACCGCGAATTGCAGACCCGTGTCGCCAACCTTGCCGGTGCCCTGCGCGCCAAGGGCGTGGGCAAAGGCGACCGCGTCATCATCTATATGCCGATGGTGCCCGAGGCCTTGGAGGCCATGCTGGCCTGTGCCCGTCTGGGCGCCATCCATTCGGTCGTCTTCGGCGGCTTTGCGGCCAATGAACTGGCGGTCCGGATTGATGATTGCACCCCCAAGGCGATCATCGCAGCCTCTTGCGGGATCGAGCCGAGCCGCATCGTGCATTACAAGCCGCTTTTGGATGCCGCCATCGACATGGCGACCCACAAGCCCGATTTCTGCGTGATCTTCCAGCGTGAACAAGAGGTTGCGAAACTGGTCGATGGCCGCGATGTCGCGTGGCATACCTTCCAATATGGGGTGGAGCCTGCCGAATGTGTGCCGGTTGAAGGCAATCATCCGGCCTATATCCTTTACACCTCTGGCACCACGGGCGCACCCAAGGGCGTCGTGCGCCCGACCGCCGGGCATCTGGTGGCGCTGAACTGGACCATGCGGGCGATTTACGACTGCGGGCCGGGGGATGTGTTCTGGGCGGCGTCCGATGTGGGCTGGGTCGTTGGCCACAGCTATATCTGCTATGCGCCGCTGATTGCGGGCTGCACCACCATCGTCTTTGAAGGCAAGCCTATCGGCACACCGGATGCCGGCACGTTCTGGCGCATCATCGCAGAAAACAAAGTGAAATCCTTCTTCACCGCCCCCACCGCCATTCGTGCGGTGAAACGCGAAGATCCGGAAGGCCAGCTCGTCGGCGACTATCAGATGAAGCATCTGAAACAGATGTATCTGGCCGGTGAGCGCGCCGACCCCGACACCATCCTTTGGGCGCAACGCCACCTGAACGTGCCAGTGATCGACCATTGGTGGCAGACCGAAACCGGCTATGCCATTGCAGCGAACCCCTTGGGGATCGAAGCGCTGCCGGTCAAGATTGGCTCGCCTTCGGTGCCGATGCCCGGCTTTGATGTGCAGGTGCTGGACGAGGGCGGCCATCCTGTCGCCTCCGGCACGCTGGGTGCGATTGCGATCAAGCTTCCCCTGCCCCCCGGCACCCTGCCCACCCTGTGGAACGCCGAAGATCGGTTCCGCAAAAGCTATCTCAACCACTTCCCCGGCTATTATGAAACCGGCGACGCGGGCTACATCGACGCTGATGGCTATCTTTATATCATGGCGCGCACCGATGACGTCATCAACGTCGCGGGTCACCGCTTGTCGACCGGCGCGATGGAGGAGGTTCTGGCCAGCCACAAGGATGTGGCCGAATGTGCCGTGATCGGTGTGGCCGATGATCTGAAAGGCCAATCGCCCTTGGGGTTCCTTTGCCTGAATAAGGGAACCAACCGCGCGCATGACGATGTGGTAAAGGAATGTGTCAAACTGATGCGCGAGAAAATCGGCCCCGTGGCGGACTTCAAGCGCGCGGTGGTGGTGGAACGGCTGCCCAAGACACGCTCGGGCAAGATTCTGCGCGGCACTATGGTGAAAATCGCGGATGGGCAGGATTGGAAGATGCCTGCCACGATCGACGATCCGGCCATTCTCGACGAAATCACCTTGGCCTTGCAGTCCATGGGCCTGGCGGGCGGTAAATAGTTCGGCATCCTGCCGCTGATCAGTTAAAGCCAGACTAGACTTTGACGTGGCAAAGATTACCGTGCCGCCCATGCAGTCAGGATATATTTTCAGTCTGATGCGCCAAGACCTGTCTTGTTGCCGTCCGGTGACGTTTTTCTG
>CALBSG010000060.1 GCA_937927675.1 uncultured Paracoccaceae bacterium | reverse complement strand
GATCTACCGCCCGGCTTGGTCCACAGATGCTGTTGGTGCAGAAGGTGTTGCGAAAGAGCATCCCTTCCTTGGCGATCCGGTCGATATTGGGAGTCTGGTTGATTTTCGAGCCGTAGGCGCTGATCGCGTGGCTGGCGTGATCATCGGAAAAAAGGAAAACAATATTGGGTCGTTTGGGAGCGGTGGCGTTTCCGAAAGTGCAAACAACGAATGTGGTAAGTAACCCAATGAGGAAACGCACGATTAGTCTCCCTTCGAAGCCCGACATAAGCCAAATAAGTCAAATACGATTGCAGCTTGTTTTAGGGATAAATCTAAATCATCAACCTCCAAACAGGGAGGCTTGCCACCATTTCCTCCGAGTTCCCTGAAGAATCCCTGATACAAATTGGAGATGTGGGCATTTTGTTTCGCCCTAAAAAACGCTCTTTATGTTCCTGGGCTTTTGGGAGATTCGAATCCGAAAATAACAGCAACCGCCGCGAGGATCATTACGAATCCGACCCAGTGGTTCCACCGCAAGGATTCCCCCAAAAACCAGGTGGAAAACATGGCGAACACAACAAGGGTGATCACTTCCTGGATAACTTTGAGTTGCGGCGCGGAGAAAAACTCGTGGCCGATGCGATTGGCTGGTACCATCAGCACATATTCGAAAAGCGCGATCCCCCATGAGATCAGGATCACAGCGGTGATCCCGGCGGTTTTGAACTTCAGATGCCCATACCATGCGAAGGTCATGAAGACATTGGACACCAAAAGAAGGCCGACGGTCAGGAAGGGGATGGGCAGGGACATGGCAACTCCGCGAAAGATCGGGCCAGCATAAGAGGGTGGGCGGGAAAGGGAAATAGTTTGCAGATTTGCAATTAGCAAAGGTGTATCTGCGGAACATATGCAAATTTACGGGATTCCCCTTTGTTCTGCCCCCGCGCGGCGATATGGTGCCAGCGATTTTGGGGAGGCCTGCCATGAAAGACATTCTCGTAGAGCTGGAACAACGCCGCGCCGTGGCCCGTCAGGGCGGTGGCCAGCGCCGCATCGACGCGCAGCATGCCAAGGGCAAGCTGACCGCGCGCGAACGGATCGAGCTTTTGTTGGACGAGGGGTCTTTCGAAGAGTTCGACATGTTCGTGGCGCATCGCTGCGTCGACTTCGGCATGGAGGCGGATCGCCCCGCCGGCGACGGCGTGGTCACGGGCTGGGGCACGGTGAATGGCCGGATGGTCTATGTGTTCAGTCAGGACTTCACGGTGTTCGGTGGGTCGCTTTCCGAAACCCATGCACAGAAGATCTGCAAGATCATGGACATGGCGCTGCAAAATGGTGCGCCGGTGATCGGGCTGAACGACTCGGGCGGTGCGCGGATTCAGGAAGGTGTGGCGTCCTTGGCGGGCTATGCCGAGGTGTTCCAGCGCAACATCATGGCCTCGGGCGTGGTGCCGCAGATTTCTGTCATCATGGGCCCATGTGCCGGTGGTGCGGTTTATTCGCCCGCCATGACCGACTTCATCTTTATGGTGAAGGACAGCTCTTACATGTTCGTGACCGGCCCCGATGTGGTGAAGACGGTGACGAATGAGGTGGTGACGGCCGAGGAACTGGGCGGGGCCTCGACCCATACCAAGAAATCCAGCGTGGCCGATGGCGCCTTTGAAAATGATGTCGAGGCGCTGGCCGAGGTCCGCCGTCTGGTCGATTTTCTGCCGCTGAACAATCTGCAAAAGGCACCGGTGCGGCCGTTCTTTGATGATCCGAAGCGCTTGGAGGCCAGCCTTGATACGCTGATCCCCGACAATCCGAACCAGCCCTATGACATGAAGGAATTGATCCTGAAGATCGCCGATGAAAGCGATTTCTTCGAGATCCAAAAGGATTACGCCGCCAATATCATCACCGGCTTCATCCGCATCGAAGGCCAGACCACGGGCGTGGTGGCCAACCAGCCGATGGTGCTGGCGGGCTGTCTGGACATCGACGCCAGCCGCAAGGCCGCGCGCTTTGTCCGCTTCTGTGATGCGTTTGAAATTCCGATCCTGACGCTGGTCGATGTTCCCGGCTTCCTGCCCGGCACGGCACAAGAATATGGCGGCGTCATCAAGCACGGCGCGAAACTGCTGTTTGCCTATGGCGAGGCGACCGTGCCGAAGGTGACCGTCATCACCCGCAAGGCCTATGGCGGGGCCTATGACGTTATGGCGTCGAAACACCTGCGCGGTGACTTCAACTATGCTTGGCCGACGGCCGAGATCGCGGTGATGGGGGCCAAAGGGGCCACCGAAATCATCCATCGCGGCAAGTCGCCCGAAGAGATTGCGCGCCTGACCAAAGAGTATGAAGACCGTTTCGCCAACCCCTTCGTGGCGGCGGAAAAGGGCTTTATCGACGAGGTTATCATGCCCCATTCCACGCGCCGCCGGGTGGCGCGGGCCTTTGCCTCGCTGCGGGGCAAAAAGCTCGTCAATCCTTGGAAGAAACACGACAATATCCCGCTGTAAGGGCGTTTATCCGCGATGGGCGATCAGGGGCAAATCTGGCAAGTTGAGGCCGCGGCGGGACGTAATGTTCCCGGCGCAGGTCTGACGCTTGCCTTGCCCTCGGGTCAGTCGGTGACGCTGGTTGAAACGATCTGGGACGAGGCCGGCCCAATGGGCCTTGTGGCGCGCTTTCGATTTCTGGCGCCCGAGATCAACCCGGCAACCGGCTCTGTCAGCGCTGAAAGCGCCACCGCTGATATTGCGTGGATTTGTCAGGACTTCGCGTTGCCGCAGGTGATGGGGGCCGGTGATCCGCCATCACAGATTGTCGTTTCCTTGGAAGACCGCCCTGTGCCGTTCGGCGAGGCAGACCCCGAGGCGACGCAGTTCTTCGAAGCCTTCCGCATCGAAAATGGCTCCTGTATCTGGGAGGTCTTTTGATGGTGTCGCTATATCTTGTGGTCTATCCATCGGCGCTGGTAGCCGTTGATGCGGCCTTGCCACAGAGCAGCGCATTGGTCCAAAAATCGTGTCAATTCGGACATTTGTCGGCTATTGTTTATGCAGGCCGAACCCAAGCGGTCTGCACCTCGAGAAGGGGGTTCGCATCTTGCGAAACCCTCCAAGAACATAGGAGTCAAAAATGTCGAGCACCAAGATCCTCCTGTCGTTGTGCCTCGTTGCCTTTGTGGCAGCCTGCGCGGCCAAGGAAGAAGAAGTCGTCTACGTGGAAGATCCGGCTGTCACGGTCGAACCGACCTACACCGGAAAATACAAGTAAGACATTCGGGCGGGCCAGCGGGGCGCTTTCGCCCCGGCCCGCCCTTATTCTGTCTGCGCCAAAGGTTTTTGTTACATCGGCGGACAACCCCACCGCTCGTTCGGACCGGTTTGAAGTTTTCGCGCCCGCCCGCTATGCTGGCCGGGCTGAAACCCCTGAAAACCGGAGTATCCCATGCGGACAACTGCCCTTATCGCCCTTCTGGCTCTCGCCACACTCAGCGCCTGCGCGCAACCCGCGCCTGAACCCGAACCGGTTCCCGTCACCGTCGAGCCTGCCCCGACCGGCAAATACGGCTCCTGATATTCCGGAACGGGCGCGCCGGGGAAACCGGCAAGCGCCCGTTCCCACCCCGCAGCGCGCCCCTCAACATAAGGTGCGCCCATGCTGAAGCATCGTGGTTTCCCCAGCCGGCTGACCGGCACAGATTTCCAGTTCACCATCCGTCGCGCCAACGTCAAGGAAGGCGCCACGAAGATCATCCGGCGCGAGCGGTTCAAGGATCGCAAGGCACCCGATCGCAAGGCCGACGTCGCCTTTATGGCGGCCCTTTGGAGCCAGTTCGGCGAAGAGGTCTTCGAACGCGGCAACCTTGATGCGGGCCGCCTGTCGTGGTTGTTTGGCCGCGAAGTCGTTGCAGCCGAAGATCCCTTCGATCCGGCCTCTTATGAGGCGCTTCTGAAAATCGACCTCAAACGCGCCGAAGCCTCGTTCCCCGAGGTCTTTGCCCCCGAGGCCGAGCCGTTCCAATGGGACGACGAGGACGAGGACGAATAGGCATGTTTCCGCGCAAGTCCCCCTGTCTTTGGCAGTCTTTCGCGCAAGGCCCTTGGGCCGCGAAATCGGGATTTGCGTCGACTCATTCCTCTCGACAGGATGCCGGAATTGGCAGAAGCGGCGCGCGCGCCACTGCCCCCCACTGTTACCCTTTCCCTATCATCTGGCCCAGCCCCGCCGGGGTTGGGCCGTTTTTTTCCGGCCCATCTCGGGCATCATCGGATCGGCAAGGTTCCGCTGCCCAAGGCCGCGGGATGGCACGTTCCACCTGCAATTCCCCTTTCGCCGATTCTGCTGACGGGTTATTGTTGTCGCACATAACAACAATGATCCGAGGCTTAGTATCATGCGGAAATTTATTGCACTTCTTCTCATCGCGGCCCCGCTTGCGGGATGCGTGCAGGATCCGGGTAGCAATGCAGCCGTCCGCACCGTTGGCGGTGCAGCGGCCGGGGCACTGGTTGCGGATGCAACCGGGGGCAGCAAGACCAAAGGGGCGCTCATTGGTGCGCTCATTGGTGGCGTGTCCTGCGGCATCCCCGGTTTGCCGCCCTGCTGAACGCACTGACCTGACCGCCGCGGCGGCAGGATCGCACCACATTCTGGCCACCCATGGGGCAATCCCCGTGGGTGGCCTTTTCATTTTCCGCCCATGGCGGCGCTGACCTGAGGGAGAGACCGATGTTCCAGAAAATCCTGATCGCCAACCGGGGCGAAATTGCCTGCCGCGTGATCAAATCCGCGCGCAAGATGGGGATCAAGACGGTCGCGGTCTATTCTGACGCGGATCGCAATGCACTGCATGTGAAGATGGCCGATGAGGCCGTGCATATCGGCCCGGCCCCGGCCGCCCAGTCCTATATCGTGATCGACAAGATCATGGAGGCTATTCGCCAGACTGGCGCGCAGGCGGTGCATCCGGGGTATGGGTTCTTGTCCGAAAACATGAACTTCGCGGCGGCCTTGGAAAAGGCGGGCGTGGTGTTCGTTGGCCCGCCCAGCCCCGCGATTGAGGCGATGGGGGACAAGATCACCTCGAAGAAAATCGCGATGGAGGCCGGGGTTTCGACCGTGCCGGGCTATATGGGCCTGATCGCCGATGCCGATGAGGCGGTGAAGATCAGCCAGCAGATCGGCTATCCGGTGATGATCAAGGCCAGCGCCGGTGGCGGTGGCAAGGGCATGCGTATCGCGTGGAACGACCAAGAGGCGCGCGAGGGCTTTCAGTCGTCAAAGAACGAGGCCGCGGCCAGCTTTGGCGACGACCGGATTTTCATCGAAAAATTCGTGACCCAGCCGCGCCACATTGAAATTCAGGTTCTGGCCGACAAGCACGGCAATTACGTCTACCTGCACGAACGCGAATGTTCGATCCAGCGCCGCAACCAAAAGGTCATCGAAGAGGCCCCCTCGCCATTCTTGGATGAGGCGACCCGCAAAGCGATGGGCGAACAGGCCTGCGCCTTGGCCAAGGCCGAAATCGCACGGATATCGGTCACCTTCAAAAGCGGGTTGGACGGAGACTCGACCCAAAAAAGGGCCGTATTGGGGCGGATGGCTTTCTTCACAGCTTCGAGATCGCTCATATCCACAAAGGTCACCTCGTGAATGCCAGCAAAGAGCTGCACCATGGAATTGTGGAGTCCATGGTACATGTTGTCCGGAGCCACGATATGGGATCCTGGAGCAAGGGCTTGGTAAACGGCTGTACCGGCAGCATTGCCCGAAGAAAAAGCCGCTGCATCTTCTCCCTTTTCCATGGCTGCCAAGACCTGTTCCAAGGAATGTCGGTTGGGATTGTTGGCACGAGAATAAAGCATCCCTCCTTCATTGCCATGTTCAAACGTGGTACTCAAGGTGATGGGCTGCACCACAGCGCCGTGACTCTCGTGAGTCCCATTGCCGAGGTGAATGGTCAAGGTTTCAAATTTCATAGGTACAAGTTAGAAAAGTCTGGGAAAGGAGGAAAACCCACCTATAAAAAAAGCCCTGCGATCTCGCAAGGCTTCTGATTAACGAATTCGATCTACCGAGCGAACCAGCGCTTCGTCCTTTTTGATAAAGCGGTTGGCCAGCATGTTCATGACCATGGATACCAAAATCGACCAAAATCCAATGCCATAATCACCGCCGTCCTGGGCTTTAATCGCTTCATTCACACCGCTAGTGGTCAAGAAGGTAGCCGCTACCAGAGACACCATCACTAGGGAATTGATCATGTT
>CALBSG010000059.1 GCA_937927675.1 uncultured Paracoccaceae bacterium | reverse complement strand
GCGCATCATGCCCGCCACCTTGTTTTGCGCCCCGCGATTGCCTAAAGCTGCCCCGATCCTACGCCCCTCAAGGTTTCCGAAAGGTTAATGCTGCCATGTCCTCCCCGGTCGTCACCCGCTTCGCCCCCTCTCCCACCGGGTTCTTGCACATCGGCGGCGGACGGACGGCGCTGTTCAACTGGCTTTATGCGCGCGGCCGGGGCGGGAAATTCCTGCTGCGGATCGAAGATACCGACCGGGAACGCTCCACCCCCGAGGCGACGGCCGCAATCCTGAAGGGCCTGACTTGGCTTGGTCTTGACTGGGACGGCGAGGTGGTCAGCCAATTCGACCGCAAAGACCGCCACGCCGAAGTGGCCCACGAAATGCTGGCGCGCGGCACGGCCTATAAGTGCTTTTCAACGCCCGAAGAAATCGCCGCCTTCCGCGCCGAGGCCGAGGCCAAGGGCGCGAGCTATGCCGTCTTCCAAAGCCCGTGGCGTGATGCGGATCCTGCGACCTATCCCGACGCTCCCTTTGCCATCCGCATGAAGGCACCCCGCACCGGAGAGACGGAAATTCGCGATGAGGTTCAGGGAATCGTAACAATCAAGAACGAGACTTTGGACGACATGATCGTTCTACGCTCGGATGGCACGCCGACCTATATGCTGGCCGTGGTGGTGGACGATCACGATATGGGCGTGACCCATGTGATCCGAGGAGATGACCACCTGAACAACGCCGCCCGCCAACAAATGGTCTATACCGCCATGGGCTGGACCGTGCCGGTTTGGGCGCATATCCCGCTGATCCACGGGCCGGATGGCAAGAAACTGTCCAAACGCCACGGGGCAACCGGGGTCGAGGAGTATCAGGCCATGGGCTATCCGGCGGCAGGGATGCGTAACTATCTGACCCGGCTTGGCTGGGCGCATGGCGACGCCGAGATTTTCACCTCTGCCGAGGCGATGCAGATGTTTGACCTCAAGGGAATCGGCCGCGCCCCGGCCCGGCTTGATTTCAAGAAGCTGGAAAACACCTGCGGGCATCACATTGCCATGACGGAAGATGCTGCACTGCTGCAAGAGCTAGAGGGTTTCCTTCTGGCCGCCGGGAAGCCGGCCCTGACCGCACTGCAGCGCGACCGGCTGGCGCGCGGTCTGTACTGCGTCAAGGATCGCGCAAAGACCTTCCCAGAACTACTTGAAAAGGCTCAATTTGCAATGACATCGCGGCCCGTCGCTATCGATGAGGCAGCGGCGAAAAATCTTGATACGGTATCCCGTGGTATACTGAAATCATTGACGCCGCGACTGCAAAATGCTAGCTGGACAAAAGAGGGTCTGGAGACCATCCTTAACGATGCTGCCGCAGAAAACGGGATCGGCTTTGGCAAACTTGCCGCCCCCCTGCGCGCCGCCCTTGCGGGACGGACGGCCACACCCAGCGTATTCGACATGATGCTTGTCATCGGTCGGGATGAGACAATTGCGCGGCTGGAGGATGCAGGGGCCTGACCCTGCCCGCCCGGTCGGAGACCTGATGCACCAAGGCCCGGCATGGCCCATGCCGGTGCCACTGATGGGGGACAGAAGATGGCCGAACAGACCAAGACCGCAACGCTGAATCTTGATGGCAAGACCTATGAGCTGCCGGTCTATGCGCCGACCATAGGGCCGGAAGTCATTGATATTGGCAAACTTTACGCTCAGGCCGATGTGTTCACCTTTGACCCCGGCTTCACTTCGACCGCCGCTTGCGAAAGCACGATCACCTATATCGACGGCGACAAGGGCGAACTTTTGCACCGCGGCTACCCGATCGAACAACTGGCGAACCAGTCGCATTATCTTGAGGTCTGCTATCTGCTTTTGTACGGCGAACTGCCGACCGCAGCGCAGTTGAGCGATTTCGAAGCCCGTGTGACCAAACACACGATGGTGCATGAACAGATGCACAACTTCTTCCGTGGCTTCCGTCGCGACAGCCACCCGATGGCCACCATGGTCGGCGTTGTCGGCGCGATGTCCGCCTTCTACCATGACAGCCTTGACATCAACGATCCGTGGCACCGCGAAGTCGCCTCGATCCGGATGATCGCCAAGCTGCCGACGATTGCAGCCATGGCCTACAAATACTCCATCGGCCAGCCCTTCGTGTATCCTAAGAACGCGCTCAGCTATGCGGGCAACTTCCTACACATGTGCTTTGCAGTCCCGACCGAAGAATATGTGGTGAACCCGGTCCTCGAACGCGCGATGGACCGCATCATGATGCTGCACGCCGATCATGAACAGAACGCCTCCACCTCGACCGTGCGTCTGGCAGGCTCCTCGGGCGCCAACCCCTTTGCCTGTATCGCTGCAGGCATCGCCTGCCTGTGGGGCCCGGCCCATGGCGGCGCCAATCAGGCCTGCCTCGAAATGCTGAAGGAAATCGGCACCGTCGACCGCATTCCGGAATTTATCGCCAAGGCCAAGGACAAGACCTCGGGCTTCCGCCTGATGGGCTTTGGCCACCGGGTCTACAAGAACTTCGACCCCCGTGCCAAAGTGATGAAGGAAAGCGCCGACGAGGTTTTGGAGCTTTTGGGCGTCCACAACAACCCGCTGCTGCAAGTTGCCAAAGAGTTGGAACGGATTGCGCTTTCGGATGAATATTTCATCTCGAAAAAGCTTTATCCCAACGTCGACTTCTATTCTGGCATCATTTTGGAAGCCATGGGCTTCCCGACCTCGATGTTCACCCCGATCTTCGCCATCTCGCGCACCGTCGGCTGGATCAGCCAGTGGAAAGAGATGATCGGCGAAAAGAACCAAAAGATCGGCCGTCCGCGTCAGCTTTATGTCGGCGCAACCAAGCGTGACTATGTGGATACGCGCCACCGCTAAGGCAGTTGCACAGCACCATATGGGGGCGGTCCAGCAGGGCCGCCCTTTTGTCATTGCAGCCCAAGACAAAAAACCGCATGTCTTTCATCTTGGCATAAATACTCCACGGGGGTCCGGGGGTGTGAAACCCCCGGTCGCAACGCTTGATCCAATCCCGCCTTCTCGGCCTTGATCTGGCCCGCAGTGCAGCGCTTTGCGGCATGGTCTGCTTTCATCTGGTCTTTGATCTGCAAATGTTCGGGCACCTGCCTTTCGGCACCACCGCAACACCGTTTTTCTACTGGCATGCCCGCAGTGTGGCGGGCAGTTTCCTGTTCCTGTCCGGGGCCTCGCTTTGGCTCGCGCATGGCGCGGGAATCCGTTGGCCCGCGTTCTGGCGCCGCTGGGGCAAAGTCGCGGCGGCGGCGCTCTTGGTCACGGCCGGCACCTATGCCGCGTTCCCCGACTATTTCGTCTATTTCGGCATCCTGCATTGCATTGCCGCGTCCAGCCTGATCGGGCTTGTGTTCCTGCGTCTGCCCGCGCTGGTGACCGCCGCCGCCGCGGCCGCCCTGATGCTGGCAAGCTATCACCTGCCCGCCCCCGCCTTCAACGCTGCGGGCTTGCGCTTTGTGGGCCTTGCCACAATCCCCGCTGAAACCGTTGATTTTGAGCCGCTTTTACCCTGGCTCGGCCCCTTCCTTCTGGGTCTGGCCGCCGCCAAACTGGCCAGCCGGTTGGGGCTGTGGCACCTCCTCGCGCTGCCTGCGACCCCGCTTTTGCGCAAGCTGGCATGGCCGGGTCAGCACAGTCTGGCGATCTATCTCCTCCACCAGCCGGTTCTGATGGGGATCATCTGGCTTGCCGCGCGCCTAATCTAACGACACCGCGCGCGTTAGGGGTCAAAACAACAACGTCAGGGGCCAAGGCACCCAGCTGAACGGGCGATCCCCCGCAGCCGAGGGGTGGATCGCCTCAGACACATCGCGCCCAACCACACGCGGCCGACGCAACAGAAAAAGCTTGGCCCAGCCCCGCGTGGTGCCATACATCGGCGCGCCCGGATCACAGGGAAAGCGCCCCCGCCAATCGGGCGGCAAGGCAAGGTTCAGCGCTTCGGCCTTTTCCAGCATCCAGACCAGCGGGATATTGGCCAAGGGGCGCGCGGCGGGATAGGTGCCAACCTGACCGCCAACATCCGAATGACCGCCGCGGAACCAGACCTGCTGCACATTGCCCTCCCATCCCGGCGGGCAATCCCACATCACAGGGTCAAACACCGCTCGCGTTTCATGCAGCGCCAGCGCCTGAAACCCATGGCGGATAGAGGCGCCAAGATGGTGATTGTGAAACTGGTATTGCTTGTCGGTCAGCATCCACAGCAATGGCAGCCGCAGTCCCAGCGCCTTGACGGTATCCCAGACCCCCACCATCTCGATCGGGGCTTCGGGATGGCAATAGCTTTGGGCAAAAGCCCGCGCTGCGGGACGCTCCGGGCCAAGACGGTAATGCCGATAGGCCAGCCGGATCACCCGCTCCACCGCCTTTTCGCGGCGCACCAACCCAACGCGGTCAATCACCCCGGCAAGGCTGCGCACCGCATAGGCCCCCCGCGAATAGCCAAACAGAAAGATACGATCACCGGGGCGATACTGGCTGGCAAGCCAGCCATAAGCCCGCGCGATCTGCCGATTGATGCCGCGCCCCTGCAAAAAGCCCCAAGCGTGACGATAGCCTTCCCATTGCAGGCCCTCTTCATAATAGACCCGGCGATGCACGCCCTGCTGATCCTCGAGCAACAGCTTCAACAAGAGGCCCGCGTTCGTCTCATATCCCGGCTCCAGCAACGAAAGCGTGCCGTCCAGAATGATAACGTGATCGACAACGCCGCGTTGCCGCCCCGGCGCCGGGGGCGCGGCCGCTTCGGCAGTGGCGATGGGTTTGGCCCGCCACCAGCGCGAGATCCGTTCGATCAGAGACGTGACACACCCCCAAGAACCGCATCCGGCGGCAACAGGTTCAGCTTAGGCAGAACTTGGTTAAGAAAATGACGCAAAACGGGCGACCACAAGGGCCGCCCGTTGGAATTTCGCACAAAGGCCGGAAAAGTTTACAGGTTCTGGCCCAAAACCGTGACCATGCCCAATTCGCCAAAGCCATTGAAGCGGCTGTTGGTCACGGTGGAATAGGCGCCCATCCCTTCAAAGATCACGAAATCGCCCTCGGCGATATCATCGGGGAAAGGCACATCCCCGGGCAGTCGGTCCACCGAATCACAGGTCGGACCAAAGCAGACCCGGCCATGCTGCGCACCCGCGCGCCGCACGCCCGCGGGCGACAGCACCGTGATGCGGTCAATGATCCCGATCTGGCCCAACTCGAACAACGAGCCATAAAGCCCATCATTCAGGAACACATGCGTGCCATCGCGCACCGCCTTGACCCGTGCGGCCAGCGTAAAGGCGTCGCCGCACATCGCGCGCCCCGGCTCACAGATCAGCGCCGGACGATCAGCGCCAAAGGCCTCGGTCGTGACCTGGTCGATGGTGGCGAAGGTCTCATCAAGCTGCGGCGCAACCCCCAAAGCCCGATGGTTCGGAAAGCCACCGCCCACGTTCAGACGGGCAATCTTGACGCCCGCCTTTTGGGCAATCACCGCCGCCTCACGGATATAGGCCGCCCAAGCATTTGGATCGGTGCATTGCGTGCCGGGGTGGAAGGTGATCGACGGAATGTACCCCGCCGCCGCAACCGTCTTCAACAACTCAACCGCCACATCTTCGGTCGCCCCAAACTTGGCGCCAAAGTTATAGGCCGCGCCGGCAACCGGCAGCTTGAACCGCACCGAAATCTCGCAGCCCGCAGCCGGGACCAGCTCGATCAGCTTTGCCAGCTCCGAATGGCTGTCGACCGACCAGGATTTCACGTCCCGCGCCACGCCATGCGCGATTTCGGCGCGCGACCGCACCGGGTTGTTGTAATGGATGGCCGCATCGGGGGCCAAACGACGGATCAGGTCGATTTCAAAGGGCGACGCGCAGTCAAACCCTTTGACCCCTGCGGCGACGAGGTTTTCCACCATCTCCTCGCCGGGGTTGGATTTGACGGCATAGGTCACCAGACCCGGAAAGCCCTTCAGAAATTTGCGCGCCACGGCCTGCACGGCGCTGGGGGCGAAGAACAGCACCGGGTTCTCCGGGCTTTGCGTCTTCAGGAATTCGGTCGGATTGGTCCAGATCGTTTTGGACAGTCCCATCGGCGTGATCCTTTCTGCCAACAAGATGCGTGTCCTCCTCCGTTGCCACACCATATATGGTATGGACGGCCTCGGCACCCGCGTGGTTTTTCCAACCAGGCCAGGTGCGTATGAGCCGCCCTTTTCCTGCAACTGAGGATGCCGCATATGGGGTACAACTTCACCGGTTAAAACTACATTTCTGACTTATTTTAACGTCATATCGACATCTTTTCGATACATATTGTAAGATTTCCCCCTGAAACCGCCAAGATCGGGTCAATCACGGGCGGCCTGCAACCGCGACACAAAAACATGATCAAATTTCCAGACAAAGTTGATCAAATTTATGACACCGCCGCGCAGCCTGACAGGGCGTCACGTATGGGCAAAAAGCTCTGGCCAACCTGTCGAATTGCTTGCTATGCAAGACAATCTGACGAACTGGGGCTACGACCTGCATGGATGATCTGGATCGCAACATTCTGACGCTTTTGGGGGCCGATGCGCGCATGTCCGTCGCCACTTTGGCACGGCGCCTCAAGGTGGCGCGCTCCACCATTCAGGCCCGGCTGGAGCGGCTGGAGACCAGCGGCATCATCGCCGGCTATACGCTGAAACTCGGCGAGGCGGCGCGGCAGGGACGGCTGCGTGCCTCTGTGCTCCTGACCATCGAACCCCGCTCACAGGCCGCCATCCTGACCCGGCTGAAAGGGATTGGCGAGGTGGAGCGGGTGTTCACCACCTCGGGGCGCTTTGACCTTTTGCTGCAAGTCGCGGCAAGCAACACCCAAGTGCTGGATTCTGTGTTGGATCAGATCGGCGCCCTGACCGGGGTGAAATCGTCGGAAAGCCTGATCCACCTCTCCACCCGGCTGGACCGGGCGGTTTGACCCACCGATAGCGGCGGGGCTTGCCCGCCCTTTCGGCAGCCGCGCCCCGGCTGACACCGCGGCGCCTCTGGCGGGAGTATTTGGCAAGGCGCAAACCCAAAGTGCCGGCCCGAATGATTTGCGCCTTTCAAAATACTCCCCGCGGAGCGGCTTTGGCGGATGCCAGACGCTTGGCCTTTGGTCTTCAAGCCGCTAAAGCAGGGCCGAGACAAAAGGATGCCCGCGATGCCCATGGAAAAAACCTTCTCCCCCGCCGAGGCCGAAGCCCGGATTTCCAAGCTTTGGCTGGAAGAAAAGGCGTTCCGCGCTGGCGCAAATGCCAAGCCGGGGCATCCTGCCTTTTCCGTGATGATCCCGCCGCCGAACGTGACGGGCAGCCTGCATATGGGCCATGCCTTCAACAACACGCTGCAAGATATTCTGGTGCGCTGGCACCGGATGCGCGGCGATGACACGCTGTGGCAGCCCGGCACGGACCATGCCGGCATCGCCACCCAGATGGTGACCGAACGCGAGATGGCCAAGAACGGCGAACCTTCGCGCCGCGATATGGGCCGCGACAAGTTCCTCTCCCGCGTTTGGGAGCAAAAGGTCAAATCGCGCGGCACGATCATTGGCCAGTTGCAGCGGCTTGGCGCCTCCTGCGATTGGGACCGTGAAGCCTTTACCATGTCGGGCGCGCCCGGTGCGCCTGCGGGCGAAGATGGCAACTTCCACGACGCTGTGATCAAGGTTTTCGTGGAGATGTACAACAAGGGGCTGATCTATCGCGGCAAGCGGTTGGTGAACTGGGACCCCCATTTCGAAACCGCGATTTCCGACCTTGAGGTGGAGAACACCGAAGTTGCGGGCCATATGTGGCATTTCAAATACCGTCTCGCGGGCGGTGAAACCTATGACTATGTTGAAAAAGACGCCGACGGCAACGTGACGCTGCGTGAGACGCGCGATTACATCTCTATCGCCACCACGCGACCTGAAACCATGTTGGGCGATGGCGCTGTGGCCGTGCATCCCAGCGACGAACGCTATGCCGCCATCGTCGGCAAGATGGTGCATCTGCCGCTTTGTGACCGTCTGATCCCGATCATCGCCGATGAATATCCCGATCCGACCTTTGGCTCGGGCGCGGTGAAGATCACCGGCGCGCATGACTTCAACGACTATGGCGTGGCCAAGCGCAACGCCCTGCCCTGCTACCGCCTGATGGACACCCGCGGCCGCATGCGCGACGACGGCGCCCCCTATGAGGTTGCCGTGACCCGCGCCCGCGAGATCGCGGCGGGATCTGCCACCACTGAGACCGAAGTCGACAGCCTGAACCTTGTCCCCGCCAAATACCGTGGGCTGGACCGGTTCGAGGCGCGCAAACTGGTGGTCGCCGACATCAATGCGCAAGGTCTGGCCGTGGTGACCAAAGTTGTCAGCATCGACCCCGAGACCAATGCCGAAGACTGGAAGAACGTTCCTTACGTCGAAGACAAGAAGATCATGCAGCCCTTTGGCGACCGTTCGAAGGTTGTCATTGAGCCGATGCTGACTGACCAGTGGTTCGTCGACACCGCGAAAATCGTGGAACCGGCACTGGAAGCGGTGCGCACGGGCAAGACCAAGATCATCCCGGAGTCGGGCGAGAAGACCTATTACCACTGGCTGGAGAACATCGAGCCTTGGTGCATCTCGCGCCAGCTGTGGTGGGGCCATCAGATTCCAGTTTGGTATGATGCCGAGGGCAATCATTACTGCGCCCCGAACGAAGCCGAAGCGCAAGCCATGGCGCCGGGCAAGGCCCTCACCCGCGACCCCGACGTTCTTGACACTTGGTTCTCGTCTGGCCTCTGGCCGATCGGCACGCTGGACTGGCCCGAACCCACGCCGGAGCTGGCCAAATACTTCCCCACCTCGGTCCTCGTGACAGGGGCCGACATCCTGTTCTTCTGGGTCGCCCGGATGATGATGATGCAGCTGGCCGTGGTGGATCAGATCCCGTTCCACACCGTCTATCTGCACGGGCTTGTGCGCGACGCCAAGGGCAAGAAGATGTCAAAGTCCCTTGGCAACGTCATCGACCCCTTGGAAATCATTGACGAATTCGGTGCCGATGCGCTGCGCTTTGCCAATGCGGCCATGGCCTCGCTGGGCGGCGTGCTGAAGCTGGATACCCAGCGCATCGCGGGTTACCGGAACTTCGGCACCAAGCTGTGGAACGCCTGCCGCTTTGCGGAAATGAACGGGGTTTGGGAAGGCCACGCCACCCAAATCACGCCCCCTGCCCCCAAGGCCACCGCCAACCGCTGGATCATCGGGGAAACCGCCAAGGCGCTGGCCGAGGTCAACGAAGCGATGGACAACTTCCGCTTCGATCAGGCTGCTGACAGCCTGTACAAATTCGTCTGGGGCAAGGTTTGCGACTGGTACGTTGAATTCGCCAAGCCGCTCTTTGATGGCGAGCATGCCGCTGAAACCCGCGCCACCATGGCTTGGGTTCTGGATCAGTCGATGATCCTCTTGCACCCCTTCATGCCCTTCATCACCGAAGAGCTGTGGTCCACCACCGGCACCCGTGCCAAGCGTCTGGTCCACACCGATTGGCCCGCCTTTGCCGATCTGACCGACGCCGCGGCGGCGACCGAAATGGGCTTTGTCACCGGCTTGATCGACGAAATCCGCTCGGCCCGCGCTCAGGTGCATGTGCCGGTTGGCCTGAAATGCGATCTGGTCGCGACGGAACTTTCCGCCGCCGCCCGCGCCGCATGGGACCGCAACGAGGCCCTGATCCGCCGCATGGCCCGCGTTGAGGGCTTCTCCGAAGGTCCGGCGCCCAAAGGCTCCATCGCCATCGCCATGGAAGGCGCGGCGTTCGCCCTGCCCTTGGAAGGGCTGATCGACATTGCCGAAGAAAAGGCCCGCCTTGCCAAAGGTCTCGACAAGCTGATGAAGGAAATCGGCGGGCTGAAGGGGCGCTTGGGCAACCCCAACTTCGTCAAATCCGCCCCGGAAGAGGTGATCGAGGAGGCCCGCGCCAACCTTGAGGCGCGCGAAGATGAGGCTGCCAAAATCCAAGCCGCCGTGAACCGCCTGGCGGAACTCGGCTAAGGCCGGTCAGGTTTGAATTGACTCGAAAAGCGCGACCTCTCGCACCCGCTCGAACGCGCTTTTCTATACGATCAATTTCAAAGGAAACCTGACACGCTTAAAGCCTTCAATGTGGCGCACATATCCTCGGGGGGAAGCCCACGCAGGGGGCGAGGGGGGGCGGACGGCCCCCCTTTTTCTTTAGGACGTAGCGGTACCATGACTTGCCGTTGGGGCCAATTTGCGCTTCCTTGGGGACATGACAGCCCCTCTCACGCCCCTTACCGCCGCGCTTCCCTCCACCGTGCCCTTCGTCGGGCCTGAAACGCAGGAGCGCGCCCTTGGTCGCCCCTTTCGTGCCCGGCTTGGTGCCAATGAATCGCTTTTCGGCCCCTCGCCCCGCGCCCTCGACGCCATGGCGCAGGCGACGCGCGAGGTCTGGATGTATGGCGACCCCGAGTTGCATGATCTGAAGACCGCGCTGGCCGCACATCACGGCTGCCGTGCAGAGAATATCGTTGTGGGCGAAGGGATTGATGGGCTTCTGGGCTATCTCACCCGTCTGCTGATCGCCCCCGGTGACAAGGTGGTGACCTCGCTTGGGGCCTATCCCACCTTCACCTTCCATGTCGCAGGCTATGGCGGTGAGATCATCCGAGTGCCTTACAAGGGCGACCATGAAGACCCCGAGG
>CALBSG010000058.1 GCA_937927675.1 uncultured Paracoccaceae bacterium | reverse complement strand
ACAACGTGGTGATCCACGAAGGCACGCTGAAGACGCTGAAGCGCTTCAAGGACGAAGTGAAAGAAGTCATTTCGGGTCAGGAATGCGGTATGGCATTTGAGCGCTATGACGATATCCGTCAGGGCGATGTCATCGAAATCTTTGAACGTGAAGAGGTTCAGCGCAAGCTGGCCTGATCACGCCAAGGCAGAATGCAGAAAGGCCGGGGAAACCCGGCCTTTTTCATTGCACGTTTGATGTGAAGTTCAGGACTTGCGCACTTGCGCCACGGGGTAACCCACAAAGGTCTTTTCATCGACCTTAACCATAACCTTGCCATCGGCCAACTGACCGACCATCAGACCCTGAATCGAAACGCAACTTCCAACAGAAATCGTCCGCAACATTTACCAAATCCCCCCAGTTAGCACTGTATAGGAAAAGGCTACGGGCAGATTGTTAATTTTCGTAATACAAATTCATCAAAGCTTCATGAAAAATGTAGAAATTTTGCGCGGTTTTATATCCAATCGCGTAGAATCGGAATAAGCGGAAGGTCAGCGGGCGGCATCGGATAGTCGCGCAACTGCTGCGGTCTTACCCAAGCGAGTTTTTGCCCTTCTTGCGGCGACGGAATCCCGTCCCAGCGGCGGCAGGCGAACAGTGGCATCAGCAAATGGAAATCGTCGTAGGCGTGGCTGGCGAAGGTCAGCGGGGCCAGACAGCTGCGCCAGGTGTCGATGCCCAGCTCTTCCTTCAACTCGCGAATCAGCGCGACTTCGGGGGTTTCGCCGGGCTCTACCTTGCCGCCCGGAAACTCCCACAGACCGGCCAGCGACTTGCCTTCAGGCCGCTGTGCCAACAGCACGCGGCCTTCGGGATCAATCAGCGCGACGGCAGAGACAAGAACGGTTTTCACGACCGGTAATCGGCGTTGATTTCGATGTAGCGGTTGGTCAGATCGCAGGTCCAGACCGACCGTTTCGATTTGCCAAGCCCCATATCGACATGGATCAAAAGTTCCGGGTTCAGCATATAGGCCGCCCCGTCGTCTTCTTTGTAATTCGGATTCCGCCAGCCTTTTTCGGCCACCAGAATATCTCCGAATTTGATGGTCAGTCGGTCGCGGTCGGCTTCAGCCCCGGATTTTCCGATCGCCGCGACGATGCGACCCCAGTTCGGGTCTTGCCCGGCCACGGCAGTCTTGACCAAGGGCGAATTGGCAATCGCCAGTGCGGCCTTGTGGGCGTCGGCGTCGCTGGCGGCACCTGTCACCCGCACCTCGACGAATTTTGTCGCACCTTCCCCATCGCGCACCACCTGATGCGCAAGGTTCTTCATCACGCCATGCAATGCCGCTTCAAACGCCTTTGCGACCGGGCCTTTGACCTCTGCCGCTTCGGATTGGCCGGTGGCGGCAATCAGCAGGGTGTCAGAAGTAGAGGTGTCGCTGTCGACGGTGATCGAGTTGAACGTCGCATCCACGTTGCGCGA
Organism: uncultured Paracoccaceae bacterium; assembly: GCA_937927675.1. Lineage (GTDB taxonomy): Bacteria > Pseudomonadota > Alphaproteobacteria > Rhodobacterales > Rhodobacteraceae > Tabrizicola_A. The sequence goes on along the minus strand of CALBSG010000058.1, from coordinate 58,902 downwards.
GATCATTTTTTGCAGGTTCGCCGCGCTGATCTTTGCGTCGGTGAAGATATAGACCAGCATCGTCGCCATATCCGGCGCGATCATGCCCGACCCTTTGGCGATACCGGAAATATGGATCGGCCCACCGTCGCCCTGCACCACGGCCGCCGCCCCCTTGGGGAAGGTATCGGTGGTCATGATCGCCTCGGCGGCGCCCTGAATGGCTTCTTCGGAAAGGTCAGCTGACAGCGCGCTGATGACGCCGGTGATCTTTTCAAAGGGCAAGGGCTCGCCGATCACGCCGGTCGAGGACGAGAAGACCCGGCTGGCGGGCATGCCCAAGGCATCGGCCACGGCACCTGTGACCGCCGCCACGGCCTTGTCGCCGATCACGCCGGTAAAAGCATTTGAGTTGCCCGAGTTCACGATGATTGCTGCCCCGACGCCATCAGCAACTTTGGTTGCCAATTTGGTCTGGCAATCGCGCACGCATCCCGAACGGGTGGTGGAGCGGGTAAAAACGCCCGCCATGGCAGTGCCGGGGGCAAGACGCACCAGCATCACATCCTTGCGGTTTTGATACTTGATGCCCGCGCCGATGGCGGCAAACTCTGCCCCCTTGATAACGGGCAGAGTGGGGAAGCTTGCAGGGGCAAGCGGGGACACGGGCTTGGCCGCCTTGGTCGGTTTTGAGGGCGCGTCGGTGACCGCCCCACCCAGCGCCTTCAGCTTGGCCTTCAACGCTTTGGCCTTGGCCTTCCAGTCTTTCTTGCCCATCGCTTGCCCCCCTTTTTCGATTATTTGTCGAGCAGAGTAAGATCACCCAGCAGCGCCGGGTCAATGCCCTCGCCGGGTTTTTCGACCTTGGCAGCTTCGGTGATCGACTTCACATGCGCCTCGATCGCTTTTTGCTCGATGTCCGAGGCCAGTTCGTCGCGCAGATCATCCAGCGTCGGTTGTGCGGCGACGCGGGTCTCTTTCACCAAGATCAGGTGATAACCGAAATCGGTTTTGACCGGCCCCACGACCTTGCCCGGTGTTGCGGCAACGACGGCCTCTTCAAAGGGCTTCACCATCATGCCCAGACCGAACCACCCCAGATCACCGCCATTTGCGCCTGACCCAGTGTCGGTGGAATTGGCCTTGGCAAGCTCGGCAAAGTCAGCACCACCGTCCAATTGGGCCAGCAGTTCTTTGGCCTTCGCCTCATCGGCCACCAGAATATGCGAGGCGCTGTATTCGGTTTGCGGCTTTGCATCCTTGAACTTCGCGTCATAGGCGGCTTGCAGCGCCTCATCCGTCACGGCGCCCAAGACGACGCCTTCCAGCGCCCGCGACGAGACATAGCCGCGCTTGTCATTTTCCATTTGCAGCGCATCGCGGCGGGTCAACTTGCCCTCCATCGACTGTTCCAGCGCGGTCTGTTGCACCAACTGATCGAGAATCCCTTTGAAAAGCACGTCCGGCGGCAGGGCCTTATACTGTTCGGGCAGCGCCTCGCGGGCGACGATCATATGGCCCAGCGTGATTTCCGTGCCGTTCACCGTGGCAACGACGGTCGCTGCCGTCGGCGCATCTTCTGCCAAAACGGGCAGCGCCAAACCTGCGGACAGGATCGCTCCCGCCAGAAAACGCATCGCTTTTGCCATCTCACTTACTCCTGATCGTGCCGCACATCTGCGCGACGTTGACTATCCCGGCCCTACCCCTTACATCGCGACAGTCGCGTGCGACGGGGCCGCCCGGCCTTCAACGCCCTTCTAGGGAAGGCCGAAGGGGCGGGCAAGGCCAGAGCCTCACACGATCCTGTCAGATACGGCCAGTTGGAGAAAACATGCTGGGTTTTGGGGCGCTCGCGAAGAAGATTTTCGGCACGCCGAACGATCGAATGGTGAAATCGGTTCGTCCGCTGGTCGCAAAGATCAACGCACTGGAGCCAGAATTTGCCGCGCTGTCGGATGAGGGTATCATCGCGAAAACGCGCGAGTTTCAAAAGCGCGTGCAGGACGGCGGCGAAAGCCTTGATGCCATCCTGCCCGAGGCTTTCGCCAATTGCCGCGAAGGTGCGCGCCGCGCCCTTGGTCTGCGGGCTTTTGATGTGCAGTTGAAGGGCGGTATCTTCCTGCACCAAGGCAATATCGCCGAAATGCGGACGGGTGAGGGCAAGACCCTTGTCGCCACCTTCCCGGCCTATCTGAACGCACTGACCGGCAAGGGCGTGCATGTCGTCACTGTGAACGACTATCTGGCCAAGCGCGACGCGGAATGGATGGGCAAGGTTTATGCCCAATTGGGTCTGACAACGGGCGTGGTTTACCCCTATCAGCCCGATGGTGAGAAAAAAGACGCGTACCGCGCCGACATCACCTATGCCACCAACAACGAGTTGGGCTTCGACTATCTGCGCGACAATATGAAGGGCAGCATCGAGGAAATGGCCCAGCGGGGGCATTACTTTGCCATCGTGGACGAGGTTGACTCGATTCTGGTCGACGAGGCGCGCACGCCGTTGATCATCTCTGGCCCCTCTCAGGATCGCTCTGACCTCTATCAAAAGGTCAATGCCCTGATCCCGGAACTGGGCGAGGCGCATTTCAAGATCGATGAAAAGACCCGGAACGTCACCTATACCGAGGATGGCAACGATTTCATCGAAGCCCTGCTGCTGAAGGCGGGGCTCTTGCCCGAGGGGCAAAGCCTTTATGATCCGGAAAGCACCACTTTGGTGCATCACGTCACGCAGGCGCTAAAGGCGCACAAGCTGTTCAACCGTGACCAGCAATATATCGTGCGCGACAACGAGGTGATGCTGATCGACGAATTCACCGGCCGCATGATGAAGGGCCGCCGCCTGTCCGAAGGTCTGCATCAGGCGATCGAGGCCAAGGAAGGCGTGACGATTCAGCCCGAAAACGTGACGCTGGCCTCGGTGACCTTCCAGAACTATTTCCGGCTTTATGAAAAGCTGGGGGGCATGACCGGCACGGCGGCGACCGAAGCCGATGAATTCATGGAAATCTACAAACTGGGCGTGGTCGAGGTTCCGACCAACCGCATCGTGCAGCGTAAAGATGACCACGATGCGGTTTATCGCACCGCCCGCGAGAAATACGACGGAATCGTCAAGACCATCCGCGAGGCGCATGCCACGGGTCAGCCGATTTTGGTCGGCACCACCAGCATCGAAAAGTCGGAATTCCTGTCCGGCCTGCTGAAAGAGGCTGGTATCCATCACAATGTGTTGAACGCCCGCCAGCATGAGCAAGAAGCCCAGATCGTCGCCGATGCGGGCAAGCTGAATGCGGTGACCATCGCCACCAACATGGCCGGTCGCGGTACGGACATCAAACTGGGCGGCAACGTCGAGTTCAAGATCATGCAGGCCATTGCCGAGCATCCCGAGGCCGACCACGCCGCGATCCGCGCCCGCATCGAAGAAGAACACAAAGCCGCCGAGGAGGCGGTGAAGGCCGCTGGCGGTCTGTTCGTGCTGGGCACCGAACGCCACGAATCGCGCCGTATCGACAATCAGTTGCGCGGTCGTTCGGGCCGTCAGGGCGACCCTGGCCGTTCGGCCTTCTTCCTATCCTTGGAAGATGACCTGATGCGTATCTTTGGTTCGGAACGGCTGGACAATGTGCTGTCCAAACTGGGGATGAAGGAAGGCGAGGCCATCGTTCACCCCTGGGTCAACAAATCGTTGGAACGCGCGCAGGCCAAGGTTGAAGGTCGCAACTTCGACATTCGCAAGCAGTTGCTGAAATACGACGACGTGATGAACGACCAGCGCAAGGCGATCTTCGCCCAGCGGTTGGAAATCATGGAAGCCGAGGATTTGGGCGAAATCGTCCGCGACATGCGGCATCAGGTGGTCGAAGACCTGATCGACGCTTACATGCCGCCGAAATCCTATGCTGACCAATGGGATATTGCCGGGCTGACCGCTGCGGCGCGCGACAAGCTGACCATGGACTTGCCGCTGGCAGTCTGGGCTGCCGAAGAAGGTGTGGACCAGCAGGCAATGACCGCGCGGCTGACCGAGCAATCGGACGCCATGATGGATGAAAAGCTGGCCGGTTTCGGTGCCGAAGCGATGCGCTCGATCGAAAAGCAGCTGTTGCTTCAAACCATCGACGCCAAGTGGCGCGAGCATCTGCTGCGCTTGGACCATCTGCGTTCGGTCGTGGGCTTCCGTGGCTATGCGCAGCGCGATCCGCTGAATGAATACAAGACCGAAGCCTTCCAGTTGTTTGAACATATGCTGGATTCGCTGCGGCAAGACGTGACGCAGAAACTGTCGCAAATCCGCCCGATCTCGGCGGAAGAGCAAAAGGCGCTGATGGAACAGTATCAGGCCCAACTTGCCGCCTTTCAGGCGCAGCAGGCCCAAGCCAAAGCTGTCGCAGCCGCTCCGATAGCCGCAGTTGCGGCCGAGGCGCTGGTGGGTTTTGACGAAGCCGACCCCACGACTTGGGGCAACCCCTCACGCAACGATATGTGCCCCTGCGGGTCGGGTGAAAAGTTCAAGCACTGCCACGGCAAGCTGGATTGATCGACAAGGGGCAGCTTCGGCTGCCCCTTTTGGTGCAGGTTCGGAAACATTCCTCGTTTCTGCCATGTAATAGCCCGGATTCCCGAACAGGTTGTCAGTTGAGACAACTGCCTGTTGGGGGCTGATATGGACATGAAGCGCAGAGCGGCCCGCGGTGTCGCGGTTTTGGCTGTGGCCTTGGCGGCCGGGCATCTGGTGCAGAGCATGGGTAAAACGCCTGTGCCGAAACAGGTCGCGTCAGCGGCGCTTACCCAAAAACCTATCAGAGTGGAAACCGTTGCGGCCGGTCCCAAGGCTGCTGCGCCGGTGCGCCCCATGCCAAAAGTTGTGATGCCTGAAACCGTCGTCACGGCGGATGCAGGCAGCGCTTTTTTGCGCAAACCCGCACCTGTCACGAACGCACCGCCTGCCGTGTCAGCCATCGCCTGCGACGTTTCACTTGACCTGATGGTCGAGCCGAACGCGATGATTGGCCTGACCCTGCTTGCCCCTTGCCACCCGAACCAGCGTGTTGTGCTGCATCAGGGCGGGCTTGCGGTGACGGGCAAGACCACGGCGACAGGGGCGCTCTTTACGGCCCTTCCTGCCATGGAAACCCCGGCCCTTGTCGAAGTTGCTTTCGCCGATAGCACCAGAACCCGCGCAGAGATTGCAGTTCCCGACCTTGTGACGCTGCGCCGCTTTGGCCTGCAATGGCAGGCCGATGACACCTTCCAGATCCATGCCTTTGAAAATGGCGCGACCTATGGCGAACCGGGCCATATCTCGGCGGCCGATCCGCATGGCCCCACCGCCGGGCAGCGCGCCACGGCGGGGTTTCTGACGCTTCTCGGTGAGGCCGCCACCGAAAATCCTCTGCTGGCCGAGGTCTATACCTTCCCGACAACTGGTGCCAAAGCCGAGGTCGCCGTCGAGGCGGCCGTGACCGAGAAGACCTGCGGCCGCGAGTTGATTGCCGAAACGCTGAACAGCACGGGCGGCAGCGTCTTTGTCACAGATCTGACGGTGGCCATGCCGGAATGTGAGGCCAAAGGCGATTATCTGGTGTTGAAGAATCTTGTGCTTGACCTGAATATGGCCGCCGCAAATTAACAGATCAGGCTATTTCATGACGTTCCTGGTGCGCGGGGTTTTTCTTGCCGCGCTTGTCTTTTTTAGCCTTGTCCGACCTGCCGCAGCGCAGGACGTCACGCTGACATCTCGCGATGGGGCGCTGGCGATTTCTGGTCAGTTGCAGGGTTATGATGGCGAGTTTTATCGCATCGACAGCGCCTATGGTCTGCTGACGCTGGACGCGCAGGGCGTGATTTGTGATGGCCCGGCCTGCCCCGATCTGACCGCGCCCAAGGCGGTAATCCGCATCGTTGGCGCGCCAGCCTTGGGCGCAGCCTTGGTGCCGGGGCTGGTGCGGGGGTTTGCGCAGGCGCAGGGACTGCGGCTGATTGTGGCGGAGGGGCGAGATGCCCCGACCCGACTGGTCGATCCTGCAACCAACAAGATTCTGGCCGAATTCAGTTTTCAGCCCCTGTCCCCGGCCGAAGCCCATACTGCGCTCGTCGCAGGCCGCGCAGAGTTGATCCTTGCCGCCGCCAGTGACCCGGCCTTTGGCAATCGCACAGTCGGATTGGACCCTCTGGTTGCCATCACTGCGGCTGACAATCCCGTCCCTTCAATCGCGACGCCGGATCTGGCCCGTGCCCTGATGGGAGAGGTGAGCAATTGGGCCGAGATTGGCGGGCCGGACATGCCTTTGGTCCTGCACGGATTGTCCGAGGACGCGGATTTGAACCGCGCGCTGGCTGGGCGGCTGGGGCGCAATATTGCCGCAACTGTCGTGCATGACACGCCCGAGGCGCTGGCCGCTGCCGTGGCGCGTGATCCTTGGGCGCTGGCCGTCACCGGGCGGTCGGTGACGGGGAAGGCCCGGGTGATCGGGCTTGCTGACAGCTGTGGGTTTGCGCTGCCGGTAACGCCATTGGCGGTAAAGGCCGAGGATTATCCGCTGACGCTGCCGGTCTATTTCCTGACACCGCGTCGTCGTTTGCCGCTTGCTGCGCGGGAGTTTTTGGAATTCCTCTCGCTGCCCCCGGCGCAAAAGGCGGTGGAGCAGGCGGGGTTGGTTGGGCGTGGGTTGGCACGGCAGGCCATGGCGGCGGATGGCTTGCGGCTGATCAATGCCATTCAAGGCGCAGGGGAAGATACCTCGCTGACGGATCTGAAGCGGTTGGTGGACCTTATGGATGGGGCTGACCGGCTGTCCTACACCTTCCGCTTTCAGGATGGCCTGACCGAGCTTGACCCGGCCAGCCGCGATACGCTGAGCGATCTGGCCAAGATGATTGCGTCGGGTGTGTTGTCGGGCGAAACTTTGGTGCTGGCCGGGTTCTCCGACGGCTCTGGCGCGGGGGTAGAGAACCTTGACCTGTCTCGGGATCGTGCGGCGCAGGTGCTGGCCGCGCTGCAATCTGCCCTGCCGGACCTGCCGCCCGAACAGTTCCCCCGTGTGGAATCCTTTGGTGAGGCGTTGCCGATGGCCTGCGACCAGACCGCTGCCGGGCGCCGGTTGAACCGCCGGGTGGAAGTTTGGGCGTTGCCCGCAACGGCGAAGCCTTAAAGGTAGCCTGCCGCGCGGAAACTGACCTCGCGTGATTTGCCGATGATGAGGTGGTCATGCAGGGTAATGCCCAGCACCTGCGCCGCGTCCTGCACCTGATGGGTCATGCTGATATCGGCATCCGACGGTGTCGGGTCGCCCGAAGGATGGTTATGCACGAGGATCAGCGCCGAGGCGTTCAACTCCAGCGCACGTTTCACCACCTCGCGTGGGTAGACGGGGACATGATCCACCGTGCCCTTGGCCTGTTCTTCGTCGGCGATCAGTACATTCTTGCGGTCTAGAAACAGGATACGGAACTGCTCGGTTTCGCGATGCGCCATGGTGGTGTGGCAATAATCCAGTAGGGCGTCCCAAGACGACAGTATCGGTTGGTGCATCACCCGCGCCCTCATCATGCGCTGCGCGGCGGCCTCGATGATCTTCAACTCGGTGATGACGGCGTCTCCGACCCCCTTGACCAGCGCCAGACGCGCCGGGCTGGCGGTGATGACGCGATTGAAATCGCCGAACGTATCAAGAAGCAGCCGCGCCAGCGGCTTTACGTCCTGCCGGGGAATGGCGCGAAACAGGACCAGTTCCAGCATTTCATAATCAGGCAGCGCCGCAGCACCCCCATCGCGAAAGCGGGCGCGCAGGCGGCTGCGATGGTCTGAGATATAGCTGGGCAAGCGGCCAGATATCGGCACCGCGGCCGCTTCGTCCGCGTCAGAGGAGGAGAACAGGGGCAGGATGCCATCGGAGAAGCCATGCTGTGCCATGACTTTACTGTCTCAGCGCAGGGTGAAGAAAAGGTTAACACTCGCTCGTCGGTCGCCTTCGGCGTCTCCTTGAGGAGCGCCGAAGGCGACGACAAGTGTGTTTAGCCCTTCATCCCGTCCCAAAAGCCCTTGACCTTGGAGAAGAACGACGACCCTTCCGGGTTGTTTTCTTCTGACAGGGCTTCGAACTCGCGCAGAAGCTCGCGCTGCCGCGTGGTCAGGTTGACCGGGGTTTCAACGGCCAGTTCCAACAGCATATCGCCCGTGCCAGCCCCGCGCAGAGCCGGCATGCCTTTGCCGCGCAGGCGCATTTGCTTGCCGGTCTGGCTGCCTGCGGGCACTTTCACCTTGGCCTTGCCGCCGTCGATGGTCGGGACGTCCACTTCGCCGCCAAGGGCGGCTGTGGCAAAGGAAATCGGCACGCGGCAGAACAGATGCACGCCATCGCGCTGGAAGATCGGATGGTCTTTCACCTCGATGAAGATGTAAAGATCACCGGTCGGCCCGCCGCGCAGGCCGGCCTCACCCTCGCCCGCCAGACGAATACGGGTTCCAGTTTCGACCCCCGCCGGGATATTCACCGACAGTGCGCGTTCCTTTTCGATCCGGCCATGGCCATGGCAGGATTTGCAAGGGTTCTTGACGATCTGCCCCGCACCCGAACAGGTCGGGCAGGTGCGTTCAACCGTGAAAAAGCCCTGCTGCGCCCGCACCTTGCCCATGCCGGAGCAGGTCGGGCAAGTGGTGGGTTCGGACCCGCCTTCGGCGCCAGTGCCGTGACAGGCGTCGCAGGCGATCGAGGTCGGCACGTTGATGGTTTTCTGAACGCCAGCAAAGGCCTCATCCAATGAGACACGCAGGTTGTAGCGCAGGTCAGATCCACGCTGCGCGCGCGACCGGCCCCCGCCACCCCCACCACGGCCCATGAAATCGCCGAACAGGTCTTCGAACACATCCGAGAACGCGCTGGCAAAATCACCTTGCCCGCCGCCCTGAAATCCGCCCCGCGGTCCCGCGCTGCCACCTTCAAAGGCGGCATGACCATAACGGTCATAAGCGGCCTTTTTGTCGGCATCCTTCAGCACATCATAGGCTTCGTTCACTTCTTTGAACTGAGCCTCGGCGTTCGGATTGTCGGAATTGCGGTCGGGGTGAAGCTCTTTCGCCTTTTGGCGATAGGCTTTTTTCAACTCATCGGCCGTAGCACCTTTTTTGGCGCCCAGCACGTCGTAGTAATCACGTTTTGCCATGGCAAACCCCAAAGATGGGGAACAGGCGAAGGGCGGCCCTTTGCAAGGCCGCCCCCGGAAGTTCCCTGCGGATCACTTCCGCTTGCTGCTGCCCATATCTTCGAAGTCGGCATCGATGATGTCATCATCGACGTCGCGCGGGGCGTCACCGTCGTCGCTGCCACCTTCGGCGGCCTGCGCCTTGTAGATCGCCTCGCCCAACTTCATCGCGGCTTCGGTCAGGTTCTGAATGGCACCCTTGATCTTGCCAGCGTCTTCGCCTTTCAGCGCTTCTTCCAGCGGGGCCATGGCAAACTCAATCGCTTCAACCGTCGACGGATCGACCTTGTCAGAGTGTTCTTTCAAGGACTTTTGCGTCGAGTGCAGCAGGCTTTCGCCCTGGTTCTTCGTTTCAACCAGTTCGCGACGATCCTTGTCAGCTTCGGCATTGGCCTCGGCGTCCTTGATCATCTTTTCGATGTCGTCATCCGACAACCCGCCCGAGGCCTGAATGGTGATCGCCTGTTCGCGGTTGGTGCCCTTGTCCTTGGCTTTGACCGTCACGATGCCGTTGGCGTCGATGTCGAAGGTCACCTCGATCTGCGGCATGCCGCGCGGGGCGGGCGGGATCTGTTCCAGGTTGAACTGGCCCAGCATCTTGTTGTCAGCCGCCATTTCACGCTCGCCTTGGAAGACGCGCAGGGTCACGGCGTTCTGGTTGTCCTCGGCGGTCGAGAAGATCTGGCTCTTCTTGGTCGGGATCGTGGTGTTGCGGTCGATCAGACGGGTGAAGACGCCGCCGAGGGTTTCGATGCCCAAGGACAGCGGGGTCACGTCGAGCAGGACCACATCCTTGACGTCGCCTTGCAGCACGCCAGCCTGAATGGCGGCACCGGCGGCCACGACTTCGTCAGGGTTCACACCCTTGTTCGGCTCTTTGCCGAAGAACTTGGTCACTTCTTCGATGACGCGCGGCATACGGGTCATACCGCCAACCAGCACAACCTCGTCGATGTCCGAGATCGACACGCCTGCGTCCTTGATGGCCGCTTGGCAGGGCTTGATCGACTTCTTGATCAGGTCATCCACCAGCGATTCCAGCTTGGCACGCGTCAGCTTGACCACCAAGTGCAGCGGCTGCCCGGTGTTCTTGTCCATCGAGATGAACGGCTGGTTGATTTCGGTCTGCTGGCTGGACGAAAGTTCGATCTTGGCCTTTTCTGCCGCCTCTTTCAGGCGCTGAAGGGCCATCTTGTCCATCGACAAATCGACGCCGTGTTCCTTTTTGAACTCGTCTGCCAGATAGTTGACGATGCGCATGTCGAAATCTTCACCGCCAAGGAACGTGTCCCCGTTGGTGGACTTCACTTCGAACAGACCGTCGTCGATTTCCAGAATGGTAATATCGAACGTGCCGCCGCCAAGGTCATAGACCGCGATGGTTTTGGTCTCTTTTTTGTCCAGACCATAGGCCAGTGCGGCTGCGGTCGGTTCGTTGATGATGCGCAGCACCTCAAGACCGGCAATCTTGCCTGCGTCCTTGGTGGCCTGACGCTGGGCGTCGTTGAAATAGGCCGGCACGGTGATGACAGCCTGCGTGACGGTTTCGCCCAGATAATTCTCGGCGGTTTCTTTCATCTTTTGCAGGATGAAGGCGGAAACTTGGCTGGGCGAATACTTTTCGCCGCGCACTTCAACCCAAGCGTCGCCGTTGCCACCGTTGACGATCTTGTAGGGCATGTTCTTCTGGTCTTTGACGATCACCGGATCGTCATAGCGGCGGCCGATCAGGCGCTTGACCGCAAAGACCGTGTTGGCGGCGTTGGTGACCGCCTGACGCTTGGCGGCCTGACCGACAAGACGTTCGCTGTCGGTGAAACCGACGATCGAAGGCGTGGTACGTGCGCCTTCAGAGTTTTCGATGATCCGGGGCTGCGAGCCGTCCATGATGGCAACGCAAGAGTTGGTCGTCCCGAGGTCAATACCAATGACTTTGGCCATGAGTGGTCCCTTTCCTTCGGCGATGTTGTGGGGCGGAACCCAAGAAGGCATCCCGACCCGATCCCATGTGAGACGCGGAACAGGCGGCCGCCCGGTCCGGCTTCTGGGCGTATATAGGGAGGGGAATTTGGGGCTGCAAGCGGCGTCGACGGGGTTCAATCAGAAGAATCTGCGGAAAATCGACAGGACTGTCACGCCGGGCCGTCGGGCGGGGTTGAGAAGCGGCCGCGAACCCGCCGCCCGTCAGCGTTTGGCGTTCCAACTGGCCGAGATGTGGCTCTCGGTATAGCGTTCGGCCATCAGCCCGATCACAATCAAAACAAAGGTGGTGATCACAGGATAAAGCGCCGAGGTGTAGCGCGGTTCATAATTCAGGAACATGTAGCCGCGGCTTTGGTCGATGCAATGGAACAGCGGGTTCCACATGAAGACCTTAAGCACCGACATTGGTGTCATGTTGGCCACAAACATCTTGCCGGAAAACACGAAATTGGCGCGAGTAAAGGCCGTGGTGGCAACGGTGAAGAAATCCGGCGCCCAAGGCGTTGCCGCCTTGAAGATCAGCCCGATCCCGATGCCCGACGACCAAGACAAGAGATACATCACGCCGACGCCCACCGGCTGGTCAATGGAAATCGGGGTCCAGAGCGCGTGGTAGCCGAACAGGATTACCCCTGCGGCAAGGGTCTGCATGTAAAGTGCCGAAAGGGCCGCCGCCGAAACTGAAACGATGGTGTTCATCGGCGCGTGTTTCATCATCGACGACGTTGGCCCCTCGGCCGAGGACACTGCCTTGATCGCCTTGGCATGGGCCATGAAGCTGAAGATGCCCGACATGATGTAAAGGATGTAATCACCGCGCAGTTGGTTGCCCATGCTGCGACCGATCAGCCAGAACATGATAAGCATCACCCCGATGCCGACCAGCGATTGCGCGATCGACACCAAAAGGCCGACAATCGCATTCCCGTTGCTTTTGCGAATATGGCGCACCGAGGCGTGGAAAATCAGCTCGAACAGCGCAAGCGTGCTGCCTATCCGGGTTGTCGGCACAGCGGGGCGAAACATTTACACTCGACCTCATACGGGCATTGCGGCCCTGATTATCTAGGAAATCTTGCTGTTCCCTTTCCAACACATGATAAAGGCGCGGCTGTGTTAAATCAACGTCAAGGCCGTGAAACTCGGTCTACAAGGAAGTGCCATGGATTTCGACCGTTTGATCCCCACCATCCGCCGTCTCGCACTTGAGGCGGGCGATGCTATCATGCAGGTCTATAACAGCCCGGATTTTGCCGTGAAATCCAAAAGCGATGCCAGCCCGGTGACCGAGGCCGACGAGGCCGCGGATGCGCTGATCTCGGCCGGTTTGCGCGCGGCTTTCCCCGAGGTGATCCTTATCACTGAAGAACAGGCCGACAGCCATGCGCTGACCGCCCAGACCTTCCTGATCGTCGATCCTTTGGACGGCACCAAGGAATTCGTCCAGCGCCGCGGCGATTTTACGGTGAACATCGCCTATGTCGAAAATGGCGTGCCACTGCGCGGTGTGGTCTATGCGCCTGCGCAAGGGCGTCTGTTCTACACGCAGGCGGATGGGGTATCGGTCGAGGAAACCGGTCCCTTGGCCAAAGATGCGGCCGGTGCGGTGACGCCGATCACGGTATCGGCCCCCGACAACGGCGCGCTGATGGTGGTGGCGTCGAAATCGCACCGCGATGCGGCGACCGATGATTACATTGGGAAATATACTGTCAAAGATGCGAAATCTGCAGGCTCCAGCCTGAAGTTCTGCCTTGTCGCGACGGGTGAGGCAGATATTTACCCCCGGCTGGGCCGCACGATGGAATGGGACACCGCAGCAGGTGACGCTGTGTTGCGTGGGGCAGGGGGGCAGGTGGTGCGCTTTGACGACCATACGCCGCTCGCCTATGGCAAGCCGGGCTGGGACAACCCGTTCTTCATCGCCTATGCCCCCGGCGTGGAGTTGAAGAAATGAGCGTCCTGATCGCCATCCCGGCCCGCTATGCCTCTACCCGCTATCCGGGCAAGCCATTGGTTTTCCTGAGAGGGCCGGATGGCGAGAAAACCCTGATCCGCCGGTCTTGGGAGGCGGCGATGTCCGTCAAGGGCGCTGATCGGGTTGTGGTGGCGACAGATGACGACCGTATCCGCACCCATGCGGAATCCTTTGGAGCCGAGGTTGTGATGACCTCCTCTGACGCGCAAAACGGCACCGAGCGGTGCGCCGAAGTGGCGGCAAAACTGCCGGGCTTTGATGTGGTGGTGAACCTGCAAGGTGATGCGCCGCTGACGCCCGCTTGGTTCGTCGAGGATCTGGTCAAAGGTCTTTTGGCTGATCCCGCTGCCGACATCGCGACGCCCGTTTTGCGCTGTGATGGCCGTGGGTTGAATGGCCTTTTGGCGGATCGCCGCGCGGGCCGTGTGGGTGGCACGACAGCGGTGTTCGGCGCAGGGATGCGCGGGCTATACTTTTCCAAAGAGGTGATCCCCTTTACCGGCAAGACCTATGCCGATGATGAGGAAACCCCGGTTTTCCACCATGTCGGCGTTTACGCCTATCGCCCCGCCGCGTTGGCCGCCTATCCCAGCTGGCCGGTCGGCCCCTTGGAAAAGCTGGAAGGGCTGGAGCAGTTGCGGTTCCTTGAGAATGGCCGCCATGTGCTTTGTGTCGAGGTTCAGGCCAAAGGCCGCCAGTTCTGGGAGTTGAACAACCCCAGCGACGTCGCCACAATCGAGGCGATGATGGCCGCAATGGGATGAAAGCCCGGCCGACCAGCGTCATCATCGTCAGTCGCCATCGCGCGGCGGCGTTGCGGCGCTGTCTCTTGGGCTTGACGCAGCAGGACCATCCGGATTTCGAGGTGATCGTGGTCGCGGACCCGACCGGAGTCGCCGCGGCGCAGGCGTTGGACGTCGGGCTAAAGATCTTGCCGTTTGATGAGGCCAATATTTCTGCGGCGCGCAATCTTGGCCTGACCCATGCCGCGGGCGAGGTTGTTGCCTTTATCGACGATGACGCGGTGGCCGAACCAACGTGGCTGTCGCGGCTGTGTGCAGGGTTTGATACCCCGCAAGTGGTGGCCGCAACCGGATTCGTGCGGGGGCGCAACGGGATTTCTTATCAATGGCAGGCCTGCGAGGTGGACGCGACCGGGCTTGACCATGCCTTGCCGCCCAAGGCCGGGCAATATGCCGGAACACCCCAACGGGCGGTCAAGACCCAAGGCACCAATTGCGCCTTTCGTCGTGATGCGCTGGTTCGAATCGGTGGTTTTGACCCCGCGTTCCGCTTTTATCTGGACGAGGCGGATGCGAACCTGCGGCTTGCATCCCACGGACTGACAGCCGTCATTCCTGACGCGCAGGTGCATCACGGGTATGCCGCCAGCACGCGCCGCCGCGCGGATCGGGTGCCTTTGTCCTTGCATGAGATCGCTGCCTCGATCGCCATCTTCCTGCGTCGGCACGCCCCTGAGATGCTGGAGCAAGACACGATCCCTGCCATTGCGGCCCAAGAGGCCCGTGTGGCGAACCTGCTGCATGACAGGCAGGTGACAACGGCCGAAGCCAAGGCCCTGTTGGCCAGTCTGGCCGAAGGTTGGGATGATGGCATGCAGCGCACGTTGGGCGTTTTAACCCCGCTGCCTGACGCTGGGGTCTTTATGCCGTTGCCGTATACCGGACCACGGCCGGGTCTTGTGCTGTCAGGGCGGAGGTGGCAGCGATCACGGCTTATGAAGGCCGCAGGCGTGGCGGCGGCGGGCGGCGAAATTGCCACCGTGATCTGTCTTGGCCCCACGCCTCGCGCGCATCGCATGCAGTTCACCGATCAGGGCTTCTGGCTACAAAGCGGGGGGGTCTACGGCCGGTCGGTCCGGCAGGGGCCAAGGCTGCGCCTGACATCCTTCCGCGCCCGCATCGCCGAGGAAATGTCGCGGATAGCGCGCTATCGACCGGTGCAATAAAGTGATCTTTTGGTGAAATTTCCCAGTTCATTCACGCGAATGTATGGTAATTGTTTCCAAACGACATAACAGCGCCCCAGTCCTGCCAGAATTTCTGTTAACTGTTTCGCGGTAGCGTGTAATCTGGTTGGAAAAAAGACGGGCCGTATGAGGATTTCGAGAGATGAAATTTAAGAAAGTCACCAAGGCGGTCTTTCCCGTCGCGGGCATGGGAACACGGTTCCTGCCAGCGACGAAATCAATCCCGAAAGAAATCATGACTTTGGTGGATCGCCCCCTGATCCAATACGCCATTGATGAGGCGCGGGCGGCCGGGATCAAGGAATTCATCTTTGTGACCTCAAAGGGCAAGTCAGCGCTGGAGGATTACTTCGATCACTCTCCTGAATTGGAAAGCACCCTGCGCAAAGCCGGGAAGGACGAATTGCTGGAGATCCTGAAAGAAACCAATATGGACAGCGGCGCCATCGCCTATCTTCGGCAGAACCGCCCGCTGGGTCTGGGTCATGCCGTTTGGTGCGCCCGCCGCCTGATTGGCGACGAACCCTTTGCCGTCTTGCTGCCCGATGATGTCATCGCTGCCGAAAAGCCCTGCTTGCAGCAGATGATGGAGGCCTATGAGCAAACCGGCGGCAATATCGTCGCCGCGATGGAGGTGGCCCCAGCTAAAACCTCGTCCTATGGCGTCTTGGATATCGCCGAGGATATGGGCGCCATCGTGCAGGCCAAAGGCATGGTTGAAAAGCCGAAAGCCGAAGATGCGCCTTCGAACCTTGCTGTGATCGGCCGCTACATCTTGCAGCCGAAGGTGCTGAACAACCTGAACAAATTGAAACAGGGCGCAGGGGGCGAGATTCAGCTGACCGACGCGATTGCCGAAGAGACCAAAACCGGCAAGGTCTATGGCTATCGCTTCCGGGGCCAGCGCTATGATTGCGGCTCTAAGGCTGGGTTCTTGCAGGCGACTGTGGCCTTTGGTTTGGCCCGGCCGGATTTGCGCGACGAATTCGGCGCCTATTTGCAGGACATGATGGCGCTGCAAAAGGCCGCGCAGTAAGCGGTGCTGCGAGCGCGGCTTCTTGATGTGACGCGGCTGGTGTCGCGGTTGGGTCGGGGGCCGCTGACCGGAATTGATCGTGTCGAACTGGCCTATCTGACGCGCTTTTTGGCCGATGAGGCGCCGCTTTTTGCTTTGGTGCGCAGTGCGGCGGGTTTTTTGCTGCTGGACCGGCGCGGTTGCACCGGCCTTTTGACGTTGGTGCAAAGCCAGATCGCCTTGCCGCCTGTAGATCGTCTGTCGCGTCTGCTCTATCGCCGTGATCCGCTGCGTGGCCGGTCCGAAACCGCCGCGCGCAAGCTCGCGATTGCCCGTGCTTCACGCTTTGGTCTGTGGCGGTTGCTGCGTCGCCTGCCCAAGGCAGCCTGCTATTACAACATCGGCCATACCAATCTGACGGCGCGGGGGCTTGGCAGGCTCAGGGCGGCGGGGTTGGGTGTTGTGGTGATGATCCATGACACCATACCGCTGGATTACCCTGAATTTTCCCGGCCCGATACGGTTGCCAGCTTTCGCCGCAAACTGGCTGCGGTCGGGGCCTGTGCGGATGCGGTCGTTCACCTGACACAAGCCACCCGGAGCGCGACAGAGGCGCAACTGGCCCGGCTTGGCCGGGTGCCGCCGGGGCTTGTCGCGCCTTTGGGGGTTGAAGTGGCGCTGCCTGACGCCAGCAGTCTGCCCCCTGATCTGGATCTTTCGGTGCCCTATTTCATTGCCCTTGGCACGATTGAACCCCGCAAGAACCATCGGCTTTTGCTGGATGTCTGGGCTCAGATGGTGGGGCCCGTCCCGCGACTTTACATCCTTGGCAGGCGGGGGTGGGCGGCGCCCGACCTGTTGTCCCGGCTTGATGCCTTGCCGCCTGGTGGCGCGGTGCGAGAGCTGCCCGGCCTTTCCGATGGGGCCGTTGCCGCGCTTCTTGCGGGGGCTGTCGCGCTGCTTGCGCCCAGCCGGGCCGAAGGTTTTGGCCTACCCCCGGTCGAGGCCGCGCGCCTTGGCACGTCGGTGGTCGCCAGCGATTTGCCCGTGACGCGCGAACTCCTTGGAAACAAGGCGGTTTACCTGCCGCCGGACGACATATATTCTTGGTTGGAAACAGTTGTGAGGTTGCTCAATACCCCTGCATCCCGTCAGACGTCACCAGACCCAGCGATCCGCCTGACGTGGGCCGATCATTTCAACACGGTCTTAAGGGATGGCTGATAGGACAATGGGGATCTCGTGGGCAGCAGGTAGAAAGTCAGGGGTTTGAGCGTTCTTTCCAGATACATGCTCAGGCTGGCGCGCAAGCGCTGGCTGGTCCGCGCCTTCCGCAAACGGCGGGAGTTGCAGGCGGTATCGGACCGCACGGCGCAGATCGCGCCGGATCAGATCCTGCTCTATTCCACCTTCCGCAACGAACGCATCCGTCTGCCATTTTTCCTGAATTACTACCGCGATCTTGGGGTCAACCATTTCCTGATGGTGGACAATGGCAGTGATGATGGTGGGCGGGAATATTTGGCCACCCAGCCGGATGTTTCCCTGTGGACCACCAATCACAGCTATAAACGCGCGCGGTTCGGGGTGGATTGGCTGAACTGGTTGCAGTTCAAATACGGCCATGACCACTGGTGCCTGGTCGTCGATCCGGACGAATTCTTCGTCTACCCCTTTTGCGATACCCGGCCACTCAGGGCGCTGACCGATTGGCTGGATGCCTCGTCGATTAAGTCGTTTTCGGCGATGCTGCTGGACATGTATCCCAAGGGGCCGTTCGACGCGCAGCCTTATCACGAAGGGCAAGACCCGTTTGAAATTGCCCAATGGTTCGACAGCGGCAATTACACGATCCAGCGCAACAAGAAATACGGCAACCTGTGGATTCAGGGTGGGCCAAGGGCGCGGATGTTCTTTGCCGACCTGCCCGAACGCGCGCCTGCGCTGAACAAGATTCCGCTGGTGAAATGGCACCGCTCCTATGCGTTTTCGTCCTCGACCCACATGCTTTTGCCGCGGGGGCTTAATCAGGTCTATGACGAATGGGGCGGCGAAAAAGCCTCGGGCGTTTTGTTGCACGCCAAGTTCCTCGATACCTTCGCCCGCAAGGCCGAAGAGGAGATGGAGCGTAAACAGCACTACGCCAACAGCCACGAATACCGCGCCTATCGGCTGGCCATGGCCAAGGAACCCGACCTTTGGTGCAAATGGTCCGAGAAATATATCAACTGGCGACAGTTGGAGATTTTGGGCCTGATGTCGAAAGGGAATTGGGCGTGACAGTTGGTTTTGTCATGCTGTGCCACACGGCACTGGACCGGGCGGCGCTGGTGGCGCGGCATTGGGCCACGCATGACTGCCCTGTTGTGATCCACGTCGATAAGCGCGTGAAGCGCAAGGCCTATGACGGTTTGCTGCAGGCGTTGGCCGATCTGCCGAATGTGCGGTTTTCCGGGCGGCATGCCTGTGAGTGGGGCACATGGGGCATTGTGGCGGCCACGCAAGAGGCGGCAACCATCATGCTGCGGCAGTTCCCGCAGGTGCGGCATGTCTATCTGTCCTCCGGCTCTTGCCTGCCCTTGCGCCCGGTCGCCGAGTTGGTGCGCTATCTGGATGAACGCCCGCGCACGGATTTCATCGAAAGCGTCACGACCGAGGATGTCGGCTGGACCATCGGTGGGCTGGATGTCGAACGGTTTACACTGCGGTTTCCGTTTTCGTGGCGCAAACAGCGTCGGCTGTTTGATGGCTATGTCCGTCTGCAACGCCGCCTGCGGTTCAAGCGGCGCGTGCCTGCCGGTATCGTGCCGCATCTGGGCAGCCAGTGGTGGTGTCTGACGCGGCAAACTCTGTCGGCCATTCTCGACAGCCCCGAACGCGAGGAGATCGACAGATATTTCCGTCGGGTCTGGATTCCGGATGAAAGCTATTTTCAGACTCTGGTCCGGCAGGTGTCTGCGCAGGTGGAAAGCCGATCGCTGACGCTGTCAAAGTTCGATTTTCAGGGCAAGCCGCATATCTTTTATGACGACCATCTGCAGATCCTGCGGCGGTCCGATTGCTTTGTTGCGCGCAAGATCTGGCCGCATGCTGACCGGCTTTATGCGACCTTCCTGTCGGATGATCCCGGCAACCAACCCGCGGCCGAACCGAACCCCGGTAAGATTGACCGTCTGTTTGCCCGCGCGGTAGAGCGGCGAACCAAAGGCCGGGCCGGGTTGTACATGCAGTCACGGCAACCGAACGAAAACTGGGAAAACGGCCGCACCGCGGCGCCCTATTCGGTGTTCGAAGGCTTTTCTGATCTGTTCGATAATTTCGAAATCTGGCTCGGCAAGGCGACCGGTACGCGGGTTCACGGCCATCTTTTCGCGCCGGACCGGGTGCATTTCGCCGGAGGAGATTCCGTCTACAACGGGGCGATGTCTGAAAGCCCCGAAATGCGGGATTACAATCCGAAAAGCTTTTTGACCAACCTGATCTGGAACACCCGGGGCGAACGCCAGTGTTTCCAGTTTGGCCCCGCGGATAACCAAGCGCTGAACCAATTCATCGCGGGCGATTCGAATGCGCAGATTTCTGTGATTTCAGGCGCTTGGGCGATTCCTTTGTTCCACTCCAACCGCAATTTCGGCGACATCCGGCGCGAGGCGGCGCTCTTGCAAAAGGTCGAGGCTGACTATCTGGCGGTGCTGCGTTCCTCGTGGGTCAAGGCGCGGGTGCGGATCTGGACCTTGGCCGAGTTTGTGGAAAACCCGATGGAGCCTTTGCAGACCATCGTCGATGAGATCAGCCCGCGCAGCTTGCGCCGCCTGACCGAGGCGCCACGCTTGGCCGATCTGACCGGCTTTGGTCAGTTCCTGCAAAATCTGCGCAATCAGGGCATGCAGCCGGTGCTGATGGGGGACTTCCCGACATCAGGCGCATTGCCGTCGGGCAATGCGCGCCGCGGTCGGCCCTATCTGGTCAAATAGCTTAGGCCGCCTGCGGGGCCTTGGCCTCGGTGAGAATGGCATAAAGTTTTGAAGGGTCGCTGTTGGCCCGTAGCTTGGCGCAGATGCCCGCATCGCGCATCGTACGGCTGACCAGCGCCAGCGCCTTCAAATGATCCACGCCGGAATCCTTGGGTGCCAAAAGGCAAAACACCAGGTCGACCGGCTGGCGGTCGACGCTTTCATAATCCAAGGGCTTTTCCAGCCGCAGGAAAATGCCAGTGATCTTGTCCAGCCCCACCAACCGTGCGTGGGGCAGGGCAATTCCATTGCCAACGCCAGTTGGCCCCAGGCTTTCGCGTTCCTGAAGTCCATCAACGGCAGTCGCAGCGACCAGCCCATAAGCCGAGGCAGCAACCTCTCCCAGTTCCTGGAAGAGGCGCTTTTTCGAGGTCATCTGGCCCATCACCCGCACTGAGGCAGGGGTCAGAAGTTTAGACAGATCCATCGGCCGATCCCGTTTCCGCCGCCCGATACGGACGGCTTATTTGCTGTTGCGCGGGTCAATCCAGCCGATATTGCCGTCATCCCGGCGATATACGACGTTCACCCCACCATGTCCCTCGTTGCGGAACACCAGCATCCGTTGGCCCCCAAGCTCGAGCTGCATGACCGCTTCGCCAACGGTGATAGAGGCGATCTTCGTCTCCATCTCGGCAATCACGATCGGCACCAATTCGCCGGAGTCCCCTTCCTCGGGTTCCTCAGTAGGCGCGAGGATATACGAGGATGCGCCGCCATATTCAACAGGGCCTGGACGATGTTGGTGGTGGTTGCGAATGCGGCGCTTGTAGCGGCGCAGTTGCTTGTCCATCTTTTCCCGGCAGCTTTCAAACGCGGCATAAATTTCGGCAGCATGGCCTTTGGCCTGTGCCGAAAGTCCGGTCGACAGGTGAATGGTCGCCTCGCAGACATACTCATGCGCCGACTTGGAGAAGACCACCACCACTTCGGTCGGGCGCTGGGCGTATTTCTCCACCACTTCGCCCAGTTCGGCCTTCACATGAGTCTGAAGAGCCTCGCCGATGTCGATGTGCTTACCGCTGATTTGATAGCGCATGATGCCTCCTTCGCGCAGGTAGTCAGTCCCGGACTTGCGCCGAGATCTGAAGAATGGTCGGTGATTTTGACAGGGTTCGGGCAGTCAATTCGCTTTGGTGGCGGGGCCGGAGACCGGCCGCATCGTCAGGACCAAAGGGGGCGAATGACGGTAGCATCACCTTCATTTGGGGACGCCTTGGGCCGCTTGTCAACTGCGGCGTGCGGTGATCTTTCAAATGATGCGGAAGTTCTCGCCGAGATAGACGCGCCGCACCATTTCATCGCGCACGATTTCATCGGTGGTGCCGTGCTTCAAAACCGCGCCGTCATGCAAAATATAGGCCCGATCAACGATTTCCAGCGTTTCGCGCACGTTGTGGTCGGTGATGAGAACACCAATCCCGCGCGACTTCAGATCTTGCACCAGATGGCGGATTTCCCCCACAGCGATCGGGTCCACACCCGCAAAGGGTTCGTCCAAGAGCAGATATTTCGGGTCGGCAGCCAGACAGCGTGCGATCTCTACCCGCCGCCGTTCGCCGCCTGACAGTGCCAGTGCAGGTGCGCGGCGCAGGTGGGTGATGGAAAACTCGCTGAGAAGCTCTTCCAGCCGCTCGCGCCGTTTGTGCCGATCGCCTTCGCGAATTTCCAAGACCGCAAGGATATTGTCTTCGACCGAAAGCCCGCGGAAAATTGAAACTTCCTGCGGCAGATAGCCGATGCCCAGCCGTGCCCGGCGATACATCGGCAGGGCGGTCACATCCCGCCCATCGATCAGCACTTGTCCGCCTTCCGGGGTGACAAGGCCAGCAATCGAGTAAAACGTCGTCGTCTTGCCCGAGCCGTTCGGACCGAGCAGCGCGACCACTTCGCCCCGGTTCAACTGCATCGACACATCCCGGATCACCGGGCGGCGCTTGTAGCTTTTGCGCAGGCCGCGAATCGTCAGCCCGCCCGAACCATCGGTCACCGCAAGATCAGGGTGGGACATCAATTGCCCCCCGGCTGGAAGGTTGTGGTCACGCCCCCGTCCATCCGGCCCGTGCCGGACTTCAGGTTGATGTGCAATTGATCGCCCTTGATCGAGGTTTGGCCCTGCGTCATCAGAACGCCGCCCGACATCACCACCTCGCCCGTGTCGATGGTATAGACAGCCTCGGCCGCCTGTGCCGCGTCGCGGGCGTTGACCATCAGCACGCCCCCGCTGGCGAAAAGTTTGTCGATCGCCTTGCCCGTCGCATCGTACTGCACGCGGATTTCGTCTGCCTGCAGGCGCATCTCGCCCTGCTTTACCAGCACTTTGCCCGAAAAGACGGCCGTGCCGTCGGCCTGATTGACCGAAAGGTTTTCGGCGGTAACCTCGACCGGCAAGGAGGTATCGGCCTTCAGCCCGCCAAAGGACACATTGGTGCTTTGCGCCAGTGCAGCCCCGCCAAATGCAAGGAAAACGGCAAGGGATGTGGCAAGGAACCGATCAAACATCAGGAAATTCCGTCAGGGCTGCGGCTGGTATATCAGGCGAACGCCCTTGTTGAAAACCAGAAGATAGGGCGCATCGGCGGCTTTCCGATCCATCCGCATCCCGCCCGAGGTCAGCTCCCCCATCGGGGCCGTCGCCTGCACCGAACCAACGCTTTGCACAAAGCTGCGGTCAGTGCCCAACGACAGGCTGTCGGTCATGATCTGATACCCGGTCGAAGTTGACAGCTTGACGCCGCCTTGCAGTTCAAGCTTGCCTGCGGGCCGGTCCAGTCTGGCACGGGCTGCGGTGAAGTCGGTCTGGGCGCCGGCCGGGTCAATCAACTGGCCGTTTAGCCCGGTGATTTCTGCCCCGCCTGCGACCGGCGCGGCGCGCTCGGCGGTCAGCGTCAAGGTCGCGCCGTCCGATGTCACGGTAGAAAACCCCGCCCCGGACATGCGCGGCTGGGCCAGTCGGTCGGCGATCTCGACATCTGCATAGGGGATCGCGTCCTCTGGGTCGATCGGCCGCGAGAACAGGAAAAGCGACGACAAAAGGGCCAGTGCCAACAAGGGCAGCGTGATCTTCAGGACCGCCACCACCCGGGAATGGAGGTTGTCGCTGGCCATCCGGGCCATGTTACACCACCCCGGCCCGCAGGCAGTCGTGGATATGCACAATGCCATGCGGCTTGCCCGGCTCGGCCGGATCGATCACGAACAGGCTGGTGATCTTGCGCTCGTTCATCAGGGCGACAGCCTTTTCGGCCAAGGCATCCGGGGCAATCGTGCGCGGGTTCTTCGTCATCACCTGACCGGCGGTGAGGGACAAAAGACCGTCCATATGGCGGCGCAGGTCGCCGTCGGTGATGATGCCGGCAAGGTGGCCCGCATCATCGATCACGCCCACCACGCCAAAGCCTTTGCGGCTGATCTCGATCAGCGCTTCGCTCATCGGGCGATCCCAACCGATCAGCGGCACCTCACCATGCATCAGGTCGGCCACTTTCAACAGCTTGGCCCCCAGCTTGCCGCCGGGGTGGAACATGCGGAAATGCTCGGGCGTAAAGCGGCGATGTTCCATCAGCGCGATGGCCAGCGCGTCGCCAAGCGCCAGCGTCATCGTGGTGGAGGTGGTCGGCACGATGCCCGTCTCGCAAGCTTCGGGCGCTTGCGGCAACAGGAGCGCCACATCCGACTGCCGCAGCAGGGTTGACCCCTCGCGGCTGGCGATGCCGATCAGCGGAATGGAAAAGCGCCGCGTATGGGCGATGATATCGGCCAGTTCCGAGGTTTCGCCCGAATTGGACAGAACCAACGCCACATCCCCCGCCGTCACCATGCCCAGATCGCCATGGCTGGCTTCGGCCGGATGGACGAAATGGGCGGGTGTGCCGGTCGAGGCAAAGGTCGCGGCGATTTTGCGAGCGATATGGCCTGATTTGCCCATCCCCGATACGATCACCCGGCCTTGTGCCGCCAGAATCAATTCGACCGCACGGCCAAAGCTGTCGTCCAGTGCGGCGCCCAAAAGGCCGAGCGCCTCGGTTTCGCGGGCGATGACCCGGCGCCCGGTGGCCAGAAAATCAGTGGTGGAAGAGATCATTCGGCTCGTCCCATCCCAGAAGATCCAGTTCAGCGCGTGCCGGCAGGAAGTCAAAGCAATGCTGTGCCAGCGCCATGCGGCCTTCACGGACCAGAATTGCCTCCAAGGCGGCCTTCAGCTTGTGCAGATAAAGGACGTCAGAGGCCGCATATTCCTTTTGCGCCTCGGTCAGCGTTGCCGACCCCCAGTCGCTGGTCTGCTGTGCCTTGGACACATCGACCCCGACATATTCGGTCAACAGGTATTTCAGGCCATGCCGATCCGTATAGGTGCGGATCAGCTTCGAGGCGATCTTGGTGCACCAGACGGGGGCGGTGCGCACACCAAAGGCCTTTTGCAGCGCAGCCACGTCAAACCGGCCAAAATGGAACAGTTTCAGCACCGCCGGATCGGTCAAGAGCCGCTCCAGATTGGGGGCCGAGTTTTGTCCCTTGGCGATTTGCACCAGATGCGCGTCGCCCTTGCCATCGGACAGTTGCACCACGCAAAGCCGGTCCCGGCGCGGGTCAAGCCCCATGGTTTCCGTGTCGATCGCCACGATGGGCCCAAGGTTCAGCCCGTCGGGCAGGTCGTTTGCATGCAGATGAATGGTCAAGATGGATTCCGTTCCGAAGATACAAACCCCGCTTAGACCCGCCCGCGAAAGCGGTCAACGACGCTGGGGCCAGAAAAGCAAAAGACCGCCCGAAGGCGGTCTATTGAGAATGAATGGTGCCCAGAAGAGGACTCGAACCTCCACGCCTTGCGGCGCTGGTACCTGAAACCAGTGCGTCTACCAATTCCGCCATCTGGGCACGTTTTCAGTGGGGCGGGATTTAGCCGTGCCACGGGGGGGTGTCAACGGGCTTTTCAAATAGTTCTGCGGTTTTTTCGTCGCGACGTGAAAATGGCCTTTGGCCTTGCCCGTGGCGGACGGCAAAGCTATTCAGGGCCAGACTTCCAGTGCCAGCAAGGGGTTTGGCCATGAGCAAGCTTGTCACGATCTATGGCGGTTCGGGTTTTGTCGGGCGCTACATTGCCCGGCGCATGGCGCAAGCGGGCTGGCGGGTGCGGGTGGCTGTGCGCCGCCCGAACGAAGCACTGCATGTCAAACCTTACGGCGTGGTTGGGCAGGTTGAGCCGGTTCTGTGCAACGTTCGCAATGATGCGTCCGTGCGTGCGGCCATGGCCGGTGCCGATGCGGTGGTGAACTGCGTGGGTACCTTTGATCGCGGGGGCAAGAACAACTTCGCCGCCGTTCAGGCCGAGGCCCCCGGCCGTATCGCCCGCATCGCCGCGGAATCCGGCGTTCAAACACTGGTGCATATTTCGGCCATCGGCGCCAATTCTGACGGTGGCAGCCTCTACGCCCAATCGAAGGGAATGGGCGAAGCAGCTGTTTTGGCGGCGTTCCCATCGGCCATGATTCTTCGCCCTTCGGTGATTTTCGGTTCGGAAGACGGCTTCTTTAACCGTTTTGCCGCGATGTCGCGCATGGGGCCGATCCTGCCCGTCGTCGGTGCTGGTACGCGGTTCCAGCCGGTGCATGTCGATGATGTGGCCCAAGCGGCGGTCAAGGGTGTGTTGGGTCAAGCCCATGGCATCTATGAACTGGGCGGGCCGGAGGTTGCGAGCTTCCGTGATCTGATGGCCAAGATGCTGGGCGTGATCCGTCGGCGTCGTCTCGTGCTGAATATGCCGTTCTTTGCGGCCAAGATTCTGGGTGGCCTGCTTGATTTCGGCTCTGCCGTGACTTTGGGTCTGATCCCAAACAAAATCCTGACCCGCGATCAGGTGGACAGCCTGAAGACCGATAACGTGGTTTCCGCGGGGGCCAAGGGCTTTGCCGATCTGGGCATCCAGCCGACGGATATGGAGTCGGTCCTGCCGGAATATTTGTGGTGCTACCGGCCTGCGGGCCAATATGCCGCCATCATGGAATCGGCCAAAAATCTGCGGAAAGCCTAATTGGGCGATCTGTTGACTGCGGCCCTTCTAGGCCTGATCGAGGGGCTGACCGAATTTCTGCCGGTCTCCTCCACCGGCCATCTGCTGCTCTCATCGCATTTTCTGGGCTTTGAAAGTGCCGGTAAGACGTTTGAGGTCGTGATCCAGCTGGGTGCTGTGCTGGCGCTTTTGACGGTTTATTTCGGCAAGCTCTGGCAGGTGTTTTCCACTGTGCATCGTGACCCGGCCTCGGCGCGGTTTGTCGCCTCGGTGACGCTGGCCTTTGTCCCCGCGGTGGTGGTCGGCGTTTTGGCGCATGATTTCATCAAGACGGTGCTGTTTGAAACGCCGCGCCTGATCGCGCTGATGCTGATTCTGGGCGGCGTCATGCTGCTGTTTGTCGATCGCCTTGCCCCGCCGCCACAAGAGTTTGACGCGACCAAACTGCCGTTCCGCAAGGCGCTGGTCATCGGGGTCTGCCAATGTCTGGCGATGGTTCCTGGGGTGTCGCGATCCGGGGCCACCATTGTCGGGGCGCTGTTCTTGGGTGTGGAAAAGCGCGCGGCGGCGGAATTTTCGTTCTTCCTGTCGATGCCGACCATGGCCGCGGCGGTCGGATATGATCTTTTGAAGAACCGCGATGTGCTGGATTTCTCGGCCATCAGCCAGATCGGGATTGGCTTTGGTCTGGCCTTTGTCACCGGTGTCATCGTGGTGAAATGGCTGTTGGGCTATATCGGGCGTCATGGTTACGCGCTGTTTGGTTGGTGGCGAATCATCTTGGGTGGGCTGGCTTTGGTGGCTCTTTCCTTGGGTTATTGAGCGCATAGGTGATCATTACTGACCTATTAATTGCGCATTTCTCCTGTCCGACCCGTTCGTGTCGCAAAAAATACGGCAATAGGTCAGTCATACTGACTTTTATTCTCGTGCCCCCCCAAGTATCCCTGCGGCAGACAACCACTCCTTGGGGGGCGCGCAGCCATGGCCACGCAGAAGATGCTTAAATTCGTGACACTGGGCAAAGAGATGCCCACCAAGCGCGAAGCGGCCAACCGGGCGACCGATTTCAACGAGATTTACCGCGAGTTCGCCGCCGAGAAGGCCGCCGAGCAGGCCAGCCGTTGCAGCCAATGCGGTGTACCCTATTGCCAGTCGCATTGCCCGTTGCACAACAACATTCCCGACTGGCTGCGCCTGACCGCCGAGGGGCGCTTGCAAGAGGCCTATGAGATCAGCCAAGCCACCAACACCTTCCCCGAAATCTGCGGTCGCATCTGCCCGCAGGATCGTCTGTGCGAAGGCAATTGCGTCATCGAACAATCGGGCCATGGCACCGTGACGATCGGTGCGGTTGAAAAATACATCACCGATACCGCATGGGAAAATGGCTGGGTTCAGCCGATCAAACCGCATGCCGAACGTTCGGAATCAGTCGGCATCATTGGTGCCGGTCCGGGTGGTCTTGCGGCGGCCGATATGCTGCGCCGCAAGGGCGTGCAGGTCACCGTCTATGACCGCTATGACCGCGCTGGCGGGCTGCTGACCTATGGTATCCCCGGTTTCAAACTGGAAAAGCCGGTGGTGATGCAGCGCGTTGAGCAGTTGGAAAAGGCCGGCGTGCAATTCGTGATGAACTGCAATGTGGGCGTGGACATTTCATTCGACGCGATCCGTGGCCAGCATGATGCGGTGCTGATTGCGACCGGCGTTTACAAGGTGCGTGCGATTGAGGCGCCGGGTGCGCAGCTTTCGGGTATCGTCAAAGCGCTCGACTACCTCACCGCCTCTAACCGCAAGTCCTTTGGCGATGATGTGGCCGAATTTGACAACGGCACGCTGGATGCCAAGGGCAAGCGCGTGGTGGTGATCGGCGGCGGCGATACGGCGATGGATTGCGTGCGTACGGCCATTCGTCAGGGCGCGGTTTCGGTGAAATGTCTGTATCGCCGCGACAAGGCAAACATGCCCGGCTCGATGCGCGAAGTGCAGAATGCCGAGGAAGAGGGCGTCGATTTCGTCTGGCTTTCGGCCCCCAAGGGCTTCTCCGGTGCGGGCGCCGTCGACGGGGTTTTGGTGCAGAAGATGCGCCTTGGCGCGCCGGATGCCTCGGGCCGTCAGTCGCCGGAAGTGATCGAAGGCGCAGATTATAACGAGCCCGCCGATCTGGTGGTGCAGGCGCTGGGCTTCGAACCCGAAGACCTGCCCGCAGCGTGGTCGGTGCCGGATCTGGGTGTCACCCGTTGGGGCACCGTCAAGGCCGACTTCCGCAGCCACGCCACCAACCTGCCAGGCGTCTTTGCCGCAGGGGACATCGTGCGCGGCGCAAGCCTTGTGGTCTGGGCGATCCGCGATGGCCGTGAGGCGGCGGATGCCATTCTGTCCTACCTTGAACAACCTGCTGCTGTGGCTGCCGAATGACGCGCGCGGCGATGAAATCTCTGGCGCTGCTGCTTTTGTCAGCCGCCCCGTCCTTCGCCGGTAGCTTTACCGCGCCCGAGGGGTGCACCACCTATCTGACCGTGCAATCGCGCGGCTGCTATGTGGCGAATTACTACACCTGCGAGGCTGACCCCGCAGGTGACAAGTGGCGTGCCGATTTCGATCAGGAAGGCCCGTTCTTCCTGAGCCGGATCGACAACGAAACCCAATGGGTCGAAAGCATCGAGCTGAACCCCACCGCCACCCAGACGCTTGATGCAAACCCCGAAGACCCGGCCAGCTTTACCAATCTGACCGAAACCGGACGGGATGACTTTGCGTTCGAACTGTCCAAGGACACGGGCGACCACTCCAAGGTGCGCGGCTATGACAAGCTGACGGGCAAAACCGTCACCATTGATGGCGTGACGCTGGACGAGACTGAGTTCGAATATACCGAAACCGACGATGCCGGCACGGTTCTGCGCCGGGCACGGGGGAATGAATACATCAGCCGTGAATGGCGGATGTTCTTTTCCGGTGCCTCGGAATGGGACGACGGCGCGGGCAATTGGCTGCCGATGGATGGCCATCCCGTCAAGTTCTTCCGCCCCGGCGACAAGGGCTTTGAATCCACACAACCGATTTTCGACTGTGACGCCATTCTGTCGCAGAACTCCAAGGAGGGCCTGACCCATGACCAACTTTGATGCAGCCTGGGTAAAGGCCGAGGAAGAAAAGCGCGCATGGCTGGATGCCAACGGGCTTTACAAGACCGAGGATGAACATTCGTCCTGCGGCGTGGGTCTGGTGGTTTCCGTTTCGGGCAAACCGACGCGCAAGGTCGTGGAAAACGGCATCAACGCGCTGCGGGCGATCTGGCACCGGGGCGCGGTCGATGCCGATGGCAAGACCGGTGACGGCGCAGGCATCCATGTGCAGATTCCGGTCAAGTTCTTTTACGATCAGGTCCGTCGCACGGGCCATGAGCCGGACCTGAACAAGTTGATTGCGGTTGGTCAGGTCTTCCTGCCCCGCACCGATTTTGGTGCCCAAGAGCGCTGCCGGACCATCGTGGAAACCGAAGTTCTGCGCATGGGTCATTACATTTACGGCTGGCGCCATGTGCCGGTGGATACCAGCGTGCTGGGCGAAAAGGCCAATGCAACGCGCCCGGAAATCGAACAGATCCTGATCCGCTGCGACAAGGACATCGACCAAGAGCAGTTCGAGCGCGAACTGTACATCATCCGCCGCCGTATCGAAAAGGCGGCAACCGCTGCTGGCATCGCAGGGATGTATCTGTGTTCGCTGTCCTGCCGGTCGATCATCTACAAGGGCATGATGCTGGCCGAACAGGTCAGCACCTTCTACCCCGATCTGGAAGACGAGCGGTTCGAGTCTGCCTTTGCGATCTATCACCAGCGTTATTCCACCAACACCTTCCCGCAGTGGTGGTTGGCGCAGCCCTTCCGCATGCTGGCCCATAACGGCGAGATCAACACGCTGAAGGGCAACGTCAACTGGATGAAGAGCCATGAGATTCGCATGGCCTCCTCGGCCTTTGGCGACATGGCTGAAGATATCAAGCCGATCATTCCGGGCGGCACCTCGGATTCGGGCGCGCTGGATTCGGTGTTCGAGGTTCTGGTGCGGTCTGGCCGATCTGCCCCGATGGCGAAAACTATGCTGGTGCCGGAAGCCTGGTCGAAGGCCACCACCAACATGCCCAAGGCCTGGGCCGACATGTATTCCTACTGCAACTCGGTGATCGAGCCGTGGGACGGCCCGGCCGCGCTTGCCATGACCGATGGTCGTTGGGTTTGCGGTGGGCTTGACCGCAACGGTCTGCGCCCGATGCGCTATGTCATCACCGGCGATGGCCTGTTGATTGCGGGGTCCGAGGCCGGGATGGTTCCGGTCGATGAAACCACGATCCGCGAAAAGGGCGCCTTGGGGCCGGGGCAGATGATCGCCGTCGATATGGCCGAGGGCAAACTTTATCATGACACCGAGTTGAAGGACAAACTTGCTGCGGCCCAGCCCTATGGCGATTGGATCGGCAAGATTGTGGACCTCAACGCGCTGCTCAAAGATGTGCCGGAGAAGGCGCAGTTTACCGGAGCGGACCTGCGCAAGCGCCAGATCGCGGCGGGCTATTCGGTGGAGGAGCTGGAACAGGTTCTGACGCCGATGGCCGAAGACGGCAAGGAAATGGTCGCCTCGATGGGCGATGATACCCCTGCGGCCGTTTTGTCGTCGATCTACCGGCCCTTGAGCCACTTCTTCCGGCAGAACTTCTCCCAGGTCACCAACCCGCCGATCGACAGCCTTCGCGAAGGCCGGGTGATGAGCTTGAAAACCCGCTTCGGAAACCTGCGGAACGTCTTGGACGAAAACTCCAGCCAGACCGAGATCTTGGTTCTGGAAAGCCCCTTCATCGGCAATGCCGAATATGAGGTTCTGGTGAAGCGCTTTGGCGCGCAGGTTGCCTTTATCGACTGCACCTTCCCGGTGACGCCCGGCCATGACGACCTGCGCCAAGCGCTGGAGCGCATCCGGGCCGAGGCCGAGGATGCGGTGCGTTCGGGTGCCGGGCAATTGGTGCTGACGGATGAGCATCAGGGCGAGGGCCGCGTCGGCATGCCGATGATCCTTGCGACCAGCGCCGTCCATTCTTGGCTGACCCGCAAGGGTCTGCGCACCTTCTGTTCGATCAACGTCCGTTCGGCGGAATGCATCGATGCGCATTACTTTGCCGTGCTGATCGGCTGTGGTGCGACCACGGTGAACGCCTATCTGGCCGAAGATTCGATTTCTGACCGTATTGGCCGCGGCCTTTTGGAAGGCTCGCTGACCGATGCGATGCGGCGTTACCGCGATGCCATCGACGCAGGTCTTTTGAAGATCATGTCGAAGATGGGGATTTCGGTGATTTCCTCCTATCGCGGCGGGTTGAACTTCGAGGCGGTGGGCCTGTCCCGTGCCATGGTGGCGGAATATTTCCCCGGTATGCAGTCGCGCATTTCCGGCATTGGTTTGCACGGGATTGAGCAGAAGCTGGAGGAAATCCACGCCAAGGGTTGGCTCGGCGGTTCCGACGTTCTGCCCATCGGCGGCATCTACAAGGCGCGGCGGTCGGGCGAAAAGCACGCTTGGGAAGCCCAGACCATGCACATGCTGCAATCGGCCTGCGACCGGGCGTCGTATGACATCTGGAAACAGTATTCGGCGGCGATGCGGGCCAACCCGCCGATCCATATCCGTGATCTGCTGGACATCAAGGCGCTTGGCAAATCGGTGCCGATTGAGGAGGTGGAAAGCATCACCTCGATCCGCAAGCGCTTTGTCACGCCGGGCATGTCCTTGGGCGCGCTGTCGCCAGAGGCGCACATGACGCTGAACATCGCGATGAACCGCATCGGCGCGAAGTCGGATAGCGGCGAGGGCGGTGAAGACCCCGTTCATCAGCACCCCTTCCCGAACGGCGACAATCCCTGCGCCAAGATCAAGCAGGTGGCGTCGGGCCGGTTTGGCGTGACGGCGGAATACCTGAACGCCTGCGAAGAGCTGGAAATCAAGGTGGCCCAGGGCGCGAAACCCGGCGAGGGTGGTCAGCTTCCGGGCATGAAGGTGACCGAACTGATCGCGCGGCTGCGCCACTCGACCAAGGGCGTGACGCTGATCTCGCCCCCGCCGCACCACGACATCTATTCGATCGAAGACCTCGCGCAGCTGATCTATGACCTGAAACAGATCAACCCGCGCTGCAAGGTGACGGTGAAGCTGGTGGCAGCATCGGGCGTTGGCACGATTGCGGCAGGCGTGGCCAAGGCCAAGGCCGACATCATCTTGATCTCGGGCCATAACGGCGGCACCGGGGCCTCGCCGGCCACGTCGATCAAATATGCCGGTCTTCCGTGGGAAATGGGCCTGACCGAGGCACATCAGGTGCTGTCGATGAACAACCTGCGCGAGCGGGTGACGCTGCGCACCGACGGCGGCCTGCGCACCGGGCGTGATATCGTGATGGCGGCTATGCTTGGGGCCGAAGAATACGGTATCGGCACGGCGGCCTTGATCGCCATGGGCTGTATCATGGTGCGTCAGTGCCAGTCGAACACCTGTCCGGTTGGGGTTTGCACCCAAGACCAAAAGCTGCGCGACAAGTTCACCGGCAGCGCCGACAAGGTGGTGAACCTCATCACCTTCTACGCGCAGGAAGTGCGGGAAATCCTCGCCTCGATCGGCGCGCGGTCGATGGATGAGATCATCGGTCGGGCTGATTTGCTGACGCAGGTCAGCCGGGGTTCGGCCCATCTCGATGACCTTGACCTGAACCCGCTTCTGATCACCGTCGATGGCGCACACCGCATCACCTATGATCGGTCAAAGCCGCGCAATGCGGTGCCGGACACGCTGGATGCCGAGATCATCAAAGACGGCCACCGCTTCTTTGAAGACGGTGAGAAGATGCAGCTTTCCTATGCAGTGCGGAACACGCTGCGCACCATCGGAACGCGGGCATCAAGCCATATCGTCAAGAAGTTCGGCATGAAGAACAGCCTTCAGCCCGACCACCTGACGGTGAAGCTCAGTGGCTCTTGTGGCCAGTCTTTGGGGGCTTTCGCGGTGCGCGGCCTGAAGATTGAGGTGCAGGGCGATGCCAATGACTATGTTGGCAAAGGCCTGTCGGGTGGCACCATCACGGTGCGGCCGCAAATGGCCTCGCCGTTGACGGCATCGGACAACACCATCATCGGCAATACCGTGCTTTACGGTGCAACCGCGGGCTATCTTTACGCCGCGGGCCGTGCGGGCGAACGCTTTGCCGTGCGCAACTCGGGCGCGTCGGTGGTCGTTGAGGGCTGTGGGTCGAACGGGTGTGAATACATGACCGGCGGCGTTGCGGTGATCCTTGGCCGGATTGGTGCGAACTTTGGCGCGGGCATGACGGGCGGCATGGCCTATATCTACGATCCGGCAGGCTCGGCAGAGGATTTCGTGAATCCCGAAAGCCTTGTCACCTGCGGCATTGGCCATGGCCATTGGGAAGCCCAGCTGAAAACCCTGATCGAGGCCCATGCGGCGGAAACGGGCAGCCGTCTGGCGCAGCGTATTCTGGCGAATTGGGACAGCGAGCGGGCGAACTTCCTGCAGGTCTGCCCGCGGGAAATGCTGCCGCATCTGGCGCATCCCCTGTCGGACGAGCCGGTGAAGGTTCCTGCCGAGTAAAACAAAAGGCCCCCCACGCGGGGGCCTTTTTCATTGCAGCGGTATCAGCCGAGCGCCTGCCAAATCAGACGCAGCGCCATGGCGACCGAGACGGTGACGATCAACGGCTTGATGAGCTTTGCCCCCACCCGCATCGCCATTTTGGCCCCAAGGGTTGCTCCGGCGATCTGCGCCAGACCCATGCCGATACCGACCCCCCACCACATCGCGCCCGAGGGGATAAAGATGCAAAGTGAGCCGATGTTGGACGCAAAGTTCAAAAGCTTGGTATGGGCCGTCGCCCTGAGCATCCCAAGGCCTGCCAGCATGACAAAGGCCAGCATGAAAAAGCTGCCCGTTCCCGGCCCAAAGAAACCGTCATAGGCGGCGATCAATGGCACGGCGGTAAAGGTGAAAAGGGCAGGGGCCATCCGCTGCACCCGGTCCAGATCTGAAAGCCCCGGCTTCAGTGCGAAAAAGGCGGCGACGGCGACAAGGATCACCGGCATGATGATGCGCAAGATGTCAGCGGGCATCGCCTTGGCCACCAGCGCGCCCCCGGCCGCGGCGCAGGCCGACACCATTGCCATTCCCAATTGCTCGCGCAGGCGGACATGGCCCGCGCGGGCATAGGCCACGGTTGCGGTGCCAGCGCCAAAAGCGCCTTGCAGCTTGTTGGTGGCCAGCGCCTCCAGCGGTGAGGCCCCGGCAATCAACAGCATCGGCATGGCGATCAGCCCGCCGCCCCCCGCGATGGAATCGACAAACCCCGCGACAAAGGCTGCAAGGATCAGGAGGAGCGCGAGGTGGGTGGCGATTTCGAACATGGGCGGGCCTTTCTGACGATGCGCCTTTCTTTCCAGTGGCGCGGCGAATGTAAAGCCAGCGCGGAAAGGGGGCTGACCGACTCAGCCGCTGCCGCCTAGCCTTCTGGGGCAGCAATGGAGGCACCGATGACCCCTGACGCCAAACCCGTCGTGCATCTGGATGATGATCGTTTCAAAGTCACCGAATGGCAGTTTGCACCGGGGGCTGCGACCGGATGGCATCGCCACGGCCATGATTATGTGATCGTGCCTCTGACCGATGGGACGCTGGGGCTGGACCTGCCCGGCGGGCAAAAGGTGGAGGCGCAGCTGACCCGTCACATCCCCTATTCGCGCCGCGAAGGGGTGGAACATAACGTCACCAATGCGGGCGCGGGGTATCTGGCGTTTTTGGAGGTCGAGGTGGTGGATGACCATATCGCCCATCTACGCCGCGCCACGATGGAACGCCTTATGGCGGCCTTTAACGCCCGCGATCTAGAAGAATTGATGGCCTGCATGTCTGCGGTGTGCGCCTTCCATTCCGCAGCCGGGCCGGGGGCCGATGGTAGGCGCTATGAGGGCCGCGATGCCGTGCGGGCGGCTTATGCGGCAATTTTTGATACCTTTCCGCAGGCCGAGTGGACAGAAGGCGCGCATGTTGTGTCGGGCGAGACAGGGCTTTCGTCGTGGCGGTTCGTTGGGACCGACAAGGCCGGGAACGCTGTGGATGTCCGAGGCTGCGATGTCTTTGCCTTTGATGGTGACAAGATCGCGCTGAAGGACAGTTATCGCAAGGCGCGGGGGTAGCGCTGGAACTCCTTGGGCTCTGCGTGGCCCGCGAGGAGGGCATGAAATGCTCGACGCGTCGGGGCCGATCAGGGCGCGCGGGCGATGGTGACCAGCGTGTCGCCGTATTTGCGCTGATCTTCCAGCGTGACGCCTTCGGGCAGGGTGGGGGCTGCGCCTTCTTCCCAGACGATCAGCGCTCCGGGGGCGATCCAACCGCCCACCAGTGCGGCATTTAAAGCCGCCTCGCCCATCGCTTTGCCATAGGGCGGATCAAGGAAGATCACCTCAAAAGGTGCGCTGGGGTTTGGGCCGGGGGCGGTGGCGTCTTTGCGATGCAGGGCGGTCATGGCTTCGGCCCGCATCAGCGCGATGTTGCGGGTCAACAGCGCCAGCGCTGGTTTGCCATTTTCAATGAAACTGGCATGCGTGGCCCCGCGGGACAGGGCTTCAAGCCCCAAGGCCCCGGTGCCGGCAAAGATATCCAGCACCCGCGCGCCATTTAACGGGTTGCCATAACCGCCGTTCACCAGAAGGTTGAAGATCGCCTCGCGCACCCGGTCAGAGGTGGGGCGCAGATGCGATTTGGGATCGCCCGCGCCCACTTCGGCCAGTTTCAGGCCCCGGGCGCGGCCGCCAACGATCCTCATGCTTTCAGCAGATCCTTGATGGCGATCGACAGATCGGCCACCTGCGCCTTGGTCGGGGATTTGCCCATCTCGATCAGGCGCTTGCCCACCATATAGCCGCGCGGATCGTTCATCGCATCGACCGCCAGCAGGGTATCGCCCTGATAATACCAAAAGCTCACGGCTTCGCCATCGGGGCCGCGCGTAACGATGTTGTCATAGCCGGTGTTCAGGCCCGCGATTTGCAGCTTGCAGTCATATTGGTCTGACCAGAACCACGGCTTTGCCGCATAGTCCTTGCCCGCGCCCATGATGTTTTCCGCCACCACTTCGGCCTGATCGATGGCATTGCCCACCGATTCCAGACGGATACGCCCCCCTTTATAGGGAAAGGACGCGCAATCGCCCGCCGACCAGATCGCCGGGTCTGAGGTGCGGCCCTGTGCATCGGTCTTGATGCCGTTTTCCAGCTCCAGCCCAGCCGCTTCGGCCAAGAATTGCCCCGGCAAAATCCCCACCCCGGCAATCACGAAATCGGCCGGCAATTCGCGCCCGTCTTGCAGCCGAACGCCGGTGACGCGGCCCTCGCCCAAAAGACGATCCAAGCCGGTGGATTCCAGAATGGTTACGCCATGGTCGGTATGCAGTTTGCGGATGTAATCGCTGGTTTCCGGGGCTGCGACGCGCTGCAAAATGCGCGGGGCCATTTCCAGCACCGTCACCTCCAGCCCGAATTTGCGGGCCACGGCGGCCGCTTCCAGCCCGATATAACCGCCGCCGACGATCACCACACGACGGCCGGCCTGAAATTCGGCTCGCATCGCATCGACATCGGCAAGGGTGCGTACGGTATAGACGCCCGCCAGATCGCCCCCGATGGCGGCAGGCAGGCGGCGCGGGGTCGACCCGGTGGTCAGCACCAGATGGTCATAGGAGAGAACCTCGCTCCCGACGGTCACGGTCTTGGCGGCCCGGTCGATTGCGGTGACGCGAAGGCCCAGCTTCATCGTCACGTTGTTCTCGGCATAATAGGCGTTTGACCGCAGCCAAAGCCGTTCCTCTTCCATCTCGCCCAAGAGATAGGCTTTGGACAGCGGCGGACGCTGGTAGGGGGGCGCGGGTTCTTCACCGATCATGGTGATTTGGCCGTCAAAGCCCAGACCCCGCAGCTTTGCCACCACGGCTGACCCAGCTTGGCCTGCCCCTACCACAACCACATGCGTCATTGTCCGCTCCCTCTGGTCGAATGTTCGGGCGGAGCCTATATCCGCCCAAGGATGAAACGCAACGCACGAGGGCTGCAAGAATGACGATTTCTGTTGGGAGCAAACTGCCGGGGGGCAAAGTGCTGCGCATGGGCGAAGCCGGTGCCGAAGCTGTAGAGCTCGAAGCCAAGCTGAAGGGCCGCAAAGTGGTGATCTTTGGTCTGCCCGGCGCCTTTACCGGCACTTGCACCACCGCGCATGTGCCCTCGTTCATGCGGGTGATGGACAAGCTGAAAGCCAAGGGCGTGGATGAGGTGATCTGCCTGTCGGTCAACGATCCCTTTGTGATGAAGGCTTGGGGCGAGGCAACGGGCGCGACAGTGGCGGGGATCACCTTCCTTGCCGATGGTGACGCAGCCTTTACCAAGGCGATCGGGCAGGCTTTCTCGGTTCCGCATCTGGGCTTCTTTGACCGTTCCAAGCGTTATGCGCTTTATGCCGAAGATGGCGTGGTGAAAGTGCTGAACCAAGGTGAAGAAACCAACGCCTGTGAGATTTCGGGCGGTGAGGCGATGGTCGCCGCGATCTAAAGTTACAGGGCCGGGGCGCTGTACTGTCCCGGCCTTTTACAATCCCAACCGTGACAGGGCGGCATCAAGTGCGGCCCCATCGTCCAGTTTCAGCCGCACCGGAAGCGACAGCACCGAAGAGCGGAACGCCGGCGGTAGCCGTGCAGCATCTTTTTCTGTGGTCACCAGCTGTGCGCCAGACATCAGCGCCTCGGCCTCCAGCCGCCGGATCAGCGCATCTGACAAGGGTTGATGGTCATCCAAGGCCTCGGCCCGAAGGATGGTCGCCCCAAGCCCGCGCAGGGTGGCAAAGAATTTCTCCGGCCTGCCAATCCCGGCAAAGGCGATGACGCGCTCGGTGCGCCAGTCGATCCCCATTTCGATCGGGGCGAGATGGCCGCGCAGCAAGGGTTGGCGCAGGGCGGCCCCCCAGCGAGCGCTGAACGCGGTTTGTGCCGCCTCTGCCCCGATGGCCAGCACCAGATCAGCGCGGGCCAATCCCGCCGCGACCGGTTCGCGCAAGGGGCCAGCGGGCAGGCAGCGGCCGTTGCCAAACCCCTGTTCGGCGTCCACCACAACAATCGACAGATCTTTTGCGACCGAGGGGTTTTGAAACCCATCGTCCATCAGGATCACACTTGCGCCAGCGGCCACCGCCTCTTGCACGCCCGCCGCGCGGTCACGGGCAATCCAGGTGGGGGCAAAGGCGGCCAGCAAAAGCGGCTCGTCCCCAACCTCGGCGGCGCTGTGGCGGTTGGGGTTGACCTGAACCGGGCCGCGCAGGCTGCCGCCATAGCCACGGCTGACCACATGCACGCGCGCACCACGCAGCACCAACCGTTCCACCAGCGCCATTGCGGTGGGTGTCTTGCCGGTGCCCCCTGCGTTTAGATTGCCGATGCAGATGACAGGCACTGGGGTCTTGAAGCCAGGCCGCCGCACGCGACGGGCTGTGGCCGCCGCATAGGCCCAGCCGAGGGGCGCCAACAGTCGCGCCCAAGCGCCGGGGCGGTCGGGCGGGTTTTGCCAAAACTCTGGCGGCCGCATCAGGCGATCCCCATCAGCAAGCGCAGGCGCTTCAGCACTTTTTCGGTGACCTCGGCCCCGTCCGAGGCCACGGTCCAAGCAGCTTGTGCCATCAAGGCCGCGCGGTCGGGGGCCAGAAGATCATCCAAGGCTTCTGCCAGATCTGTGGCTGATCCGACGGCCCGCGCGCCTCTTGCAGCCCCCAAGCGCCCGATGACTGGGCCATAAATCCCCGGACGCGGGCCGTGGATGATGGCAGAGCCAAGGGCGGCAGGCTCCAGCGGGCTGCGCTGTGCCCCGGTGCCAGCCAGACTGCCCCCCAGATAGGTGACGGGGGCCAGCCGATACCACAGGCCAAACTCCTGATCGCTGTCAGGCAGATAGACGGTGGTTTCGGCATCAATCTCGTCTTCGCGATCACGTTGCGCGACGACCCAGCCCTCTTGTGCCTCCAACTCTGCGGCAAGCGCGCTGGCGCGGCCGCAATTGTCCGGCGCAAGGATCAACAAAAGACGGTGCGACAGCCGCAAGGCGGTGCGATGGGCGGCGATGACCGCCGCCTCCTCGGCCTGCGGCACGGCAGCGGCCAGCCAGACGGGACGCGCCTTCATTGCTTCAGCCAGTGCTGCGCGTTCGCCTTCATGGCAGGGCAGCGCTGCGGACAGCTCTTCCATCCTGCCTATGGCTTCGACCTGCGCCACCCCGGCCTTGCGATAGGCGCGGGCCGCAGCCTCATCCAGAGCAAAAACATGCCGCAGCGATTGGACTGCCCCGCTCAACAGCCCCGGAAACCACCCCTCGCGCCCGCGGGTGAGATAGGGCTCATGCCCATCCACCACCATGACGGGCAGGCCGCGGGTTTCGGCCTCAAACAGCAGCGTCGGGCGAATTTCACCATCGGCCAGCACGATGAGATCGGGTTGCCAATGGGTTAGAAAGGCTTTGACGTCGGCCAATTGGTCGGCCGGTGGCGCAAGCTGACCGCTGTCGGCCGGGCCGGTCAACAGCGTGGCCAACCCGTCTTCTTCGGCCAATTTGTTGGCCAGCTGCACCAAACCCTGCACCACTTCAAGCCGGGGGGCATGCAGCCAAACCAAACGCCCGGCGGGACGGGGCGGCCATGACTGCCCCTCCGGCGCGTCGCGGCGGCTGGTCAGGTTGTAAAGGCGCCGTCCAAGCGAAAGGGCCATGGTGTCGCGCTTATGCGCCCAGCTCTTCAGTGGCCGAAACCGCAGAGCTTTCGTCCCGCAGCCGGTGAATATGGGCGATGAAATAGCGCATATGAGCATTGTCGACAGTGCGCTGTGCCTCGGCCTTCCACGCGGAAAAGGCGGTGGCATAATCAGGGAACATGCCGACGATATGAATGTCCTTCACATCGCGAAAGACGTTCTTTTGCGGATCGACCAGCTCGCCACCAAAGACGAGATGCAGGCGTTGGGTCATGACACTTCCTTTCCGGGGCGCGTTGGGGGCAACCTAAAGCGTGTTCGGTTTGAGTTGAACCGAAAAGCGCGGACTCTGGCGCAAGCTCGAACGCGCCTTTCGATAAGACCTGCCTTAACGAAAACCTGACACGCTCTAAGGGGTGGGTCGGGTGGGGGCAAGCCGCCGCGTTCTGCCTGCGGCGATGCGGCCTTGCCCCGGATGGGCCGCCCCGCTAGCTTCGC
The DNA here is from genome assembly GCA_937927675.1 of uncultured Paracoccaceae bacterium. GTDB lineage: Bacteria > Pseudomonadota > Alphaproteobacteria > Rhodobacterales > Rhodobacteraceae > Tabrizicola_A. Next base: position 18,389 of record CALBSG010000058.1, on the reverse strand, counting down.
GGAAAATGCCCTAACCCGAGGTTGCTCATGTCCCGCATCGAAACCCGTCTTGCCGAACTTGGCGTCACCCTGCCCGACGCGCCCGCGCCTGCGGCCAACTATGTGCCTTTCGTGCAAGTGGGCGATCTGGTGCATATTTCGGGCCAGATCAGCCAGAACGCGGCCGGGCTTATCAAGGGCCGTCTTGGCGACGATATGGAGGTGGCCGCCGGGGCCGAGGCTGCGAAATCCTGCGCGATTTCCCTGCTGGCCCAGTTGAAGAAAGCCTGCGACGGCGATCTCAATCGTGTGGTGCGGGCGGTGAAGCTGGTGGGCTTTGTCAATTCGACCGCGGATTTCGTCGACCAGCCCAAGGTCATCAACGGCGCCTCTGATTTCATGGTTGCCGCGCTGGGCGATGCCGGGCGGCACGCACGGTCGGCCGTATCGGCGGCCTCGTTGCCGTTGGGGGTTGCGGTTGAAATCGAAGGGATCTTCCAGATCCGTACCGCGGAAGACCATGGCTCCCGCCGCTAAGGTCTTGGACGCGGCGTTCCTGCGCCTGCCGCTTGCCCATCGTGCGCTGCACAACCGGGCAGAGCGGCGGCCAGAGAATTCGCCCGCTGCCATTCGCGCCGCGGTGGCGGCGGGGTATGGTATTGAGATTGACGTGCAAGGCACGGCTGATGGTCAGGCCGTGGTCTTCCATGATGAATGGATGGAGCGGCTGACCGAAGCCACCGGCTTTGTGAAAGACTACACGGCGGCAGAGTTGGGCCGCATTGCCCTGCGTGATTGTGACGACTGCATCCCGACCCTGCCGCAGGTTCTGACCATGGTGGCGGGCCGCGTGCCCTTGCTGATCGAACTTAAGGACCAGACGGACCGCATGGCCGAAACCGATGGGCGGTTGGAGGCGGCAGTGGCGCGGGCTTTGGACGGGTATCAGGGCCCTGTTGCTGTGATGTCGTTCAACCCGCATGCGATTGCCAATATGGCCCGCCTTGCCCCGGCCGTTTCACGGGGAATCACCACGGCGGCCTATGATCATGCAGGATGGGCGCCGCTGGACCCCGCGCGCTGTGACGCCTTGCGTGAGATTGCCGATTACGACCGCGTGGGCGCCTCGTTCATCAGCCATGAGGCGGCCGATCTGGGCCGCGACCGTGTGGCTGCGCTGAAAGCCCAAGGCGCTGTGATTTTGACGTGGACCATCACCAGTGCAGCCATGGAGGCACGTGCCCGCGAGGTTGCCGACAATGTGACCTTCGAAGGCTATCTCGCCGCGCGCCCGGCTTGACCTTTCGGACGGGAGGGTCATCTTTGGGAAAGATTTCTCTCAAGGGGCGCTGGTGTGACCGAGACGGTTGAACTCCTTGAAAACATGGGCGCCATCCCGGCGTCAGAGTGGGATGCGCTTGCTGGTCCCGGGGCGGCAACGCGCCGCCCTGTTGATCCGTTCACCACCCACCGGTTCCTTATGGCGCTTGAGGCGTCGGGTTCTACCGGCGACGGCACGGGCTGGCAGGCGCGGCCCTTGGTGTTGCGAGATCAGGGGCAGGTGGTTGCGGCGATGCCGCTTTACGTCAAAGCGCACAGCCAAGGCGAATATATCTTCGATCACGGTTGGGCCGAGGCCTATGAGCGGGCAGGCGGCCGCTATTATCCGAAACTTCAGGTAGCCGTACCCTTTACCCCCGCGACCGGGCGGCGGTTTTTAGGCGATGAGGCGCACCGGGCCACCTTGATGCAGGCGGCGATTGCGGTGGCCAAGGCCAATGATCTGTCCTCGCTGCACATCACCTTTTGCACCGAGGACGAGGCGCTGGAACTGGCGGGGCTGCAAGGCACGCTGCACCGGGTCACCCAGCAATTCCATTGGGAAAATCGGGGCTATGCGGATTTCGCCGGTTTTCTGGCCGATCTGTCCAGCCGCAAGCGCAAGATGATCCGCAAGGAACGAGAGGTGGCGCAGGGCCATGAGCTGACCATCCGCGCCCTGAGCGGCGATCAGATCGAACCTGCCCATTGGGATGCCTTTTGGGCCTTTTACCAAGACACGGGCAGTCGCAAATGGGGCAGGCCCTATCTGACGCGCGGCTTCTTTCAGGATATCCATGCGACCATGCGCGAGGATGTGCTTTTGGTGCTGGCCTTTGACGGGCAAACCCCCGTGGCCGGGGCGTTGAACTTCATCGGGCAGCAGACGCTATATGGCCGCTACTGGGGCTGCTCTGCCGATTATCCCTGCCTGCATTTTGAGCTGTGCTACTATCAAGCCATTGATTGGGCCATCACCCAAGGCTTGTCTCGGGTCGAGGCCGGGGCGCAGGGCGAACATAAACTGGCGCGGGGCTATCTGCCCCATGCCACACATTCGTTGCACTGGATTGCTGACCCCGGCTTTGCCCGCGCGGTGGCGCGCTATCTGGACGAGGAACGCCGCGCGGTGGATGAAGAAATTGAAGTCTTGACCAGTTATGGCCCGTTTCGGAACCGAACGACAGAAGACTGAACCGCGGCGCTGCCCAGGCATGACGAGGAGTTTCGATGCTGACCCTTTATACGAACCCGATGTCACGCGGCCGCATTGCGCGTTGGATGCTGGAAGAAATCGGTCAGCCCTATGACACCGTCGTGCTGGACTATGGCACCAGCATGAAGGCCCCGGCCTATCTGGCGGTCAACCCGATGGGAAAGGTGCCCGCGCTGGTCCACGACGGGCAGGTCATCACCGAGGGCGGGGCGATCTGCACCTATCTGGCGGAAACCTTCCCCGAGGCCGGATTGATGCCCGCGGCGCGGGGCGCATTTTACCGCTGGATGTTTTTTGGGGCCGGGCCGTTGGAGCAGGCCGTGGTCAATGGCGCCATGGGTTGGGTGCCCGCGCCGGACCGAAAGCGGACCGTTGGCTATGGCAGCATGGACGATGTCCTGACGACGCTTTCTGGCCATCTTGCCACGCACCGCTATTTCTGTGGTGATCAGTTTACGGCAGCAGATGTCTATGTCGGCAGCCAGATCGGTTGGGGTCTGGGGTTCAAGACCCTGCCTGCAACGCCAGAGTTGCTGGCCTATTGGGACCGCATCAAGACCCGCCCTGCCTTGGCGCGGGCCAATGCACTGGATGATGCTGTGATGAAAGGGGAATGACGATGAAAAGTCTGAGCATAGCTGAACGCGAGGCTTCCCTGCCGCCTTTGGGCGAAACTGGTTGGGGCCCGGTTTCGGGGCGTGACGCGATCCGCAAAATCTGGAAGTTCCGCAGCTTTTCCGAAGCCTGGGGTTTTATGTCGCGTGCGGCTTTGGCGGCGGAAAAGGCGAACCACCACCCGGAATGGACCAACCGGTTCAACATCGTCGATGTGACGCTGACCACCCATGACTGCGATGGGCTGTCGGTGTTGGACATTGATCTGGCCCGGCGCATGGACCGTCTGGCCGGCGCGGCAGAGGTGGTGCATGACCATGCCGAGCCGATTTCCTGCCTGTGCCAGATCCGCCGTGAGGGCGCGAAGGCGTAAGATCAGATCACCTCTCTTGATCTTCGCCTTCAAGGCGGGGATTGTGCCGGTATGCTTGACCTTGTCCCCCTAGAGACTCTTTTGGCCTTCACCTCGGCTGGCATCTTGCTCAACCTGACGCCGGGGGCAGATGTGATGTTTGCCACCGCCAGCGGTATGGCGGGCGGGCCGCGTGCGGGCATCGCCGCAGGCGCGGGGGTGGGCCTTGGCGGCTTTTGGCATGTAGGTCTGGCGGCGATCGGTGTTGCGGCCCTGCTGGCGGCGCATCCGGCGGCGATGACCGGCCTGCGCTGGTTCGGCGCGGGCTATTTGCTTTACCTTGCGTGGGGGGCTTGGACTGCGCGGCCAGCACAGGCGGGCAGCGGCATTTCCAGCCTGCCGCGCGCCTTTTGGCGCGGCTTTTTGACCAATGCGCTGAACCCCAAGGTTGCACTTTTCGTTCTGGCCTTCTTGCCGCAATTCACCGATCCCGCGCGCGGCCCGGTTTGGCAGCAGATATTGATCCTTGGTGCGGTCTTTACCCTGTCGGGCATGTGCATTACCGCCGGATACGGCGCTTTGGCGGGTTTTGCTGGACAAGCGCTGTCGGCCCGTATGGGCGTGATGAACAAACTCGCCGCCGGGGTCTTTGGCCTTATGGCGTTGCGCATGCTGAAGGATTGACCATGGCAAACATTACCCTTCTTGACGGCGGCATGGGGCAAGAGCTTGTTGCCCGTTCCGGGGATGAGCCGACGCCGCTCTGGGCCACCCGTGTGATGATTGACCATCCGGGGTTGGTGAAGGCGATCCATGCCGATTACTTTGCGGCAGGGGCGAGTGTGGCCACCACCAACACCTATAACATCCTGCATGATCGGTTGGTGGGGGTGGATCTGGACCACTATTACCACGCGCTGCATCTGCGCGCCCTGATGGAGGCACACGAAGCCCGCGCCGAGGCGGGGCGGGGCATCATTGCGGGGTCTATGGGGCCATTGGGCGAAAGCTATCGCCCCGATCTGACGCCTGCTGTCGCGGTTTCAACGGCGCTTTATGCCGAAAAGGCCGCACTTATGGCGCCGCATGTCGATGTGATCCTGTGTGAAACCATGTCGTCGCTGGATCTGTGCCGTGGTGCGCTGGCGGGCGGGCAAGCGGCGGGCAAGCCGGTCTGGCTTTCGGTTTCTGTTGATGACCGGGATGGCACGCGCCTGCGTTCGGGCGAGCCTGTTGCCGCTTTGGCCGAGGTGATTGCCCAACATCCGACAGCGGCGGTGCTGGCCAATTGCTCGATGCCCGAGGCGATGGAGGCGGCCATGGCCGCGCTAAAACCGCTTGGCTTGCCGTTCGGTGCCTATGCCAATGGGTTCTCGGAAATCTCCAGTCTGCCCCTGCCCGATACCCATGACGCGCCCGCCTATTGTGGCCGCCACGACCTGACGCCGGAAAAATACACCGCCTTTGCCCTGCGCTGGGTGGATATGGGCGCAACGATTGTCGGGGGCTGCTGCGAGGTTGGCCCGGCCCATATCCGTCACCTTGCGGCGGCTTTGAAGGCCGCAGGCCACAGCATCGCATGATCCCGGATTTTGACTACAATCCGCCCGATGTGCCGCTGGATATCCTATATCAGGATGATCTGATCCTTGTGGTCAACAAACCTTCGGGGTTGCTCTCTGTGCCGGGCAAGCTCGAAGGGCGGTCGGATTGTCTGGTGTCGCGGCTGCAGGCTGCGCAGTGGGATACGCTCTTGGTGCATCGGCTGGATTGCGACACCTCGGGCGTGATGATCTTTGCCAAGACCAAAAAGGCCCAAGGTTTTCTGGGGCAAGAGTTTGAACAGCGTCGGGCCCAGAAATCCTACATCGCACGGGTTGCCGGAGAGATCGTCGGCGAGGCGGGCCATATTGACCTGCCCCTTTGCGCTGACTGGCCGAACCGCCCACGCCAGATGGTCAGCCATGAACATGGACGACCCGCGCAGACCGATTGGCAGGTGATCGGGCGGGCGCCCGGTGAAACCCGCGTGCGGATGTTCCCGAAAACCGGGCGCAGCCATCAGCTCCGGGTACACATGCTGGCGCTGGGCCACCCGATTCTCGGCGACCCGATCTATGCAACGGGGGCGGCTTTGAACTACCCCCGGCTGATGCTGCACGCCGAAACATTGGCTCTGCATCACCCGGGAACCGGCAAAATGGTAGAATTTTCTGCGCCCTGCCCGTTCTGACGGCGTCGCATGTTAACCTTGCTGCAATCTCCCTGCGCTTTGATGCCGGGTGAGAGGAGGCCCCATGCGCCTGATGTTCAAATTTCGCTATCTGCCGCTGACCATCTCGGTTGCCTTGGCCATCGCCTCGCTTGGGGCGTCGTTGATCTGGCCACGGTCATCGTTTTTCTTTGCCTGCTGTTTTGTGGCCTTTGCCTCGCTTGTGACGCTTGGTCTGCGTGATTTTACGCAGACCCGTCACGCGGTTCTGCGCAACTATCCCATTGCGGCGCGTCTGCGCTTTTTGCTGGAGGCGGTGCGGCCCGAGATGCGGCAGTATTTCTTTGAAGGCGAAAAAGATGGGGCGCCATTTTCGCGCGACCAACGGGCCATCGTCTATCAACGTGCAAAGAAAGAGCTGGATAAACGCCCCTTCGGCACGCTGCTCGACGTTTATAAAGAGCAATATGAGTGGCTGCATCATTCGCTGGTGCCGGCCTCTCCGCTGCCGGTCTCTCAGATGCGGGTGCAGATCGGCAGCTATTCGGCCAGCCTGCTGAACATCTCTGCGATGAGCTACGGCGCGCTTTCGCAAAACGCCATTCGGGCCTTGAACAAGGGGGCAAAGCTCGGTGCGTTTTTCCATGACACTGGCGAGGGCGGCGTCTCGCCCTATCACCGTGAGATGGGGGGCGATTTGGTCTGGGAAATCGGCTCGGGTTATTTCGGATGCCGCGGGCGTGACGGCGGTTTTGACCCTGACGCTTTTGCCAAGACGGCCGCAGACCCGCAGATCAAGATGATTGAGATAAAGCTCAGCCAAGGGGCCAAGCCCGGCCATGGCGGGGTCTTGCCTGCGGCCAAGGTGACAGAAGAAATCGCCTTGATCCGTGGGGTGCCAATGGGGCGCGATTGTATTTCGCCTGCCCGCCACTCGGCCTTTTCCACGCCTGTTGAGCTTTTGCACTTCGTTGCCCAGTTGCGTGATTTGTCCGGTGGAAAACCGACCGGCTTCAAGCTGTGCCTTGGCCACGAATGGGAGTTTATGGCGATCTGCAAAGCCATGGTTGAAACCGATATCACCCCCGATTTCATCGTGATTGACGGCAAAGAGGGCGGCACAGGTGCGGCCCCGCTGGAATTCATGGATCACATCGGCATGCCGTTGCGCGATGGGTTGTCCTTTGCCCATAATGCCTTGATCGGTGTCGGGCTGCGCGATCGGGTGAAACTGGGGGCGTCGGGCAAGATCACCTCGGCCTTTGATATGGCCAAGATCATAGCGCTTGGGGCCGATTGGTGCAATTCGGCGCGTGGCTTTATGTTCGCCGTCGGCTGCATACAGGCCCAATCCTGCCACACCGGGGAATGTCCGACCGGGGTTGCCACCCAAGACCCGTTGCGCAACCGTGCGCTGGTGGTGGAAGACAAGGCAGAGCGGGTAAAGAACTTCCACCACAACACCTTGCAGGCGCTGTCCGAATTGGTGGCCGCGGCCGGGCTGTCGCATCCAAATCAGCTGCGCCCGCACCACTTTCAGCGCCGCGCCTCGACGGACAAGGTGGTGTCCTTTGCGGACCAATATGAACAGCTTGCCCCGGGGGTTCTTTTGCAAAATCCTGCGGCGTCCATGCGCTATGGCGCGGCATGGCAGCTTGCCCAAATCGGCAGTTTTGCGCGGGCAAGCTGAAGAACGATCAGCGGGCCGAAGGTCGCCCCGCTGATCCCGTCTTGCACAGGCCCTACAGGTTCAGCGCCAGTTTGCGCCCTTCATGGAAAGCATAGGCCGCCAAACGCGGCGCGGCGCAATCGCCGATCCGATGCGTCGCCTTGCCTCCAAACGCGGCGGGCCAAGGGTCAAAACTGCGGTTTGTGGTGGCCATCACCAGCCCGCTGGCGGCGAGGGTTTCTTCCTCTCCCGTCAGGAAATTTTTGACCGTCACGCCATTGCCATGCCAGCGCGTCAGGCAATGTTCGGTCAAGAACTTTACCCCGAGCTTGGCCAGTTTGCGCCGGGCCGATCCATCGGCCGAGGTGCGAGAGATCTCTTTTCCAACAAAGGGTTCCGGCGTCACGATCGTCACCTGATGGCCGCGCTCGGCCAAGGCCCAAGCCGTGCCAACCCCGCGCCAGTTCGACCCTTCGTCGTAAAGCACCACAGCATCCCCCAAGCGCGCCTCGCGCCGCATGGTGTCTTCCGGTGACCAAACGCCGCCCAGCTCAATCCCCGGCAGTGCCGCGAGATGCGGTTGCCAACGCTGGAACCCGGTTTCGTCGGGCAGGGACCCCGTGGCCAGCACAATCACCTCTGCCGGATGCGCTGCAATCTCGTCCTCATCAAGGAAGGTGTTCAGCCGCAGGGTGACGCCCAGTTTTTCAAACTGGCGTTCATACCAGTCCATCAGATCCAGAATTTGCGCGCGGCGGGGCTGCATGCCGGCCAACCGGAACTGCCCCCCGATCACGGGCAGGGCCTCGACGATCTCGACCTTGTGGCCGCGCTCGGCGGCCACGCGGGCGGCCTCCAAACCGGCAGGGCCCGCGCCCACGACCAGCACCGATTTCGGCGCGGCGGCCTTTTCAAACCGATCCCCGCCCCATTCCCATTCGCGCCCAACTGAGGGGTTGATGAGACAGGAAATCCAATAGTCGCGGCTGCGCCGCCCCCAGCACATCTGGTTGCAGGAAATACAGCCGCGAATGTCTTGCGGGCGGCCTTCGGTCACCTTGCGCGCCAGATGCGGGTCAGCGATCTGCCCACGCACGATCGACACCATATCCGCCTCGCCCGAGGACAGGATGGTTTCGGCGTTCTCGGGGGTGCGAACCCCGGCCTCAGAGGTGATGAGGGCATGTTTGACCACCGTTTTCAGCCGCGCGGTCATCGGCGTCGTCAGCTTTTCGCCTTCGGTAAAGGCCGGGATGATGCCTTCAAATTCCAGATAGCTGCCATAGCCGCAGGTGAAATAATCCACATCCCCCGTGCTGTCATGCAAGCTCACGATCTCGCACAACTCATCTGCGGACAGCGAAACCGAATAGGCGGGGGAATAGCTGATGGCCAAGCCGATGATGAAATCCGGGCCGCAATCACGGCGGATGCGGGCTATCAACTCGCGCGAAAATCGGGTGCGATTTTCAAGACTGCCGCCCCATTTGTCGTCACGGGTGTTGGACCACGGCGTCCAGAACTGGTCGATCAGCGAGTGATAGGCGGCCCAAACTTCGACCCCTTGAAAGCCACAGGCCTTGGCGCGGCGGGCGGCGGCGGCATGCGCCTCGAAGATTTCTTCGATTTCGGCAGCGGTCATTTTGTGGCTGCCGTCGCTGTCGTGATAGGACGGCCCGCCTGATGGTGACCAATGGGGCTGGAATGACAGATCCGAATCACCATGCGCGCCAACGTGGTAGATTTGCTGGATGATGACGCTGCCCGCAGCTTTTATTTTTTCGGTAATGTCCTGAAAATGCGGGATAATATCATCAGATTCGGGCGCTAGGTTGCCCCGTGTCAGAACCCCGGTGCGATGTGCCGGAACCGGTTCGGTCACGATCATGCCTGCACCGCCCAAGGCGCGTTCCAGCCAATAGGCCCCTTGCCGGGCGAGGGGCAGGCCGCCTTCGGCCATGTTGTTGGTGTGGGCACCAAAGACAATGCGGTTGCGCAGGGTCTGACCGCGCAGTGTGGCGGGCGACAAAAGGCGGGGATGCTGGCTCATGGAAAATCCTCAGGCTGACGGGGTGAGGAAAAGATAAATCGACACATGTGTCAAGTTTTCTTTGACTGCAGGAAGATCTGAATTGTGACGGTTCAGATAGGGTGAAAACGTCGGCCTTTGCGGTTCTGACAAAGAAAAACTCCGCCGTGTTGGGGGCGTTACAAAAAACGCCTTACCAATTGTGATCCCCTTGCTGGCAGAATTTCCTTAACTTGCGTCCTTTCGACCCAAGGGGGTGAAACCTTTTCCGAAAGCAGATAGGGTGGGCCAAGACAGAATGGAGTTTCCAATGGCCGTCCGCATCAACGACACCGCCCCCGATTTCACCGCCGAAAGCACGGCGGGCACTATCAAGTTTCATGAGTGGCTGGGCGACAGCTATGCCATCATCTTCAGCCACCCGCGCGATTTCACGCCGGTTTGCACCACCGAGTTCGGTGCCGTCGCGCAGCTGGCCGCCGAATGGAAGAAGCGCAACACCAAGGTGATCGGTGTGTCGGTGGACAGCGTGGAAGACCACCAGAAGTGGAAGCGCGACATTGAGACCTTTTCGGGCGCCGCCGCCGATTTCCCGATCATCGACGACACCTCGCTGACCGTATCCAAGGCCTATGACATGCTGCCGGCAGATTTCTATCTGCCGACCGAAGGCCGCACGCCCGCCAACTCGGCGACGGTGCGCACGGTCTATATCGTTGGGCCGGACAAAAAGGTGCGGTTGACGATGTCTTATCCGATGTCGGTGGGCCGCAACTTTGCTGAGATTCTGCGGGCGCTGGATGCTGTGCAGGCTACCGATGGCGTGCCGTTTGCAACGCCTGCCAACTGGGTGCCGGGGCAGGATGTGATCGTGGCGCTGTCGGTGTCGACCGACGACGCCAAAGCCAAGTTCGGCGATCTGGACGTCAAGCTGCCCTACCTGCGCTTTGCCAAGCGTCCGGTGTGACAAGCCCGATCAGTAAACGGAAAACGGGGCCTTGCGGCCCCGTTTTTCATTCTGCAGCAACGGGTTTTACGGTTGCAGCGATCGATTTGTTGCGGCGCTGATAGCGGGCATATCCCAGATCCGCGGCATCAATCTCGGCCACCCGGCCCGAGACCATATCGGCTAGCACACGGCCCGACCCCGCGGCCATCGTCCAGCCCAAGGTGCCGTGGCCGGTATTCAGGAACAAGTTCGGTACGGTTGAGCGGCCCACCAAGGGCGTGCCGTCGGGCGTCATCGGGCGCAGGCCAGACCAGAAGGTTGCCTGCGATTGGTCGCCCGCCCCGCCGAACAGGTCTTCGACAGAATGAGTCAGCGTCGCCTGCCGCTTTGGGTGCAAGCGATTGTTAAAGCCAGAGATTTCCGCCATGCCACCGACGCGGATCCTATCCCCAAGTCGGGTGATGGCGATCTTGTGGGTTTCGTCCATCACGGTGGACACCGGAGCACGCGCCTCATCAACGATCGGCACGGTGATCGAATAGCCCTTCACCGGATAGACCGGCAGGCGCATGCCAAAGGGACGGGCCAGTGCCGGAGAGTAGCTGCCCATCGCCAGCACAAAGGCATCGCCTGCAATGCGGCCCGCGCTGGTTTGCACGGCAGCGATCTTGCCGCCATCGGCCTCCAACGCCTTGATGTCGACGCCCCAGCGGAAGGTTACGCCCATCGCCGCGGCCATCTCAGCAAGGCTGTTGGTGAACTTAAAGCAATCGCCGGTCTCATCGCCCGGCAGACGCAGACCGCCGGCGATCTTGCCGATGTTCGGGGCCAGACCCGGTTCGGCGCGCACGCAGGCGGCGGCATCCAGAACCTCGAACGGCACACCGTCGGCTTTCAGAACCTTGATGTCCTTCTCCGCTGCCTCGACCTGCTTTTCGGTGCGGAAAAGCTGCAACGTGCCTTGGGTCCGCTCGTCATAAGAAATGCCCGTCTCGGCGCGCAGGGCGATCAGGCAGTCGCGCGAATATTCGGCCAGCCGCACCATGCGGGATTTGTTCACCCCATAGGCAGCGCTGGTGCAGTTCATCAACATCCGGCCAACCCATTCAATCTTGGCCAGATCGGGGCGGGCCTGAATGATAAGGGGCGCGTGTTTCATGAACAGCCACTTCACGGCCTTTGCCGGGATGCCGGGGGCCGCCCAAGGCGAGGCATAGCCGGGGCTGATCTCGCCGGCGTTCGCAAACGAGGTTTCCAGCGCCGGGCCGGGCTGACGGTCGATCACCGTCACCTCATGGCCTGCCTTGGCGAGGTAATAGGCCGAGGTCACACCGATGACGCCAGCACCAAGGACGATGACACGCATGGGAATCTCCTGTTCGCGATTTGCGACAGAAAATACGGCATCTGCGAGAAAGGATTTGGGGAAGTTTGGCGTTTCTTGGTGGTATTTTCGAATATTATTTCGACTAATTCGACTTTATCGGGATAAAAAGTAATGTGATCGAAAATCAGACGAAGAAAAAAGCCCCGGTTTTCACCGGGGCCTTCGATCTTTATCGCAAGAAGCTTAGGCTTCGGCGTTGCCTTCGGTCTTCTCAGGCACGATTTCTGCGCCGGTCTCTTGATCGACCATCTTCATGCCAAGGCGCACCTTGCCGCGGTCGTCAAAGCCCAGAAGCTTGACCTTCACTTCTTGACCTTCTTTCAGAAGCTCATTCGGGTGGTTCAGGCGCTTGTTGGCGATCTGGGAAACGTGGACCAGACCATCGCGCTTGCCGAAGAAGTTCACGAAGGCGCCGAAGTCGACCAGTTTCACCACTTTGCCGGTGTAGACTTGGCCTTCTTCCGGCTCTGCCACGATCGACCAGATCATGTCATAGGCCTTCTTGATGGCGGCAGCGTCCGACGAAGCGATCTTGATGATGCCATCGTCGTTGATGTCCACCTTGGCACCCGACAGCTCGACGATCTCGCGGATCACCTTGCCGCCCGAGCCGATCACTTCACGGATCTTGTCGGTCGGGATCTGCAGGGTTTCGATCTTCGGCGCATATTCCGAGAAGCCTTGCGGCGCGGACAGCGACTTGTTCATCTCGCCCAAGATATGCAGACGGCCGTCCTTGGCTTGCGCCAAGGCCTGCTTCATGATTTCCGGGGTGATCCCGGCGATCTTGATGTCCATTTGCAGCGAGGTGATGCCCGAAGCAGTGCCGGCCACCTTGAAGTCCATGTCGCCGAGGTGATCCTCGTCGCCGAGGATGTCGGTCAGCACGGCCCATTTGCCGTCATCTTCCAGAATCAGACCCATCGCGACGCCCGCAACCGGGGCCTTCAGCGGCACGCCTGCGTCCATCATCGACAGCGAACCACCGCAGACCGAAGCCATCGAGGAGGAGCCGTTCGATTCGGTGATCTCCGACACCACGCGGATGGTGTAGGGGAAATCGGTCGGTGCCGGCAGAACAGCCTGAAGCGCACGCCATGCCAGTTTGCCATGGCCGATTTCACGACGGCCGGGCGAACCCACGCGGCCAACTTCACCAACCGAATAGGGCGGGAAGTTGTAGTGCAGCAGGAAGTTCGAACGATAGTTGCCGTTCAGCGCGTCAATGATCTGCTCATCTTCGCCGGTGCCAAGGGTGGTGACAACCAGACCTTGGGTTTCGCCGCGGGTGAACAGCGCCGAGCCATGGGTGCGCGGCAGGATGCCGGTTTCGGCAACGATCGGGCGGACGGTCTTGGTGTCACGGCCGTCAATGCGGACGCCGGTGTTGACCACGTCGCCACGCAGGATCGAGCTTTCCAGCTTTTTGATTGCCGAGCCAAGGTTGATGTCCTTTTGGTCATCTTCCGACAGAGCGGCCTTGATCGCGTCAACCGCGGCGCCGATGGCGTTGGTGCGGTCTTGCTTGTCCTTGATTGCAAAGGCGGCGCGCATCTGCGCTTCGCCAGCCGCTTTCACCTTGCCATAGATGGCCGAAAGGTCGGGCGGGGTGAAATCGAAGGGCTCGTTGGCGGCTTCTTCGGCCAGCGACATGATGAGGTCGATCACCGGCTGCATCTGTTCGTGACCGAACACGACGGCGCCCAGCATTTCCTCTTCGGTCAGCTCGTAGGCTTCCGATTCCACCATCATCACGGCGTCTTTGGTGCCAGCGACAACCAGATCCAGACGCTGCTCGGGCTTCATGCGCAGCTGGGTCATGTCGTCCATGGCCGGGTTCAGCACATAGGCGCCATTCACAAAGCCCACGCGGGCGGCAGCGATCGGGCCCATGAACGGTACGCCAGAGATCGTCAGCGCAGCCGAGGCAGCGATCATTGCGACGATGTCGGGGTCGTTGTGCAGGTCGCACGACAGAACGGTAGCCATGACGAGGACTTCATGCTTGAAGCCTTCGACGAACAGCGGGCGGCACGGACGGTCGATCAGGCGGGAAACCAGCGTTTCCTTTTCCGACGGGCGCGCTTCGCGCTTGAAGAAGCCACCCGGAATCTTGCCGGCGGCGTAGTATTTCTCTTGGTAATGCACGGTCAGCGGGAAAAAGTCCTGACCCGGCTTCGGCGCTTTGGCGAAGGTCACGTTGGCCATGACCGAGGTTTCGCCCAGCGTCGCAATGACCGAACCATCGGCCTGACGGGCAACTTTCCCGGTTTCCAGCGTCAGCGTTTCGCCGCCCCACTGGATTGATTTCTTCGTTACGTTGAACATCTATCGTTCCCTATGTGGAAGCACCCATGGCCCCTGCCATGTCTTCCTTTTGCATGGCGGCCCCATTGCCGCCGCCCCCTATCCTTTGCATGCGGCCGGGGGCGGGCCTCACGTCACAGATGGCGGGCGCATACAGGAAAACGCTGCGTTTGGGAAGGGCTTTGGCCTGCTGCGGCGCTGCGACGTCATTAACAGTTGCGAAGTTCTTGCCGTTCAGTATTGAGAGCAAAACAAAGAAAGAAACGGCAATGTTCATGGACAACGGAGCAGGCGCTGCGCCGCAGGGCGCAAAGGCTGCCCGCGATTGGGTCAAAGTGTTGGCAAAGTATCGCCAACCCGACACTTCACGCAGTTTGTTTGAACTTGCCGTGACCATGGGCCCATTTCTGCTTTTGTGGGGGCTGGCGTGGTGGGCGCTGTCAGTCAGTGCCTGGCTGACCTTGGCGCTGTCTTGCATCAACGCGGCGTTCCTTCTGCGGCTGTTCACCATTCAGCATGATTGTGGTCATGGCGCCTTTTTCGAAAACCGCACGGTCAGCGACTGGCTGGGCCGCGTGCTGGGTGTGCTGACGCTGACGCCCTATGATGTCTGGCGCCGCGCCCATTCCATTCATCACTCCAGCGCGGGCAACCTCGGCCGCCGGGGCATTGGCGACATCACGACGCTGACGGTGGGCGAATATCGCGCGCTGTCAGCGTCGCGGCGCTTGCTCTATCGGTTGTATCGCAACCCGATCGTGCTGTTTGGCATTGGGCCGGGCTATATGTTCCTGCTGCAAAATCGCATTCCGATGGGGCTGATGGGCCATCTGAAATATTGGGTCAGCGCCATGTCCACCAATGCGGCCATTCTGGTAGCACTTGGTTTGATGCTTTATTTTGGCGGTTGGGCGCCGATCTTGCTGATCTTCCTGCCCACCAGTCTTTTGGCCGCGACGGCCGGGGTCTGGCTGTTTTATGTGCAGCACCAGTTTGAAAACACCCATTGGTCAAACGAGCCGGACTGGGATCTGCACGCCGCCGCACTCGAGGGCAGCTCTTACTACGTTCTGCCCCCGGTCCTGCAATGGCTGAGCGCGAACATCGGCATCCACCATGTCCATCACCTTTACAGCCGCATCCCCTTCTATCGCCTGCCACAAGTGCTGCGCGATCACGCGGATCTGGCAAAGATGAACCGCATGACGATCCGGCAAAGCCTGCGCACTGTGCGGATGCAGCTTTGGGATGAAAACAGCAACCGGCTGATGTCCTTTGCCGAGGCGCGGAAGGTTTAACCTTTCCGCCTGGCCACCAGCGCGACGCCTGCCAGCGTCACGATCAGGCCCAACGCCATGGGCCAGGTCAGCGGTTCGCCAAACAAAAAGAAGGCCCAAATCATCGTGACAGGCGGTGACAGGTACACCACCGCCGAAACCACGGCAGGCGGGTAAAGGCGCAGGAACTGATAATAGATCAGCCATGCACCATAGGTTGCCAGCATCACCAACCAGCCGATGCCCAACACATAATTCGCCGTGATGGTTGGAAACAGCCCTTCGGTTCCGGCGGCAAAGGGCGCGAACAGGATGGCCGCCCACAGGCATTGTAGCGCCAGCCTTTGGGCGATTGTCAGCCCACTGCCGCCCCGGCGTTCTTGCAGCACGGTTGACAGCGCAAAGGCCAGCATTCCCAGAAGGGGCAGGGCATAGGCCCAAAGCGGGGCCGTGCCCAAGGCCAGCGCATCGGCTGAAACTGCCAGCACCCCCGCGCAGGCGATGGCAGTGCCGATCCATTGCACGCGGGTCAGGCCCTGACCCAGCATCGGCGCTGACAGGGCTGCGATGCCCAAAGGCACCAGATCCGCCATAAGGGCGACCAGCCCCGTCGGCACGCCACCACCGATCCCCATGGCAAAGCCGCCAAGATACAGGAACATGCCAAGAAAGGCGTAAAACCCCTGCTCGGCAATGTCGCGCCAGCCAATTTTAGGCCCCTTTGCCGAAGGTCCGATAAGGAAGGGCAACAGGCCCACCCCGGAAAACAGGCTGCGGGCAAACAGGATTTGCGGCACGTTGGCGACGTCGTGAGTGAAGCGGATCCCGACAAAGCCCGACGACCAAGCGACGACCAGCGCTGCGGCAAGGCCAAGAAAAACGGGGAGCGAGGGGCGCAAAGCGGTCATGGTGCAGCTTTGCCCGTGCGTCGGCCATGGCCGCTCCCGGGTGCGACGCATCTGCATGCGCCTGCGACAAAAGAAAAGACCCGCCGCTTGCGCGACGGGCCTTCAGTCAAACCTTTGATCCGCTTAGCGGCGCAGGCCCAGACGCGAGATCAGCGAGGCATAGCGGCCTTCGTCCTTGGACTTCAGGTAGTCCAGAAGCTTACGGCGCTGAGCAACCATCATCAAAAGACCACGACGCGAGTGGTTGTCTTTTTTGTGGCCCTTGAAATGCTCGGTCAAGGTGGCGATGCGCGACGACAGGATCGCAACCTGAACTTCCGGCGAGCCGGTGTCGTTCTCTTTGGTCGCGTATTCCTTGATCAGGCGGGCTTTTTCTTCAACGGTGATCGACATCGGATTTCTCCTTGGGTTCATGGTGACGGCACAAGCCGGGATGTCGTCCAGCAGGGCCCTTGATGCCCCGAAGGGCGCCGCAGTTTCCTACGGATGGGGGCGTATAGACGAAGAAGCCCAAAAAAGAAAGCCCGGAATCGCGGCGGTTGCCCGCAACACGGGGGGCGAGAAGGGCCAGTTAACCATCGGCCAAGATTGTTCGACTTGTCTGGATGCAGGCGTAGAAAAAACGGGTTTTTCGCGCTATTGTGGCAAGGGTCGAAGGCTTTTCCTCGCGGCTGTGTGGTATTTGTTCAGTGCTCTGCGGTGGTTGCAGGGCTTGGGTGTTTTGGGGTTGTCGCATGCTTGGTTTGGTGGGTTTGTTAGGCGCGATCATGGCCAGCTTGTCGATGGACGTGCCATCGGACGAAGAGGGCAGCCGCGATGGCGAAGATGCAGCGTCGGAAACCGAAGGCTGGGGCGTCTCAACCGCCTTCATGGAAGATGAACCCATTCCGGTTGATCCCCCTCTCGCGCCAGCAGGCGCGGATGAACAGGATGGCTTGCCCCAATCCAATGACAGCCAAGACCTGCCTGACCCCGATTTGACCCTGATGGGCAACGAGGGCAACGATGCCCTGCAAGGGCAGGATGGCGCAGACAGCTTGGCCGGGGGCGATGGCGATGACAGCCTTTGGGGCAACGAAGGGAATGATACGCTGACGGGCGATGCCGGGGATGACGCTCTCGCCGGTTGTGAAGGCGATGACAGCGCCGTGGGCGGTGACGGCAAGGACAGTGTGATCGGTGGCACCGGCGATGATGAACTCGACGGGCAGGCCGGGGATGATCTGGTGGACGGCGGTACTGGCCATGATGTTCTGGCCGGCGGCACGGGCGCTGATGAGGTGGAGGGCGGTGCAGGCAATGACACGCTGTCCGGCGGTCTGGCGGCCGAAGGCGATACGGACGTTGATTTCCTGAACGGCGGCTATGGCGATGACGAGCTGCATCTTGCGGCCAGCGATTTCGGCAATGGCGGTCAGGGGGCTGATAGTTTCGTGCTGCAAGACTTTGCGCCGGGTCAGCCCGTGGTGCAGATCACCGATTTCGATCCTGCGGAGGATCAGTTGGTGGTGATGTATGATGCCGTTCTGCATCCCGCCCCCGAATTGACGGTTGGATCGGGGGGCGGGGCGACGATCCTGATGCTGGATGGGGTGCCGCTGGCCAGCCTGACGAATGGCGCCGTGTTGGACGTGGCCGCGGTGCAGCTGCAAGCGGCCTAGGCTAGGGGCGTTACCACACGGTGGGTTGCACGGCATATCCGATATAAAGTGGATGCTTCGGCTGACCGGCTTGGGTCAAGCCAAGATGCCACAGCGGTTTGCCCGCTTGTTGTAGCTGCGTGCAAACGGTGCGGTCGCGCCCATGCAACGCGCCATGGCCGCCCCAGCCGCACAGAACGGCATCGGCCCAGATCACGCCGTCGGACAGAGCGGTGTCATTGTCGGGCCCCACCGGATCGGCAGCGGCCCGCAAGGCGCGCGGGTCCGTGGCACGCAGGGCAAATAGATTGACCACCCGAAAGCCGCCGAATCCCAAGGCGCGCGCCCGTCGCTCGCAGCGTTCGACCGTTGGATCATTGGTCGATTCGCTGGCGGTCGACGGGTTCAGCATCACCCACAACAGACGCGATCCCGCCGCCCATTCCCGTGTCAGGGCGTAACGGTAGGTTTCGCAGGCCGAATACACCGCCTCGCTTGCCGCATCGCCCTTTTGATGCGTCCGCCGAAT
>CALBSG010000057.1 GCA_937927675.1 uncultured Paracoccaceae bacterium | reverse complement strand
GCTGAACCGAGCGGAATCTTCCGCCCGGTTGGCGCGTTTGGCTCAGACTGGTGAACACTTCGTTCACACCGTTCAGTACTGCAGCAGTCCCAGTGGCCGCGGCCTTGTGTCGTCGGTGACCCATCCGACGCTTGGCCCGCTCCACCTGCCCGAACAGCCAGTTCAGTTTGTCGGCAGCCCGCGTGGGCAGCGCCGTCCGGCCCCCGGTCTTGACGAACATGGCGCCGAAATTCGCGCCGAGCTGGAGGG
This sequence comes from uncultured Paracoccaceae bacterium, assembly GCA_937927675.1. Taxonomy (GTDB): domain Bacteria; phylum Pseudomonadota; class Alphaproteobacteria; order Rhodobacterales; family Rhodobacteraceae; genus Tabrizicola_A. The sequence goes on along the minus strand of CALBSG010000057.1, from coordinate 8,599 downwards.
CTAAGCAATGATGTGGAACGACGACGAACAGGCCGTCCTGACCGAGATCACCCGTTTCGCAACCGAGGTTTTGGCACCGAAAGCCGCAGAACTGGACGAAACGGCCAGCTTTGCGACCTGCCACCTGCCCGCCATGACTGCCTTGGGGTTGATGGGGCTGAACCTGCCGGAAGCCGAAGGGGGGCTGGGTCTCAGCGGCCCGATGCTGTACCGCGCCGTCGAGATCATCGCGGGGGCCTGCGCCTCGACCGCGTCGATGTTGACCGCGCATTTTCTGGCAACTGACAGCCTGCATCTTGGCGGCGATGCTGCGCTCAAGGCTCGCATCCTGCCGCGCGCCGCACAGGGTGCCTTGGGGGCCTTTGCGCTGACTGAACCCGGGGCGGGCTCCAACCCGGCCGACATGCGCACCACCGCGCGGCGCGAGGGGACCGGCTATCGGTTGCGCGGGTCGAAATGCTTCATCTCGAACGCAGGCGCGGCCGAGTTCATCGTGGTCTACGCCAAGACCGACCCCGAGGCTGGCGCACGCGGGGTCTCCGCCTTTGTGATCGAACCTGCCGTGACGCCGGGCATCACGATAGCACCACCCGAGCGCACCATGGGCCTGCGCGGCGGTCATGTCTTCGGCGTAACCTTCGACTGCCTCGTGCCAGAGGAAAACCGCATCGGGCCAGAGGGCAGCGGGTTTCGCACCGCGATGAAGGTGTTGGACAATGGCCGGATTGAGGTTGCCGCCCAAGCCACGGGCATTGCCGCCGTCGCACTCGAGGCAGCGGTGGCCTATGCCAAGGATCGGCAGATCAGCGGCAAACCGATTGCCGATTTCCAGGGCCTGCAATGGATGCTTGCCGACAGCGCCAATGACCTCGCCGCCGCCCGCGCCTTGGGCTACGCCGCCGCCCGCCTGCGCGGCACCGGTGCGCGCTATGCCTCGGAAAGTGCCCACGCCAAGCTTTTCGCCTCAGAGGCTGCATGGCGCATCGCGGACCGCGCATTGCAGATCCATGGCGGCTATGGCTATTGCCGAGATTTCCCACTGGAACGCCATTTGCGGGATCTGCGGATTTTCCGGATCTACGAAGGCAGCTCCGAGATTCAACGCACCATCATTGCCCGGGAATTGTTGTCCTGACAGGGACCAGCTGACGCCTTGTCACGGAGGTGGCGCAATCTCCGGCTGACCAGACGCTACTTGCCGGTACGCGGTCCGGACAGTGGCCTGTTCTTAGAGTGGTGGCTGCTCGATGCGACGCCGAGCGTGGCAGGTTTCACAAGCCGTGAAGCATGTCTGACGTGCACCGCCGTGTGGGAGCGGTTATGGCCACCCTTTCATCTCGGCTGAAGTACCTAAAATACGCGCTGTCTCGGGACGCAGGTGCCAAGAAGATGCGTAGAATGCATATTTCGGCCGAGATGAAGGCCAGAGGTCAGATTTGCATCACTCGGCGGCAACCCCTTCGGCGTCGGGGTCCCAGCCGGAGATGGCTTTGGCTTCGAGAAATTCTTCGATCCCCCAGATGCCACCTTCCCGCGCGCGACCCGACGCCTTTACTCCGCCAAAGGGCGAGCCTGCGCTGCGGGATTTGCCGTTCATTTCCACCATGCCCGCGCGGAGTTGGCGAGCGAGACGGTTGCGGCGGGCGCCGTCTTGCGACTGGACGTAATTACTCAGGCCGTAAGGTGTGTCATTGGCGATCTGCACCGCCTCAGCCTCGGTGTCGAAGGGTATGATGGAAAGGACGGGGCCGAAGATTTCTTCTTTCTCAATCTTCATGCCGGGTTTGACATCGGCAAAGACGGTGGGGCGGACGAAGTAGCCTTTGTTCATCCCTTCGGGCAGGCCGAGGCCGCCTGCGACGAGACGCGCACCTTCCTCGATGCCTTTCTGGATGTAGCCCTGGATCTGATCCCATTGCCGCTTGTTCACCACGGGGCCAATATGGCGGCCGGGTTCGTGGGCAGAGGCGACCCTGGTGGCTGCGGCCACCTGTTTGGCGATTTCCACCGCACGGTCATAGACGGGGCGTTCCACCAGCATGCGGGTGGGCGCATTGCAGCTTTGTCCGGAGTTGTTGAAGCAATGGCGCACGCCGCGCTCCACAGCGCGGTCATCGGCATCGGCGAAGATCAAGTTCGCGCCCTTTCCACCGAGCTCCAGCGTGACCCGCTTCAACGTTTCGGCGGCGGCCTTCGAGATGGCCTTGCCGGCGCGCGTGGAGCCGGTGAAGGAGATCATCTCGACATCGGGATGCGTCGAGAGACGCGCGCCGACGCCAAGCCCATCGCCGTTGACGAGGTTGACCACGCCTGCAGGCACGCCCGCGTCATGCACGAACTCAGCGAAGAGGAGCGAGGAAAGGGGCGATTCCTCGGACGGTTTCAGCACACAGGTGCAGCCTGCCAGTAGCGCGGGGATCACCTTGAGCGTGACCTGGTTCATCGGCCAGTTCCATGGCGTGATCAGGCCCACCACACCGATGGGTTCCAGCGCGATACGGTCATTGGGTGTATGCGGACCCAAGGGGCGGACCCACTCGATATGGTCGAAGGCGGTGAGGAAGTTCTTGAGGTGCCAGGGCAGGCAGGGGGCCTGATCGCTGCGCGACATGTCGATGGGGGCGCCCATTTCAAGGCTGATGGCGCGGGCCATTTCTTCGGCGCGGGCCTCGTATTGGGCGAGGATGGCCTCGACATAGCGCTTGCGTTCGGCGGGTGGGGTGGCGGCCCATGCGGGGAAAGCGCGCTTCGCTGCGGCGACGGCGAGATCGGTATCCGCCTCGGAGCCGAGCGAGATGATGGCGCAGGCCTCCTCTGTCGAGGGGTCGATCACCGCGCAGTCGCGGGGGGCGGCGGGGGCGGTCCAGCGGCCGTCGATGTAGAAGTCGCGCTTGATGAGCATATAATCCTCCGGGGTGTGGCGAGTGTGGCAAGGGGCAGCGGCAGCGGCAAGTGGCGCAGCGACAGTTTATGTCGCGGATGGGCGGCGGGATGGCTGCGGACGGCAGTTCCGTGCCAGTCCTGTCGGTCAGAGCGCGTTCGCGGCAGGTCACACAATGGTCATCACCGGACGCTACGGCAGGCTATTGTTCAGCGGGGTCTGGGCAGAGTTTTGTCGGTCTGCATCTGGTCTTGCGCAAGGGCAAAGGCGGCCTCCAGATCCCGAGCCAAATCATTACGGGCGCGGTTTTGCTGGTCCTGATCGCTCCGGCGCAGACTATTCGCCGGATGCCACGACACCACAACCGGCCCTTCATGCAAGCCCTGCTCAACTGTTACGCGCCGCCTAGATGAGGGCGTGTCACGACCTGTCAAAGCAAAGGCTGCGCTGGCCCCTAAGGCCAGCGTCACCTTTGGCCGAATGAAAGCCAGTTCCAGCCCCAGCCACCAGCGACACCGCTCCACTTCGGTGCGCTCAGGGGTGAGGTGGAGGCGCTGCTTGCCGTGCGCGGTGAACTTGAAATGCTTGACAGCATTGGTCAGCCAGACCCTGTCCGGGTCAATACCCGCCGCCGTCATCGCCTGCTGCAAGATCTGACCTGCGGGGCCGACAAAGGGGCGGCCGGTCAGATCCTCTTGATCGCCGGGCTGTTCGCCCACGATCATCAAGACCGCATCCCTAGAGCCAGAGCCCCAGACCGTCTGGGTCGCCCCCTCGCACAGCGCGCACCTGCGACACGTCATGGCCGCCGCGCGGGCTTGGTCAAGCGTGTCTGGCAAAGCATCGTTTGGCTCGGGCACCTGCGGCATCGCGGCGCGGTAGCGGGTCGAGATTGCAGCAGCCCCGGGCCGCACCTGTGATGCGCCCGCCGCGTGCATGCGCTGGACCCGCGCTTCGGCATCTTTCAGCATGTCCGGGATCAGGCGGGTTTCGGGCAGGTTCTTCCAGTATTTCTTGGGCATTTCCGACTGCATCGCATCCAGCTTGATGCGTGCCGGGTTGAAGATGTTGGCGAAATAGGTGGCCCAAAGGCCCTCTGCGGCATCATCGGGTAGGGCGGGGCGCGGCGCTGCTGGGCCGAAGGTCAGCCGGCCATCCTGAAACCGTGCGGTCAGGCGGGGGGTAGCGATCATCCAGTCCATATCGCCAAAACGCTTCGCAAAGAACGCGCTGCCGGGTTCCAGCGTATTGTGCTCGGGTTCAAACCACGCGGCAAAGCGGCGGCGCGGGCCATCGGCGGGGCACTCGCGAAAGCGTACAAAGGCGTGCATCTTGTGAATGTCGCGGCCAACATTCTTGGCCAGCAGATGCAGACGGCGGCCAAGGGGATCGGCCTGCGACAGGGGGGTGCCCTCGCCCCGGTCCAGCCGCCACAGGGCTTGATAAAGCAGGGCAAAACGCTCGGGGTCCGAGTGCCAGATGACCGAACTTGCCAGATGCACAAAGCTTTGCGGGACCAAAATCTGATGGGTGCCGGGGTGCGCAGGTAAAGGGGCGGCGGCAAACAGACTGTTCGCGCCCGTCCAATCCATGTCCGCGGGCGCAATGCGGTGCGAGATGGCCAACCGTGCCGCCATACGCCATGCGTCAAACGTGCCCCGCTCTGGCAAGGTGACGCCGAAGGTCACAGCAGGGTCAGTTGTACAGGGGCGGGCGCGAAACGGGCCCGCAGGTTGGCGCTGTCGGTCATGGCTCCGGGGGTCCAACCGGGCAGGCTGACAAAGGCCTTGGCCTTTGTCATCAGCGCTCCGATCCGCACCAAATCTTCGTAACGCAGCGCACGGCTCCGGCGAGCGGCGATGATACGCGCCACCGTTTTGGTGCCAAAGCCGGGCACCCGCAGCAGCATTTCTTTGCTCGCGGTGTTCACATCCAAAGGGAACTGGCCGCGATGCTGCAAGGCCCATGCAAGCTTGGGGTCAAGCTCAAGGTCCAGATGACCAGCGGTGGCTCCGGTGGCAATCTCGTCGGCGCTAAACCCATAAAACCGCAACAGCCAGTCGGCCTGATACAGTCGATGTTCGCGCAGCAAGGGCGGCTGGACCAGCGGCAGCAGCGCTGACGCATCCGGGATGGGCGAGAACGCCGAGTAATAAACCCGCCGCAGTTTGTAGCCGCTGTACAGCCGCGTTGCAGAGGTCAGAATTGTCACATCATCCGTGCCATCCGCGCCAATAATCATCTGCGTGCTTTGTCCCGCAGGCACAAAGCGCGGCGGCCTTTTCCCAGTATGCGACAGCTCTTTGGCGGCCTCTCCCTCCAGCCGCACCTGCGCCATCGTGGCGCGGATTGTCTCCGGTCGCTTTTCGGGCGCGAATTTGCGCAAGGAGGCATCCTGCGGCAACTCGACATTGATCGACAGCCGGTCGGCATAAAGCCCCGCCTGTCGGATCAGGTCTGGCGAAGCATCGGGGATGGTTTTCAGATGGATATAGCCGCGAAAGGCGTGATCCTGTCGCAAAGTCTGCGCGATGCGTACCATGTCGGCCATGGTCTGATCGGGCGAGCGGATGATGCCTGACGACAAAAACAGCCCCTCGATATAGTTGCGTCGGTAAAACTCCAGTGTCAGCGTGACGACTTCTTCGACCGAAAACCGCGCCCGCTCGACATTTGAGGATACCCTGTTGATGCAATAGGCGCAGTCGAAGACGCAGAAATTGGTCATCAGAATTTTCAAAAGCGAGATGCAGCGCCCATCCGGCGTATAGGCATGACAGATGCCGCTGCCGCCGGATGATCCAAGGCCCCCCTTGCGGGAGTCGCGCTTTTCTCCACCCGATGATGCACAGGACGCATCGTATTTTGCTGCATCCGACAGGATCGCAAGCTTGGTTTGCAAGGTCATGATTGCCATGGGGTTTAATGTAGTGTTCACTTTTTGTTCGTCAACCAGGAAAGCAAAACCACGCTTTCGTCGATGGGAATACACCACTGGAAATTGCTACTTGAACAGCCTTTGCAGGGTTGGGCGCAGGCGTAGAAAGCCGCGGTATGCCGCCTCGAAGGCGGGGGAAATGGGTGGCCAATCGGCCACCAGGCCCAGCGGGCGCAACAGCGGGATGGCCCGCCACATTGCGGCAAAGGCGGCTGCGCCCGAAAGCAGCCTGCCGTTTTCTTGTGCGTGAAACCGGCTCAGCAGGTCGGCTCGGTCAATCGGGCAGTCGGCATCCGTGGCGCAGGCATCGACGAAATGGATCGCCCCGCGCCGGTCCAGCCGCCGCATTAGGGCGATTTCGCGCTGGCAAAGGGGGCAGGCGCTGTCGAACCAGACTGTCAAAGACGCTCTCATGCCAAACCTCGCTGCGCGACAAGGGCTGGAATGTTTTCCTTCAGAGCGAAAAAGCCCTTTTGGCAGTGCGGCCAAACCTGCGCGTCCCAATCACGCAAGTATTCCCTGAGCGGCAAACCTAGTGCCAATGCCGCTTGCCGCAGCGGGCCGAACCCGTCGGCCACCAGACCAACCGGGACGAAGGCTGTCACGATCTGGGCACAGTCTTTCGCTGCTTCGGCTAGATTGGCGGGGGACAGCGCGCCGTGGCATTTTGCCTTTGGCCAGCGGTCTTGCGCCCGCGCCAACGCATCTTTCAGCACGACCTGATCTGCTGCAGTTGCGCCCGGCAGAAAGGCAATCGAATGGATCGGCAGGCCATGCAATTGAGGTACTGTCTCGGGTGACAGGTCCTCGATGCTCAGCACCAGTAAGCTGGGCATTGAGGGGTCCGGTTTGGCGGGTTGGCGTGGTGGCAGGGGCCGGGGCACCGACAGCGTATCGGGCCCAATCACCGCCAGCGTCGACAGACCTTGGGGCGCAAAGCGACCTTGTGTCATGGCCGCAATCAACGCCGCGTCGCTCAGATACGCCTTGCCCGCGGTGTGCAGCCCCGCGACCCAGCGCCAAGACAGCGTGTTGCTGGCTGGATCGGAATCGACAAACCGCTTCATCGTAAAGCTCGCCCCGAGTTCCCACGGAAGGTCCAGCGTGAACACCCAGATCGAGGCAAACTGCATCCGTGCCCAGTTGTGCAGATAGCCGGTTGCTTCCAACTCGCGCACCCAAGCGTCGAAACAGTCGATGCCGGTTTGCCCCGCGCAGGCCATGGCGTGACGTTGGCGCAGGCTTTGGTCCGTCGCCAGCCGTGCGTTGGCCTGCGCGACGGCATGCAGGTAGGCAGGCCAAAGGGTGGGGCGGGATTCAAGCCAGCCCTTCCAATAGCTGCGCCAAAAAACCTCGCTGATGAACTTTTCCGCTGCACGATAGGGGTGCCGGGCAAGAACGGCGGCGATTGTCTCTTCTTCGCTGACCAAACGTCGCCGCAAAGCTGCCGAGAGGCGCGACACATGGTTGTGTCGCCCGGCCCCCAGATCCTTGTTGCGCAAGCGCGCGTAATCTTCTCCGGCAAAAGGGACAAAAGCCGCAAGACGCTCCAAAGCCTCTGCACGGGTCAGCGGAAGATCGGTCATCCTCTTGCTCTCTCAGCCCTTTGAACGCAGCCGCGCCCGCCCGCCATCGACGCCGATCACCTGACCAGAAATCCAATCCGCTTGTTCTGAAATCAAGAAGGCTGCCAGCGCGGCACTATCTTGTGGTTTGCCCAGCCGCCCCAGCGGATGCATCTGCGCGAGTGAGGCTGCCATCTGCGGATTTCCCGTCAACCCCGCCGCCAAGGGGGTTTCAGTCAGCGAAGGGGCAATCGCATTTACGCGAATTTTCGGGGCAAGCTCGGCGGCCAAGGCGCGGGTCAATCCCTCGACCGCGCCTTTGGCCATCGAAACCGAAGCATGGGCCGAAAACCCCTGTGCCACCGCTACAGAGGAAAACAACACCACCGATGTGACCCCCGGTGCCGCCTTCAGCGCGGGCAGCGCCGCCTGAATCGCCAGAGCCGCGCCTTGTGCATTCAGCCGAAAATCACGGGTAAAATCATCGGCGTTCAACCGCGCAAGCGGGCGCAGGTTGATGCTGCCCACCGCATAGACAAGCCCTGACAGCATCTCCCCCGCCTCGGCCGCGACCCGCGCAAAGGCGGTGTCGTCGGTCACATCGGCCTCGCTGATGTCAGCGCCGAGTTCTGCCGCTAAATCGGCCAGCTTTTCCGTATCGCGCCCCACCAGGTGCAGCGCATAACCCTGCCCGGACAAAGCCCGCGCCGTTTGCGCGCCAATGCCGCCAGACCCGCCCCAGATCAAAACCTTGCCCGCCATGATGCCCCTGTGTTTTGTCTGCATCGGGCCTGCCGATACCATTCATTTCAGGTTTAGATATGGACCCGCGCCAGCAGGGGTCAAGCCTCGCGGAACCCGGCTTCGGGCCAGGCCAAAAGCTGGGCGTTTCCGGCGTGGAACGTAAGCCTTCAGCGCAGGAGAATGTTGCGCGCCCAGCCAGTGTCCTCCGCCAATTCGGATCATAAATGAGCACCAATATCCTTCGGGTCCTTGTTCGGGTATTTCTGCCGATCGCAGTGAGGGTCTGCAGCAGCCGGCTCTTTGGCCCGATAATTCTGACCCCGCTCTCGGCAACCCCTGCTCTTTTGGCTAGCGCGCGCAGTTGATCGCATTGGTATACGCCTGCATTAACCTAGATAAGTGTAGGATCGTATGACGCCGCCATCTCCCTTTGGCGGAGTTTCGCCCGTTGGGTTGTGCTTCTGCACCGTT
>CALBSG010000056.1 GCA_937927675.1 uncultured Paracoccaceae bacterium | reverse complement strand
TACAAAGAAAAAGGGCCTGCGATTTCTCGCAAGCCCTTGATTTCTTGACGAAAAATGGACTTTTCGTCTTAACGCTTCGAGAACTGGAAGCTCTTGCGCGCCTTGGCCTTGCCGTATTTCTTGCGCTCGACGGTGCGGCTGTCGCGGGTCAGGAAGCCTTCGGCCTTGACCGCACCGCGCAGGGCGGGTTCGAACCTTGACAGTGCCTGGGCGATGCCGTGCTTCACGGCACCAGCCTGACCCGAAAGGCCACCACCCTTGACGGTTGCGACGACGTCATACTGACCGGTGCGTTCGGTGACGCCGAAGGGCTGGTTGATGACGAGACGCAGCGTCGGACGCGCGAATTAGACTTCCTGATCGCGACCGTTGATCGTGCTCTTGCCCGTACCGGGCTTGACCCAGACGCGGGCGACGGCGTCCTTGCGCTTGCCGGTCGCATAGGCGCGGCCGAGTTTGTCACGCACCGGGGCGCGGACAATTGCAGGAGCGGCAGCCGGGGCAGCAGCCACGGCCGACTTCAGATCGTCGAGAGATTTGATATCGGACATGATCGTTACGCGCTCCGGGTGTTCTTCGGGTTCAGCGCCTTGACGTCAAGGACGGTCGGCTGCTGAGCTTCATGGGGATGAGCGGCGCCGGCATAGACGCGCAGATTGGTCATCTGCACACGGCCCAGACGGTTGCGGGTGATCATACGCTCAACAGCTTTGATCACGACGCGCTCGGGGTGCGCACCTTCCAGCACTTGGCGTGCGGTGCGGTGCTTGATGCCGCCCGGGTGGCCGGTGTGCCAGTAATAGACTTTGTCTTCGCGCTTCTTGCCGGTCATTTGGATCTTGTCGGCATTGATCACGATCACGTTGTCGCCCATGTCCATGTGCGGCGTGAAGGTCGGCTTGTTTTTGCCGCGCAGGATATTGGCCACGAGGGTGGCAAGGCGGCCCAGAACAACGCCCTCGGCGTCGATCAGGATCCACTTCTTCTCAATATCCGCAGGCGTTGCGGTAAAGGTTTTCATGTGGTTGGTCCCGTAAGGAAAAGGGGGAAAGTCCCCCAGAAACTCAGATGCGGGCTTATCGCTGATGCAGATGCAGCGGTCAAGCAGAGTGCGCGGAATAGTTTTATTTGAAATCAATGACTTACAATATGCGGTATTATTTTACCCCATATGATCAACGTAGTCTTGGCGGGCGCGACGGGTCGGTACCGGGGGGTGCGGGCATGGGCGGCAGCTCGGCAGGTTGCGGTGCGGCAATGGCAAAGGCACGCCCGACGGCGGTCATGGTCCGCAAAGCCGGGTCTTCGGGTGCAAGGAAGGTCACATCCAGCGCCGCCGCCTCCAGCCCGGCAAAAGCCAAGGCCTCGGCAACGGCCCGCGCCAGCGCAGGTTCGGCTGTGGGGCTCGCCCCGACCAAAGCCATAAGATGCCCCCGCGCACCCGTGTCATAAGTCACAGCGACCAGCACCGCACCGGCAGCCAAGCCTGCCGCCCCCTGCAGGGCAAGGATCAGCGCCGCATCCAGCGCCTGCGGCAGGTTCGGTGCTGCAAAGGCAGTCGGGCGCGCCTTGGCCTCGGCAGGCGTCACATCCAACAGGGCGGCCAGATGCGCCAGCGCCTCGGGCGGGAGCAAGGTTTCGCTGGCCGCCCCGGTGCCAAGGTTCAATCCCAGCCAAAGCCCCTGCCCCGCCAAAGCCTGCGCAATCACCCGACCGGGCAGCGTGGCATAGGCAGCCGGGCTGTCTTGAAATCCGGCCAGCCGGTCTTCGCTGTCAAAGGCCAGCACCACCGGGCCATCCGTCAGCTCAAACACCTGCGGCTCGATCGCCTCACCTTCGACCTCACGGACCAAAAGCAGGCACAAGGGCGCATCGGCCAGCACCTGATAGAACCGCAATGCCTCGGCCTCGCCACCCGATTGCAGGGCGGCATGGGCGACATCAAGCAGCGTCTCGGTCATGGTGGGGCCTCGTGGTCTGACAGGTTTGGCCTAGACCGCAAAGCCAATTGCCACAAGTCCCCATCTTGCCACGCCAATTCGCCCCATATTTCGGATTGAACCCCGCCGCGCCAAATGCTTCAACGGAGGCTAGATCACGCATCAACGGCCTCAGAATGTATCGCGTCTCGCCCTTTGTCCGCCGCTTTGCCCAAGCACTTCTGGCCGGGATCGGTCTGGCCAGCCTTTGGGTGAACCTGTCGCCCGACAGCTATTATGATGCGCTGGAATGGCGGCTGTTTGATGTGATGCTGCCGGGATGGCTGTCGCCCTTGGCCGTGTCGGTCACGCCTATGCTGATTGTGTCGCATCTGATGATGCCGGTCTTTGTGGCCTTTATCGGCAAAGAGCTGTGGGAAGCGCTGATCCTTGACCGTGGCGCGATGTCGGGGCGGCGGGCGATAGCGCCAGTGGCGGGTATCATCGGCGGGGCACTTGGGGCGATCCTGATCTGGCTTTTGGTCAGCCTGATGATCGAAACCGCCGAGGAGGCGAGGTTTGGCCTTGGCTGGCAGGTGCCGGTGGGCGGCGATGTTGTCTTGGCCTATTTCACCGCCCGCGCGGTCTTTGGGCCGGGCCATCCGGCGCTGCATCTGTCGCTTTTGCTGACCATCGGATTGGACATTCTGGGCCTTCTCTTGACGGGGCTGACCGACCCGGAGGCGATCTTCCGGCTGGCTTGGCTTTTGCTGCCGCTTGTGGCGTGCGGCGGGGTCTGGCTGACCATCGCCCGCGCGCCCCAAAACCCAACAGAGGCCCGCCGCCGCCGCGCCATGGCGCTTTGGCCCTATGTGCTGGCGGGGCTGGTATCTTGGTTCGGCGTTGCTGCCTCGGGCCTGCCGCCTGCACTGGGCCTCTTGCCGGTGCTGCCGATCATTCCGCATGCCGATCACAGCTTTGGCGTCTTTGCCGAGGCCGAGGAATTCCTGCACGATCCCTTGAACCGGCTGGCGCACCTCATGGTCAAACCTTTGGCAGTTGTGCTGTTCTTCTTTGGCCTGACGCGGGGCGGGATTGACCTTGGCGCCTTTGCCCCGACGACGCTGGTCCTTTTGGCCGCCCTTTGGATCGGCAAACCTTTGGGTCTTATGGCTGGGGTGATGCTGGCCATCCGCGTCTTGGGGGCTAGCCTTCCGGCGGCGCTGCGGCGGCGCGAGATAGGGCTGGTCGCCCTGGTGGCTGGCATGGGCTTTACCGTCCCGGCCCTGTCGCTGGAAAGCGCCCTGCCCGGTGGCGGCATGGCCGAAGCCGCGCGTCTGGGCCTTGCCCTGTCGCTTCTGGCTGGCCCTTTGGCGATTGCGCTGGGGCGCTTTGGCCGACGCTAAGGTGACGGAAACAATCTGCTCTGCAGGTTCTATTGTCTTCAATTCACGAATAACGACATAATGCTGCCTCAAAGCCCCATTAGGGCTTGGTCGGTCACGGCGCCGCACTCCCAAGCGCCCCCGACCAGTAACATTTTTTTCGGCAAGGCTACGCGCCAAGTACCGGCCGCCAGACGGGCAATATTTCGAATGATCGCGTTTGAACATGTCAGCAAGTCGTTCTGGACCGGGAAATCCCGCAAAGTCATTCTGGATCAGGCAAGCTTCAAGGTCGAACTTGGCCATTCCCTGGGCATTCTTGCGCGCAACGGCACCGGCAAGACCACCATCATCAACATGATGGCCGGCCTTGAAAAACCTGATGAGGGCAAGATCCTGCGCACCTCGCGCATCTCGTTCCCGCTCGGCTTCATGGGCGGCATCATGGGCAAGCACACCGCCACCGAAAACGCCCGCTACATCGCCCGGCTCTACAGCCTTGACCCCGATTATGTCGAAAGCTTCTGCCGCTGGCTGTGCAGCCTAGACGAGTATTTCGACATGCCGGTCGGCACCTATTCGTCGGGCATGCGGGCACGTCTGTCTTTCGCGCTGATGCTGGCCTTGGAATTCGACATCTACCTGATCGACGAAGGCATGCCTTCCTCGACCGATGTCGAGTTCAACCGCAAGGCGGGCCAAGTGCTGCGCCAAAGGTTGAAGAATGCGACGGTGATCGTGGTGTCCCACGCGCCGCGGACGCTGGAAAAATTCTGCCGCTCTGCGGCGGTGCTGCGCAACGGGCAGCTTTACATGTTCGACACCTTGGAAGAGGCGAAGCGGCTTTATGACTACGAAGCTCACAGTTAAACGGTTCCGCACCCGCCGGATGGAGCTGCCAATCCCCGCAGCCCACGCCCCCCTGACGCCGGCACCGCGCCCGGCGCCCAGCCCCGCCAACTTTGGCGACGACGCCTTCATGCCCGGTGCCAATGCCGATGGCTTTGGCGCAGGCCGCTTTGCCACCGCAGCCGGATCAGAGGGGCCGCAAGCCATGGCCGTACCCGGCTCTCCAGAGGCGGCACCGATGGAAATCGACGCGATCCGCCGCGAAGGGCTGACCGGGCGCCAATTACGCATGGCGCGGCGGCTGGCGCAAAAACACGGTCTGCCCGCGACATCGGATTTCGATGCGGTGCGGCTGTTGCGCGCCCGGGGCGTTGACCCGTTTCAGGCCAATGCGGTGTTGGAACTCGTCGCAGGGGGCGATGGCGCCCCGCCGGACGGCACATCGCGCGCGCTGACCATCACGCCGGGCGGCGATGGGATCCGGCTGCCGCAAACCATCAAGCCCGCGCAACTGCCATCAACCGACCTGCGCGCCGAGGAGGCGCATCTGGCCGAAGTGGCGCGGATCCAGCGCGACATCGCCCGCCGCCGCCGCCGCAAATCAGCGCTTTTGACGGCACGGCTTGCGGTCTTTGTGCTGTTGCCGACCTTTTTGGCGGGTCTGTATTTTTATACGATCGCGACCCCGATGTATGCCGCCAAGACCCAATTCGTCATTCAGCAGGCCGAAGCCCCCGGTGCCTCGGCGATGGGGGGGCTGTTCTCCTCGACCCCGATGGCGACGGCACAGGATTCGATTGCGGTGCAGGGCTATCTGCAAAGTCAGGTCGCCATGCAGCGACTGGAAGAAGACAATGGCTTTCGCGGGCATTTTTCCGCGCCCTCGATCGATGTGATCCAACGCCTTGCCCCCGACGCCAGCGAATCTGCGGCCTATAAACTGTATAAAAAGATCGTCCGCATCGCCTATGACCCGACTGAAGGCGTGGTGAAAATGGAAGTCACCGCGGCCGATCCACAAAAAGCGGTAGAGTTTTCGCAAGCCCTGATCGGCTATGCCGAGGAACAGGTCGACCAGATGACCCAACGCCTGCGCGAAGACCAGATGCAGGGTGCGCGCGACAGCTATCAAGATGCGGAAAAGAAATATCAAGATGCCAACGTCCGCGTCGTGCAATTGCAGGAAAAATTCAAGGTTCTCAGTTCCGAAGCCGAGGTTGGCCTGATCACCAGCCAGATCGGCCAGTTGGAAACCCAGTTGACGCAAGACCAACTGTCGCTGGTGCAGATGGAATCCAACAAATCGCCAAACAAAGCGCGGATGGAGCCGCTGAAACGCCGGATCACCGCACTGGAAAACCAGATCGCAGAGATGCGCGCCAAACTGACCGAGGCCGGACAAGACGGGGTGTCCTTGGCACAGGTGCAATCGGATCTGCTGGTCGCGCAGGCCGATGCACAGACCCGGCAGCTTCTGTTGGCGCAATCCTTGCAGGCGATGGAAGTCGCAAGGGTGGAAGCCAATCGCCAGACGCGCTATCTGTCGGTTGCGGTGCAGCCGGTGGCGCCCGACGAGGCCGCCTATCCGCGCGCCTTTGAAAACACATTGGTCGTCATGCTGATCTTCGCGGGCATCTATCTGATGGTCTCGATGACGGTGGCGATCCTCAGAGAACAGGTTTCGGCGTGATGACTTCGAAAGACGTGAAAATCGGCGGGCTGACCGTCAGCAATGATCGCCCCTTGCTGGTGATTGCCGGGCCTTGCCAACTGGAAAGCCTTGACCATGCCCAGATGATCGCAGGCGTGCTGGCCGAGGCCTGCAAGGCCGCGGGCGCGCAATTCGTCTTCAAGGCCAGCTATGACAAGGCCAACCGCACCTCGCTTGGCGGCAAACGCGGCCTAGGGATCGACGAAGGGCTCAAGGTGCTTCAGGCCGTCAAGTCAGCCACCGGCTGCCCCGTTCTGACGGACATCCACAGCATTGACCAATGCGCCCTCGCCGCTTCAGTCTGTGACGTGCTGCAGATCCCTGCCTTCCTGTCACGCCAG
>CALBSG010000055.1 GCA_937927675.1 uncultured Paracoccaceae bacterium | reverse complement strand
AGTTCAGACGTGTGCTCTTCCGATCTATCAAGGTGGTTGGTCGGTTCGTCCAAAATCAGCAGATGCGGCGCGTCGATGGTGGCAAGCAAAAGCGACAAGCGCGCCTTCTGGCCGCCCGACAGCCGCCCCACCACGGTTTCGGCCTGTTCGGCCATCAGGCCAAAACCCGCCAGCCGCGCCCTGAGCTTCGGCTGCCCCTCGCCCGGACGCAGGCGCATGATGTGCTGCAAGGGGGTCTCGTCAATGTGCAGCTCATCCACCTGATGCTGCGCGAAATAGCCGATGCGCAGCTTGGAGGATTTCACCATCTTGCCTTCGCAAGCCTCAAGCTTGCCCGCCAAAAGCTTTGACAGCGTGGATTTGCCTTCGCCGTTGCGTCCCAAAAGCGCGATGCGATCGTCTTGGTCAATCCGCAACGAGAGTTTGCGCAGGATGGGCGGGCCGCCATAGCCCACTGCGCCACCTTCGATATTGATGATCGGCGGCGACAGCTCCTCGGGCGTCGGGAAGGTGAAGACCACCTTCTTGGCATCCTCGGGCGCGGTGATGGGGGTCATCTTTTCCAGCATCTTCACGCGGCTTTGCGCCTGCACGGCTTTGCTGGCCTTGGCCTTGAACCGATCCACAAAGGATTGCAGATGCGCGCGCCGCGCCTCTTGCTTTTTCGCCTCGGCCTGCAAGACCGCACGACGTTCGGCCATCTGGCGGGCGAACTGGTCGTAGCCGCCCTGCCAATAGGTCAGTTGCCGGTTATCCAGATGCAAAATCCCCTGAACGGCGCGGTTCAAAAGACCCCGGTCGTGAGAGATAATCAGCACCGTGTGGGGATACTTTGCCAGATAGCTTTCCAGCCAAAGGGCGCCCTCAAGGTCAAGATAGTTGGTCGGTTCGTCCAACAACAGGTAATCCGGCTGGGCAAACAGCACCCCCGCCAGCGCCACCCGCATCCGCCAGCCGCCCGAGAAATCGGAACAGGGGCGCAATTGCGCCTCGGCATCAAACCCCAAACCCTTCAGAATGGCAGAGGCGCGGCCTTCCGCGCTCCACGCATCAATATCGGCCAGCCGTGCCTGAATTTCGGCGATCCGGTGCGGATCTTGTGCGGTTTCCGATTCCGCCATCAGCGCCGCGCGCTCGGTGTCGGCAGCAAGAACCGTATCCAACAGCGAGGTGGATGAGGACGGCACCTCTTGCGCCACCCCGCCAATGCGGGCGCGGTTCGGGATGGAAATCGCCCCGCTCTCCAGCGCCAACTCGCCCCGGATCAGCCGGAACAGCGTGGTTTTTCCCGCGCCATTGCGCCCGACAAGACCAACCTTATGGCCGGTGGGAATGGTGGCAGAAGCGCCCTCGAACAAAGGGCGGCCTTCAACGGAATAGGTGATGTCTTCGATCTTCAGCATGGGCCGAGTGATTGGCCTGCCGCTGCGGGCTTGTCAATGTGACGCGGTCAATCCATCAGCCCAACCAACAGATCCGACGACCAGCTTTGAAAGGCGATCAAGGGCTGTTCGCCGGCCTCAGAGAACACAAAGACGTTCAGCCCATCGCTTTGCGCAGTAAATCGGCAAAAGCGGTCAGGACCGGCCAAAGGTGCGGGGCAAACCGCAAGGTCCAGATGTGGCACCGATTGTTCGAACATTTCATAGGTGAAAGGCACGGCAGGCGGTGGCGCGTCGGCGCGGCGGCGTCGACGTCGCGGTACAGCCGCCCGGCCACCTGCCCGTCGGGCGACGGCCGCACAGCTCCTCGATCAGGCTGATGCTCTTCAGCATCACGGCCTCTTCCACACCCGCATTGTTCAGCGCCTCAAAAGCCATGCCAGCGGTCATGGCACCATCGCCAATCACCGCAATCGAATGCCGCGACTCGCCTTTTTGGCGTGCGGCCACGGCCATGCCCAAGGCCGCTGAAATGCTGGTGGACGAATGGGCCGTGCCAAAGGTGTCGTATTCA
>CALBSG010000054.1 GCA_937927675.1 uncultured Paracoccaceae bacterium | reverse complement strand
CCGATCTGAGCGCGCGCGGTTTGACCGGATCATCTCGTCCAAGGAAGTGGGCACCCTGATCCAGGCGATGGGCACGGGCCTGCGCGACGAGTTCAACCTTGAAAAGCTGCGCTATCACAAGATCGTGATCATGACCGATGCCGACGTCGACGGCGCGCATATCCGTACGCTTCTTTTGACCTTCTTCTTCCGGCAGATGCCGCAGCTGATCGAAGGCGGCTATCTCTACATCGCCCAGCCGCCGCTTTACAAAGTGGCGCGCGGCAAGTCCGAGGTTTACCTGAAAGATCAGGCGGCGCTGGACGACTATCTGGTAGAGATGGGCATTGAAGGCGCGGTCTTGCGCCTGCAATCAGGCGAAGAGATTGCCGGGGCCGATCTGGCCCGTGTGGTCGAAGGTGCCCGCGCCTTCCGTCGGGCGCTGGACAGCTTCCCCACCCATTACCCGCGCGCCATTCTGGAGCAAGCCGCCATTGCCGGGGCCTTTGATGCAGGCCGCGCCGATGCCGATTTGCAAGCGGTGGCCGATGCGGTGGCTGCGCGGCTGAACATGGTCGCGGTTGAATATGAAAAAGGCTGGGGTGGGCGGATCACACAAGATCACGGCATCCGCCTGTCCCGCGTGCTGCGCGGGGTTGAGGAGTTGCGCACGCTGGATGGCGCTGTCCTGCGTTCTGGCGAGGCGCGGCGTCTGGCCTCGCTGGCCGGTCAACACCGCGATGTTTACAAGACCCCCGCCCGACTGGTGCGCAAAGACCGCGAACAGCCGGTCTTTGGACCGATTGACCTCTTGAAGTCGATCTTGGCCGAGGGCGAAAAGGGCCTGACCCTGCAACGCTACAAAGGCTTGGGCGAGATGAACCCCGAACAGCTGTGGGAAACCACGCTGGACCCCGAAGCGCGGACCCTGTTGCAGGTCAAGGTGGATGATCTGGCCGAGGCCGACGATATCTTCTCGAAGCTGATGGGCGATGTGGTGGAACCGCGGCGTGAGTTCATCCAAGCCAACGCACTGAGCGTGGAAAATCTGGACGCCTGAGGTCGCAAAACCTCAGGTGGGCAAGACCCACAGGGCCAGAAACGGTTTATCCCCCGCCCGCATCGCATGTAGGATGCCGGGCGGGTTGAAGATGAAACCATCAAGGCCCGGATCGGTCCAATCCATTTGCGCATTCCACCATGCGCCTGCCGACAAGGGCACATAGACCTCGGCGGGCGGGTGGTTGTGATCGGGATACAGCGTTCCCGGCGCCATGACCGTGGCCCCGACCCAAACATCGCTGCGCTCCTCCAGCCCGCCGGGACCAAGGATCATCGCATTGGCATGGCCGTTCCAGAAATTGGCATTGGCCGGATCTGCCGATTTGCGGCGGCCCCAGTTCAGCCGGTGCTGCAAGGCGGCAAAGCTGGCGGCAAGCGGTGACGACTGTGCCGCAAGCGCTGGCGCAATCCAATCGCAAACGGGCAAACGCGCCCCGCCCTGCCCCACCGTGCCGGGTTTTGCCCAGCGGCGGACTGCAGCGGCGGCAACCTCTGCCCCCGACCCGGTGACGCGGGCAAGCGCGGCCTCGGTCTCGTTCAGAAAGGTCTGCACAGCGGTATCGCGGATCATCCGGGCCTCCTCATCAGGGCTGGCGACCCCGGCAGGACTTGAACCTGCAACCTTCCCCTTAGGAGGGGGACGCTCTATCCGTTGAGCTACGGGGCCCGCCCGCTGTTTTTGCGCGCAAACGCCGACGAAGGCAACCGGGCCGTGCGGAAAATGATTGGGGATTTCCGCCCTTGGACAGAAGCGCATTTACCGCTAACAAAGACAAAAGATCATCATCGGGACCGCAAAAATTGGCCACCCCACCCGCCCAAGATCCGCGCCGCACCCTGACACTTCGCGATGTGTCCGAAGCCTCGGGCGTCAGTGAGATGACGGTCAGCCGCGTGCTGCGTAACCGCGGCGATGTATCGGAAGCCACACGAGAGCGGGTTTTGCAGGCGGCCCGCACGCTTGGCTATGTGCCAAACAAGATCGCGGGCGCACTGGCAAGCCAAAGGGTGAACCTTGTGGGCGTGGTGATCCCGTCGCTGTCGAACATGGTGTTCCCCGAGGTGATGACCGGAATATCCGAGGTTCTGGAAGACACAGGGCTGCAACCCGTTGTAGGCGTGACGAATTACGCGCCGGATCGCGAAGAAGCGGTGATCTATGAAATGCTGTCGTGGCGGCCGACCGGGCTGATCGTGGCGGGGTTGGAACATTCGCCCGCTGCCCGTGCAATGCTGGCGCAGGCAGGCGTGCCGATTGTTGAAATCATGGATATCGACGGTACGCCGGTGGATTCCGCGGTCGGCATTTCGCACCGCCGCGCCGGACGGCAGATGGCGGAAGCCATCATCGCTGCGGGCTATCGCCGGATTGCGTTCCTTGGCACCCAGATGCCGAACGACCACCGGGCGAAAAAGCGGCTGGAAGGGTTTGAGGAGGCACTGGCCAAGGCCGGCCTTACGCTGGCAGATCGCGAGTTCTACTCGGGCGGATCGGCTTTGCTCAAGGGCCGCGAGATGACAGAGGCAGTGCTGGCGCGCAGCCCGGACGTCGATTTTCTGTATTATTCCAACGACATGATCGGCGCAGGCGGTCTGCTTTACTGTCTTGAAAAGGGCCTTGATGTGCCGGGCAAGATTGGGCTTGCGGGCTTTAACGGGGTGGAGCTGCTGGACGGTCTGCCGCGTCGTTTGGCAACGATGGACGCCTGCCGTTTGGAAATCGGTCGCCGCGCGGCAGAAATCATCGCAGGCCAACCGCATCAAGGCGTGGTCGGCGGCGAGGTGATCGAGTTGTTCCCAACCCTGCAACCCGGCGATACGATCCGGCGCTGATCCCTCAGGGGGCAGCCAGTGCAAGCGCCTCGGTCAGGGTCTTTCGATCCCCGACGTGGTTGGCCAAGATCAAGACCAGCCGGGCGTTCATATCGTTCGCCGCAGCCTCATCCAGTTCGCGCTGTGCGTCGGTCAACTCCTGATAAAAGCCATCCGGGTCCGGGATATTGGGCGTCAGGATCAAGGTCATGGCATCAGCCTTTCGCAAGGGCGCGGGCAAGGGCGATTTTCGCCTCGGCCGGGTTGAACGACCGCCAGCGGGCGGCAACATGCTGGTCGGGGCGGATCAGATAGACCGTACCGGGCTGCGCGTCATAGCGCTTTGCAAGCAAGCGTTCGCTGTCTTCGATCTCTTGCCCCACCCGCAAAACCTGTGCCGTGACACCCCTCACAGAGACCGGCTGCGCCTGTGTGCCAAAATCCAAGAGCGTAAAGCCCTGCCCGATCTGTTGCAGGAACCAGCCGGGCTGGCCGCCCGCCATCACCGGCGCATCGCTGCAAACGGTGCCGGGGATCATGCGCCCGTGCCAAATTCCCGCATCGGGGGTATTCAGCGACGAGGCCAGATAGGGCGTCGGTGTGGACAGCCGGCCCGAGTTCACCAAGGGCCGCGCGAAACTCGCCTTCTCGGCAAGGTCCAGCACCGCATTGCGGAACCGCTTCGATGCCGCATTTTTTGGTGTGATGAAATCCGTCGAGCGGGTGGAGTTCAGCAGGTTGTCATCGGCGGCAAAGGCGCGTTCCTCGTGGTAGCTGTCGATCAACGTCTCGTCCGCATCCCCCGCAAGAACGGCGGCAAGTTTCCATGACAGGTTGTCGATGTCCTGCACCCCGGTATTTGCCCCGCGCGCACCAAAGGGCGAAACCTGATGCGCGGCATCCCCGGCAAAGATCACCCGGTTGTGGCGGAACTGGTCGATGCGACGGCAGGCGAATTGGTAGACCGAGGCCCATTCCAGTTCAAACTCCACCCCCGGCAGCATGGCTTTGACACGGGGAATGATGTTTTCCTCGCGCTTTTCCACTTCGGGGTCGGCGTCCCACCCCAGTTGGAAATCCAGCCGCCAGACATTGTCGGATTGCTTGTGCAGCAAGGCAGATTGGTTGCGATGGAAGCGCGGATCGAACCAGAACCAGCGTTCGGTCGGGAAATCGGCCTTCATCACGATATCCGCGATCAAGAAGCGATCCTGAAAGAACTGGCCAGTAAAATCGGCGCCGACCATACGGCGAGTGTCTGAATTGGCACCATCACAGGCGATAACCCAATCCGCCTCGGTCACGAAAACCCCATCCGGCGTTTCCACGGTCAACACGGCATAATCCGCCTCTTGCCGCAGGCTGATGAGTTTGTGCTTCCAGCGGATGTCGATCGCTGGATTTTCTGCCGCGGCCTCGACCATGTAATCTTCCAGATAATATTGCTGAAGATTGATGAAGGCCGGAATCTTATGTCCGCCTTCCGGCAGAAGGTCGAACTGGTACACCTGCCGGTCGCCGAAAAACACCTTGCCCAGCTTCCACTCGACGCCCTTGGCGATCATGCGGTCCGCCACGCCCAAGCGATCCCAGATCTCCAAGGGGCGTTTGGCATAGCAAACCGCGCGACTTCCGACCGACACCGTGTTGTTGTCGTCCAAGACAACCACGGACACGCCGCGCGCGGCCAGATCCAGCGCCTGCACCACCAGATCGGCGGGCTCGT
>CALBSG010000053.1 GCA_937927675.1 uncultured Paracoccaceae bacterium | reverse complement strand
CGCCGTCGAGCTTTGGAATCAGAACGCCTTTCTTGCGATCAACGCCGGTGCAAAAGCACCGGCTTATGCCATCGCCGTTGCCAGAGTGCTTGCAAACGGGTCGATTTATGTCGCGGTGATCCTATTTTTGTATGCATGGGTTCGGCGTGGCAGGGCAATCAGATTTGCCCTTCTGGATGCTGGTTTCGGCGCATTGATTGGCCTCGGGATAGCGCAGGGAATCGTGGCGGTCTGGTATCACCCCCGGCCCTTCGAGATCGGCCTTGGACATCACTATCTGGCCCCTGCTGCCGAGGCTTCGTTTCCCAGCGATCACGCCACCCTGTTGTTTTCGCTCGGTCTGGCTCTGCTTATCCGCCCTGCAACGCGATCACTCGGGGGCGGTCTGCTGTTTTTGGGGGGAGCGGTGGCGTGGGCGCGCGTCTACCTTGGCGTCCATTTCCCGCTCGACATGCTCGGGGCCTTTGGTGCGGCCCTCGTGGCCACTTGGGTGCTCGGGCAAGTCGAGGAACCGCTTCATCGACGAATATTTCCCCTGTTGCTATCAGCCTACGAAACTGTCCTGCGCCGCCTTGGACTGCCGAGGTCAGTTTTTCCGCGAGACTTGTGAGCGATGAATTGATCTCTCAGCGGTCAATCAAAAGCGGGAAATCAGGTTGTGCGGACGTGCCCGATGGCAAAAGCATTGCCGTCGCGAGCCCGTCCTTCCTGGCGGTGAGTTGATCGGGCGCCAAGGCGGTTTCTTCCAGTTGGGAAAACCCGAAAGCGATTGGATCAAGCCGGTCTGCGCTGATCGACATCTGCAACAAGGGCGCTGTCCCCTTGCCGTTCTTAACCACCACGTCAGTCGGCCAGATGCGAAGCACTTGCCGCAGATCGTCCGGCCCCGTCCTTGTCAGGGTTGCCAGTGCCGGGCGGCCAAGATGGGTCATCGGCCAGGGCGCATGCTCGGCGATCGCTGTGTGAGAGGGGAGCACCGACCAGAGCATCTCGTCGAAAAGACTGGTCTGAGTGGGTTGCCACCCGGCCACCTTCAACCTGTTCACGACATCGTCCCGTGCAAGCGTGGTCTGCGCAAGCATAGCCTCCCCCGGATCGCCGTCGAGCAAGACGCGGTGGGTCGGCAGATCCTGCCAACCGCTCGCCCGCCAGTCCGCGGCGGTCATCGTGGTTTGCGGAACGGTCACGTCATATCGCGCCGTGGTGGCGGTCCATCCGGACCAGAGGTGCAATGGCATGATGCCAAGCCCGACGACCGCCAGCAGGGCCGCAAAGACCCATCGCGGCATGACCACTGCCCGCGCATGCAGGATCAGCGCCACAACCCCGACCAAGGCGCCGCCAAACAGCAGCCCGGCCAGCACATCGCTTGGCCAATGCGCCAGAAGATAGACCCGAGACAGGGCGATCAACGCGACCAGAGCCGCGGTGCCGGCATAGACCCAACCCCTGAAGCGGGCGGGCAGCGCCTGCGCCACGATCAGCGCCAGCATGCCAAGGATGATGGTGGCAAGCGTCGAATGGCCGCTGGGAAAGCTGAAACCATCCGCCCCTTGATACATCGCGACAGGCCGCGCGCGGTGGATCAGCGTCTTGAACAAAGGCACAAAGGCGGTCCCGGCAAGGCCGACGGCGGCGACAGTGGCACTCAGCACCCATTGCCGATTTGCTGCAAGTGCCGC
>CALBSG010000052.1 GCA_937927675.1 uncultured Paracoccaceae bacterium | reverse complement strand
AGGACTGGATGGAGCAGTACTTCAATGCCATTGCCGGAAAGGGAAGTATCACCGAAACAGCCGATGCGTTCTTGGACCGTCTTGCAGGCAACTGCGCCGATGCCGCCCAGGCCGCCGCCGCTGATCGCGGGCCGCTGCAGGTGCAGCAGGGACAGCCCGGCGACCGGCCGGATCGACGAGCGCTACGGGCGCCCCGACGGCCTGTGCGGCACCGACGACGTGGTCGTAGAACAGGATGCTGTCGTAACCGAGGGACTCGACCGCTAGGCCGATGTCGTGGACCCCACGCGGATCGCCGTGCGTCTCGTTCTGCGGGTAGACGACTCCGAGCTTCACTACTTCGACCTCCTCGGCGTGGGCACGCCACCGTCGCGCCGCGGTTCAATTCCGGCCTCGAGGACGCGGCGCTCCTTGATGCGCCACACGCCGTCGACGATGACCCAAAGGTCGTGGTACTCACCCCACAGGATCATGTCCGGCTTCTCAGGATCCGGGTAGCGGTGCCAGGCACGTACGTAACTGACGGCCCTGGCCGTGTCATCACCTGTGAACTCGATCCAGATGTTGGAGATGAGGTGCTGGGTGGCCTCGAACTGCGGCAGCACACGAGACATGTACTCCACCACAGCGCCAGCGCCGAACAGGTCGCCGCTGTGCGCACCGCCGCCGGAATGGCCTATCTTATCTCTTTGATTTCCTTGTCAGTATTTGTCATTTCGCTCAAGGCGGGCCGCTGGCCAAACCGTGACAAGGCGTTCAATGTCTGGGTCAACCTGCCCACATTCGACCCAACCGCTGGCGCCGATGTTGTTACCCGGCTCACGCGCGACGCGCGCATTAACATTGCATTAGGCTTTTTGCTGCCATTCTTGATTCCAGCCGTGGTGAAGATTGCGTCAACGGGGTTTGAACCGCTGACGCTGACCTCGCCACAAACCCTGATCTGGACAATGACGGCATGGGCCTTTCTTCCCGCCAGTCTTTTCATGCGTGGCATCGCCATGGGGCGCATCGCCGACATGATCAGCGAAACCCGCGTCGCCAATCAATTGGCCGAGGATGGCAAGCGCTATGCGCCTGCCTGATCCTGCTTTGGGCGCTGCCCGCTGCGGCTGAGCGGCTGCGCATTGCCACCTATAACGTCGATTTCTGGGGCAAAGGTCCGGGCCTTGTGCTGCAATCCTTGCAGCGTGGCGGCAGCCCATCGCAACAGGCTGCGGTGCAGGTGATTGTGGCGCTGGATGCCGACGTGCTGCTGCTGACCGGTATCGACTATGATCTAAACGGCGAAACTGTGGCCGCACTTGCAGAAATCGTGGCGACGGCAGGGGCGGCCTACCCCTATCGCTTGACGCTGCGGCCCAATACCGGCATCGCGACGGGGTTGGATATCAACGGCAACGGCATCCTTGCCGAACCGCGCGACGCGCAGGCCTATGGCCGCTGGGCGGGGGAAAGCGGCATGGCGATCCTGTCACGCCTGCCGATAGACACCGAAAATATCCGCGATTTCAGCGCGATGCTGTGGCAAGACCTGCCAGAAAACACCCGCCCCCCCGACACCGCTGCCACGCAACTGCTGTCAACCTCGGGCCATTACGAAGTACCGCTGCGCCTGCCCGATGGCGGCAGTTTGCGCCTGCTGGCCTATTACGCCAGCCCACCAATCTTTGATGGGCCCGAAGACCGCAACGGTCGCCGCAACCACGATGAAGCCGCGCTATGGCTGCGGCTTTTGGCGGGCGATCTGCCGTTCAAACCGCCAGACCCGCCCTTTGTCATCCTTGGCCAATCCAACCTAGACCCAGCCGATGGCGATGGCCGCAGGCAGGCGATCACCGCGCTGTTGCATCACCCCGCCCTGCAAGACCCCGCCCCGCGTGGCAGCTCTGGCCGGGTTGAACCGGGGCAGTCCGGCGACCCCGCCTTGGACACGGCACTTTACCCCAAAATCGGCGGCCTGCGCGTCGATCTGGTGCTGCCGTCAAAAGACCTTGGCATCACCGCATCCGGCGTGCTTTGGCCGCCCGACGCCGACCCGCTGGCACCAATCCTGACCACCGCCTCGCGGCATCACCCGGTCTGGGTCGATATCGCCCGCTAGCCCCCGATTTACAGGCCAGTTTCGCCCTTCCCCACCAGTTTCAAAGCCCTGCCGCTTGACCCTTCGCCTGCCTTTGGCTAGGCCAACCGCAGCCCATCAAAAGCGGAGCCACCCATGGCCAATCCTTCCCTTCTTATCCTCGCCGGCGACGGCATCGGCCCCGAAGTCATGGCCGAAGTCAAAAAGATCATCGGCTGGTTCGACGCCAAGCGCGGCATCAAATTCGACGTATCCGAAGGCCTTGTCGGCGGCTGCTCTTACGACGCCCACGGCACCCCGCTGACC
>CALBSG010000051.1 GCA_937927675.1 uncultured Paracoccaceae bacterium | reverse complement strand
ATCTCGCGCTGCGTCTGATCGAGTCGGTGGTCGGCGCGGTATCGGTGCCGGTGACGCTGAAGACCCGGCTTGGCTGGGACCATGATCGGTTGAACGCGCCCGAGATTGCCAAATCGGCCGAAGGCGCGGGGGTGGCGATGGTCACGATCCATGGCCGCACCCGTCAGCAGTTTTACAAAGGCGCTGCCGATTGGGCCGCCATCCGCGCCGTCAAGCAGGCGCTGTCGATTCCGGTCATCGCCAATGGTGACATTGTCGATCCCGGCAGTGCCGGGCAGGCGTTGGTGCAATCGGGGGCTGACGGGGTGATGGTGGGGCGCGGTGCCGAAGGTGCGCCTTGGGTGTTGGGCCAGATCGCCCATGCGCTTTATGGCCGCCCTGCGCCGCAGGTGCCGCAAGGGGCCGCGCTGGTTGATCTTATGTCTGCTCATTACGAAGATATGCTTGCGTTTTATGGCGTCGATCTGGGTCTGAAGGTCGCCCGCAAGCATCTGGGCTGGTATCTTGATCGCGCCGGCGCCCCCAAGGCCGAGGTGCTGACCGCAACCGATCCCGCGCAGGTCTTGACCCTGATCCGCGTCGCGATCGCCAACCCGACCCGCGAGGCGGCATGAGCGCCTATCGCCCGCCATACCCGGTTCCGGGCGTCATCTGGGCCAGTTTGCCGGTGCCGGCGCTGTTGATCGACAAGACGGGCCTGATTGCCGAGGTCAACCCGGCGGGCGAAACCTTTCTCAATGCCTCGCTGAAATCGCTCAAGGGGCAGCCGGTGCTGGACCGCCTGTCGATTGATGCCGAGATGGATACCGCCATGGCACGGGCGCGGGTTAATCAGGCGGCGCTTTTCATCAATGATGCCGATGTGACCACCGGCGAACGCCCCCCGGTGCAATGCAATATCCAGCTTGCCCCGATGCATGACAATGCCGATTACCTTTTGATGCTGATTTCGCCGCGCGATCTCGCGGATCGGCTGGGCCGGGCCATGCAGGTGAAATCGGCGGCGAAATCGGCCATCGGCATGGCCGAGATGCTGGCGCATGAAATCAAGAACCCTCTGGCAGGGATTTCCGGCGCGGCGCAGCTGATTTCCATGAATGCCAGCGCCGAGGATCGTGAACTGACCGATCTGATCGTCGCCGAAACCCGCCGCATCGTGAAACTGTTGGAACAGGTCGAGCAATTCGGCAACCTGCGCCCGCCAGAGCGCCTCGCGGTCAACCTGCATGATGCCTTGGACCGGGCGCGGAAATCGGCCCTTGTCGGCTTTGCCGCCCATATGCAGATCGTCGAGGATTACGATCCCTCGCTGCCCCCGACCTATGCCGACAGCGACCAGTTGATGCAGGTGTTCCTCAATCTTATCAAGAACGCCGCCGAGGCCGCCAAGACCCCGGGCACCATTCGCCTGCGCACATTCTATGACCAATCCCTCCGCATCCGGCGCAAGGACGGCAGTTTTGCGCGCTTGCCCTTGACGGTCGAGGTGCAGGATGATGGCCCGGGTATCCCGCCTGACATCGCTGCCGATATCTTTGAACCCTTTGTGTCGGGGCGCGAAAACGGCACCGGTCTGGGGCTGGCACTGATTTCCAAAATCATTTCCGACCATGACGGCTGGATTTCGGTCGAAAGCGCGCCCGGCCGCACGGTGTTCCGTGTCGCCTTGCCGATCGCGCCAAAAGACCCCCAAAAGAAGGATTAAGCCATGGACGGTACCGTTCTTGTCGCTGACGACGACCGCACCATCCGCACGGTCTTGACCCAAGCGCTGACGCGAGCCGGGTGCAAGGTGCATGCGACCAGCAGTCTGATGACGTTGATGCGCTGGGTGGAGGAGGGCAAGGGCGATCTGGTGATTTCCGATGTCATCATGCCCGATGGCAATGGCTTGCAAGCCCTGCCGCAGATCAGCCGCCTGCGCCCCGGTTTGCCTGTCATCGTGATTTCGGCGCAAAACACCATCATGACGGCCATTCAGGCGGCCGAGGCCGAAGCCTTTGACTATCTGCCGAAACCCTTTGACCTGCCCGATCTGATGAAACGCTCGGCCCGGGCGCTGGAACACAAACGCGTGGCCCCAAAGGCCGCCGCCCCGCGTGAAGCGGCCGAGGATTTGCCGTTGGTCGGGCGCACGCCCGCCATGCAGGCGCTATACCGTTTGGTGGCGCGGGTGATGAATGTCGATCTTGCGGTGCTGATCTCGGGCGAAAGCGGCACCGGAAAATCGCTGATCGCGCGGGCGATCCACGATTT
>CALBSG010000050.1 GCA_937927675.1 uncultured Paracoccaceae bacterium | reverse complement strand
CCCCGACATGGTCGCGCAGGCCGAACTGCGTGCGGGCCGGGCCTTTGGTGCAAAGCTGTTGCTCTGGGGGGCACCAGACTACCCCCAAGCGCTGATGCCGCTGTCCGATGCCCCGCCGGTTCTGTGGGCGCGGGGAAATCTGGACCTGCTGCACCGGCCGATGGTGGCCATGGTGGGCGCGCGCAATGCCTCGTCGCTGGGGCTGCGCATGGCGCGACGGTTGGCCGAAGGGTTGGGGCAGGGCGGCCAAGTGGTGGTGTCTGGCCTTGCGCGCGGCATTGATACGGCCGTGCATGAGGCGGCACTCGACACCGGCACGGTGGCTGTGATGGCGGGCGGGGTGGATGTGACTTACCCCGAAGAAAACGCCGAACTTGCCCGCCAGATCGCCGCCAAGGGCTGCCTTCTGTCGGAACAGCCCATGGGCCTTGTGCCGCAAACCCGGCATTTTCCGGCGCGCAACCGCATCATCTCCGGCCTGTCCCGCGCCGTGGTGGTGGTAGAGGCCGCGGCGCGGTCTGGCAGCTTGATCACCGCCCGCGATGCCGCCGATCAGGGGCGCGAGGTGCTTGCGGTGCCGGGCCATCCCTTTGACGCCCGTGCGGCGGGCTGCAACAATCTGATCCGCGACGGTGCAACGCTGGTGCGCCATGCCGCCGATGTGGCCGAGGCCTTGGGGTTGGTCGCGCCGGATCAGGCAGACCTTCCAGCGCCGGTGCTGCCCGCCTTGCCCGGCCCTGAGGCCCCCCGGCGCAGTTTCAGTGATCTGGCCGCCGTGCATGGGCAGATTCTGGCGCGGCTGGGGCCAAGCCCCTTGGCCGAGGACCAGCTGATCCGCGATCTGGCCTTGCCGCCGTCGGTGCTGACACCCGCGCTGGTCTCGCTGGAACTGGACGGCAGGATTGCCCGGGCGCCGGGGGGGCTGTTGTCGCGCGCCGACTGATTTTGGGCGCCAACTCCGGCGTGGCAAAGATGAGTATTTGGAAAGGCGCAATTCCTTTGGTGTTATCGCAGCCCGCCATCGCAGGTTGACAAGCCGCGCGCTTGGCCCTCATGGTGCGGCCCCGTCTGAAAAGCTTGTCGAAAGTTCCTTGCCATGCCCGTCGTCGTCGTCGAATCCCCCGCTAAGGCCAAGACGATCAACAAATATCTTGGTCCCGACTTCACGGTTCTGGCCAGCTATGGCCATGTCCGCGACCTGCCGCCCAAGGATGGCTCGGTCAACCCCGACGACGAATTTTCCATGTCTTGGGAAGTGGCGGCCGACAGTAAGAAGCATGTCCGGGCAATTGCCGAGGCGTTGAAGACCGATGACACGCTGATCCTGGCGACCGACCCTGATCGCGAGGGCGAGGCGATTTCATGGCACCTGCAAGAGGCGCTGGCGAGTTCGCTGAAGAAGGGCAAAAAGGTTGCCCGCGTGACCTTTAACGCCATCACCAAGGATGCGGTGACCAAGGCGATGAAAGAGCCGCGCGAGATCGATCTGCCGCTGGTCGAGGCCTATCTGGCCCGTCGTGCGCTGGATTATCTGGTCGGCTTCACCCTGTCGCCGGTTTTGTGGCGCAAGCTGCCGGGGGCAAAATCGGCCGGCCGCGTGCAGTCGGTCTGCCTGCGGCTGATTGTTGAGCGCGAGATGGAGATTGAGGCCTTTCGCGCCCGCGAATTCTGGACCGTTGGCGCGACGTTCAAGACCCCGCGGGGCCAGGAATTTGACGCGCGGCTTGTGACGCTGGGCGGCAAGAAGCTGGATAAATTCGAACTTCCAACTGCCACGGCGGCAGAAATGGCGGTTCAGGCTGTCACGTCTCGAACATTTTCGGTGCAAAGCGTTGAGGCAAAGCCGGCCTCGCGCAATCCCTATGCGCCGTTCATGACCTCCACCCTGCAGCAAGAAGCCAGCCGCAAATTTGGCTTTGGGGCCAAGGCCACGATGAACGCCGCCCAGCGTTTGTATGAAGCGGGCCTTATCACCTATATGCGGACCGACGGCATTGATATGGCGCCCGAAGCCGTGGCGCAGGCGCGCGCCGAGATCGGCAAGCGCTTTGGTGCCGCCTATGTTCCCGATGCCCCGCGCATCTACAAAAACAAGGCCAAGAACGCGCAAGAAGCGCATGAATGTATTCGCCCGACCGACATGGCGGCAGATACCGAAAGCCTGCGCTTGGCGGATGCCGACCAGCGCCGGCTTTACGATCTGATCTGGAAGCGCACCATCGCCAGCCAGATGGCGGGCGCGCGGATGGAGCGGACGGCGGTTGAGATCACCAGTCCCGATGGGCAAGTTGGCTTTCGTGCCACGGGGCAGGTGGTGCAGTTCGATGGTTTCCTCAAGGTCTATGATGAAGGCCGCGACGAGGAAAGCGAAGACGAAGGCCGTCTGCCGCAACTCGCCAATGGCGAGGCGTTGGACAAGCGCCAAGTCACCCCGGACCAGCATTTCACCCAAGCGCCACCGCGCTATACCGAGGCCACTTTGGTCAAGCGGATGGAGGAGCTGGGTATTGGGCGGCCTTCGACCTATGCCAGCGTTCTGACCACCATCGTTGACCGCGAATATGTCAAGAAAGACAAGAACCGCCTGATCCCCGAAGACAAGGGGCGGCTGGTGACGGCCTTTTTGTCGAACTATTTCCACAAATATGTGGAATATGATTTCACCGCAGATCTTGAGACGGAACTGGATGATGTTTCGGCGGGAGAGCGGAACTACAAGGATGTTCTGGCCCGGTTCTGGCGCGACTTCTCGGCTGCTGTTGCCGAAACCGCCGATTTGCGAATCGGTGAGGTGCTTGAAAAGATTGATGAGTTTCTGGCGCCACACCTTTATCCGCTGCGCGCTGATGGCTCTGATCCGCGGTCTTGCCCAACCTGTGGTTCGGGCCGCTTGCATCTGAAAACTGCGCGCTCTGGTGGGGCGTTTATTGGCTGCGGCAATTATCCCGAATGCCGCTACACCCGCCCGATTTCCACCAACGATGAGCAGGCGGCTGTCGATGGTCGCGTGCTGGGTCAAGATGCGGCTGGTCATGAGATCAGCCTGCGGGCGGGCCGCTTTGGGCCTTATGTTCAGCGCGGCGAAGCGACCGAGGCGCAGCCAAAGCCCGACCGGGCCAGCCTGCCCAAGGGCTGGGCCGCCGAGGCGCTGACGCTGGAACGGGCGTTGGACCTTTTGGGTCTGCCGCGCATCCTTGGGCCGCACCCCGAGGATGGGGAGCAGATCGAGGCGGCGATCGGCCGCTTTGGGCCCTATGTGAAACATGGCAAGACCTATGCCAACCTGCCGGAGGTCGAAGAGGTTTTCACCATCGGCATGAACCGCGCGGTCGAGGTGCTGGCGCAAAAGCTGGCGCGTGGGCCGGGGCGTGGGGCGGCGGCAGAACCGTTGCGGAGCTTGGGCGACCACCCCGATGGCGGGCCGGTCCTGGTGATGCCGGGTAAGTTTGGCCCTTATGTCAAATGGGAAAAGGTCAATGCGACCCTGCCCAAGGACATCACGCCCGAGGCGGTGACGCTGGATGAGGCGCTGGTTCTGATCGCGGAAAAGGCGGGTAAGGCCGGGACCAAGAAGAAGGCCGCGCCCAAAAAACCTGCCGCGAAAAAGACCGCAGAAAAGGCCCCGGCAAAGACCGCCGCGAAAAAGCCAGCGGCCAAGAAGGCGCCTGCGAAAAAGCCCGCTGCCAAGAAAGCCGCCACCGAAGCCTGAGCCATACCATTGCAGGCCTTGACCGCCGCGCCAGTTGCGCGGCCAATGGGGCATATTGCGGAGGTATTTCATGCGCCTGTTGTTTGCATCGGTCTTGGTCGTGGCAGCTTTTCCCCTTCTGGCTGAGAGTTTGCCGCCGACGCCCGGCTATTTTCTTGGCTGTGATGCCGAGACAAGTCCTGCCGCTTGCTACGTCAATGCCGCCGGGATCACTTGGGCGCTGTCGTCGGAGGCTGCGGAGGAGGGGCTGTTTGACACCTTGCAGGCGTTGCCGTTGCTGGAGCCGGTGATCCTGTCCGGCGAGTATGCCGAACTGGGCGACAGCTTTGCCGATCTCACACTGACAGGGGTGGAACTGCCGGCGAATGAGGATCTTTATGTCGGCAACCTGCGCGCCATGCAGGGCGATTGGCAGCCGGTTGGCGAAGAGGTGCCGTTTGCGGTCACCGTTGTGGGTTTGGATTGGCAGGAGAAGATGAACGGCAAGCCGGGCGAGACCTATATGATCTCGGCGGGCGTTGCCTGTGCCGATGGGGTGGAGCCGGGCGGCATGGCGATCAGCCTGTATCGCTATGGCGATGATCCCGCCGCAGATGCCTGTTGGCAGCTTGAATATATCGACGACGGCAGCATGACCTTGCGGGATGTCATGGGCGATCAGGGGCAGGTCGAGTTCACCCGCCTGCCCCCGGAAAATTAAACTTTCCCGCGCGGGTTCAGCAATTTGGACAGAACATCTGTCGCTTGCACCCGGCCGATGGCTTGGCCGTTTTCCGTCACGGTCACATCTGCAGCGCCGCCTTGCAGCATCTCCATCAGGGCCTTGACCGGGGTTTCGGCATCCACCGCCCGGCCGACACCACCTGCGCCCGCCACCATCACATCGCGCGCCGTCAGAACGCCCAAGGGGTTCATATGGGCCACGAATTCGGCGACGTAATCGCTGACCGGATTGGCGATGATCTCCCGCGCGGTGCCAATCTGCACCAGACGGCCGCCCTCCATCAGGGCGATGCGATTGCCGATCTTGAACGCCTCGTCCAGATCATGGCTGACGAAAACGATGGTCCGCTTCAGCCGCTGTTGCAGGTCAAGAAGTTCGTCCTGCAATTTGGCGCGGATCAGGGGATCAAGGGCTGAGAAGGGTTCGTCCATCAAAAGGATCGGCGCTTCGGTCACAAAGGCGCGGGCAAGGCCGACGCGCTGCTGCATGCCGCCCGACAGCTCACCCACCTTGCGGTCGGCCCATTGCGTCAGGTTGACCAGCGCCAGTTGCTGATCCACCTTTTCGCGCCGCTGGGCGGGCGTTTGCCCCGCGAGTTCCAGCCCCAGACCGACGTTTTCACGCACCGTTCGCCACGGCAGCAAACCGAATTGCTGGAACACCATGGCGATGGTCGACAGGCGCAAACCGCGCAGGGTTTCGGGGGCCGCATGGGTCACCGACACCATCTCGCCGCCCGCGCGCACCCGCACTTCGCCCCGCACGACCGGGTTCAGCGCGTTGACCCCACGCAGCAGCGTCGATTTGCCCGAGCCGGAAAGCCCCATCAGAACAAGGATTTCGCCCTCGCCGACGGTCAGGCTGCAATCATGCACGCCAAGGATCTGGCCGGTTTTCTCCTGAATCTCGCCGCGCGACAGGCCCTGATCCATCAAGGGCAGGGCGGCGGCAGGGGTATCGCCGAAAACGATCGAAACCTTGTCAAATTCTACGGCGTTCATTTGCTGTTCACCCTGAGCGAGCGGTCCAGAAGGATGGCCACCACCACGATGATGAAGCCGGATTCAAAGCCAAGCGCGGTGTTGACCGAGTTCAACGCCCGGATCACCGGAACGCCAAGACCGTTCGCACCCACCAGAGCTGCAATCACCACCATCGACAAGGACAGCATGATGGTCTGGTTCAGCCCGGCCATGATCTGCGGCAGGGCATAGGGCAATTCCACTTTCCACAGCCGTTGCTTGGGGGTGGCGCCAAAGGCCGTTGCGGCCTCCAACAGGGCAGTCGGGGTCGAGGACACGCCAAGATAGGTCAGCCGGATCGGTGCGGGCAGCACGAATATCACGGTGGCAATCAAGCCCGGCACCATGCCAAGGCCAAAGAAGACGATGGCCGGGATCAGATAAACAAAGGTCGGCAGGGTCTGCATCAGGTCCAGAACCGGCACCATGGCCGCATAGAGCCGGGGCCGATGCGCGGCTGCGATGCCAATCGGCACGCCCACGCCCATACAGACCACGCAGGCCGACAGAATCAGCGTCAGGCTTTCGGTGGTTTCTTCCCAATAGCCTTGGTTCAGGATGAACAGAAACCCCAGCAGGACGCCAAGGCACACCTTCCAAGACCGCTGCAGATACCACGCCAGAGCCATGAAAAGCCCCACGATCACAAGGGGATGCGGCGTTTGCAGGCACCACAGGATGCCGTTGATCAGCGCCTCCATCACCAAGGAGATGGCATCAAAGACCCCGCCTAGATTGTCGCTCATCCAGTCGTTGATGATCTTGGCCATCTTCCCGACCGGGATTTTGTTATCGGTCAGCCAGTCCATGGCGGCCTCTCCCCTTTGGATAGAGTAAGGCCCCCGTCAGGAAACGGGGGCCTTCGATGATTATTGCAGCGCGGCCGCGACGGCAGCCTTGGCGTCGCCGCCGTCCTTGGTGGTCACACCATCCAGCCACGGCTCCCAGGTGCCGGGGTTGGCAGCGAGCCAGGTTTTGGCTGCCTCGGCCGGGTCGGTGCCGTCGTTCAGGATCGCGCCCATGATCTCGTTCTCCATCTGCAGGGAGAAGACGAGGTTTTGCAACAGCTTGCCCTGATTCGGGCATTCCGCCGCGTAGCCCTTGCGGGTGTTGGTGTCGACGACTGCGCCCCCGAAGTTCGGGCCGAACACATCGTCACCGCCCGACAGGTAGGTCATCTTGAAGTTGGCGTTCATGGGGTGGGGTTCCCAGCCAAGGAAGACGATCGGTTGACCGGCGTCGGATTTGTTCTTCACCTCGGCCAGCATGCCCGCTTCCGAGCTTTCCACGACTTCAAAGCCGTCAAGGCCGAACGGCCCGCCCGCGATCATGTCGATGATCAGACGGTTGCCGTCGTTGCCCGGCTCGATCCCGTAGATCTTGCCTTCCAGCGCGTCCTTGTGATCCTTGATGTTGTTGAAATCGCTGATCCCGGCGGCGGCACCAGCTTCGTTGGTGGCCAGCGTGTATTTCGCGCCTTCCAGGTTGGTGCGGATCACGTCAACGGTGCCAGCATCGCGATAGGGCGCAAGGTCAGCCTCCATCGTGGGCATCCAGTTGCCGAGGAACACGTCGATATCGCCTTCGGCCAGACCGGTATAGGTCACCGGAACCGAAAGAACTTTGGTCTCGGTCTCATAGCCCAGGGCTTGGGCGACCAGGCTGGTCGCGGCGGTGGTGGCGGTGATGTCCGTCCAGCCCACATCCGAGAAAACGATCTTGTCACAGCCTTCCGCAAAGGCCGAACCGGCAAGGGCGAAGGTCACCGCGGTGCCCAGAAGGGCGGTACGCAAAGTGGGGCGAAGGGTCATGGTGTGGCTCCCTGTTTTTTTGTTGATTGACGAGTCAATAAACTTCACGCTTTATCGGTTTGGCAAGCAGATTCTTGGAGCCACACCGAAATGCCCAAAGTTGGCATGGAGCCTATCCGAAAGGCGGCCCTCGTCAAAGCCACGATCGCCGAGATCGGGCGGGCGGGTTCGCTTGACGTGACGGTGTCCCAGATCGCCAAGCGGGCCGGGATGTCGTCGGCTTTGGCCCATCACTATTTCGGGTCCAAGGAAGATATTTTCCTTGCGGCAATGCGACATATCCTGTCGCTTTATGGGGCGGAAGTGCGCGGCGCCTTGCATCTGGCCGATGGTCCAGAGGCGCGGTTGAAGGCCATTCTTTGGGCCAGTTTCAGCCCCGCAAATTTCCGGCGCGAGGCGGTGGGGGCATGGCTCAACTTTTGGGTTCTGGCGCAGACCGTGCCAGAGGCAAAGCGCCTTTTGGCTGTCTATCAAAGACGTCTGAGATCGAATCTTCTGGCCGCGTTGCGCCCTTTGGCGGGCGACAAGGCACCTGCGGTTGCCGAAGGTTTGGGCGCGCTGATCGACGGTCTTTACCTGCGTGAAGTGTTGAAGTCGGGTCTGCCCGACGGGGCCGCAGCGGTGGAAACTGCAATGGAATATCTGAATTCACAGCTTGTCGGCGCCGCGGCCTAAGCCGTCGCCGGGATGCCGTCAACAAAGGCCGCCGGGCGGGCGGGGGGGAATGATGCAGGCAGATTATGTGATCATCGGGTCGGGTTCGGCGGGGTCAACCATCGCGTATCGACTGGCCGAGGCGGGCAAGCGCGTGATCGTGATTGAACAGGGGGGCTCGGACGCCGGGCCGTTCATCCAGATGCCGGCGGCGCTGAGCTATCCGATGAACATGGGGATTTACGACTGGGGGTTCCAATCGGAGCCTGAGCCGCATCTCGGTGGGCGCCAATTGGCCACCCCGCGGGGCAAGGTGATTGGCGGGTCTTCGTCGATCAACGGCATGGTCTATGTCCGTGGCCACGCCAAGGATTACGACACATGGGAGGCGATGGGCGCGCAAGGCTGGTCTTACGCCGATGTGCTGCCTTATTTCCAGCGCATGGAAACCTGGCACGGCGGCGATGACGCGGGCCGCGATGACGGGTTCCGCGGCAAGAACGGCCCGCTCCACATCAGCCGCGGGCCGCGCAAGAACCCCTTGTTCAACGCCTTTATCAAGGCCGGGCAGCAGGCCGGCTATCCGACGACCACCGATTACAACGGCGCGCAACAAGAAGGTTTTGGCGCGATGGAGGCGACGATCTACAAAGGTCGCCGCTGGTCCGCCGCCAATGCCTATCTGCGTCCGGCGATGAAATCGGGCCGGGTGGACCTCGTGCGGGCCTTTGCCAAGCGCGTGGTGATTGAGAATGGTCGCGCTGTCGGGGTGGAAATTGCCCGCAACGGACAGGATGAGGTGATCCGCGCGGGATCAGAAGTGATCGTTGCAGCCTCCTCGATCAACAGCCCGAAAATCCTGATGCTGTCGGGGATTGGTGATGCGGCGCATCTGGCCGAACATGGAATTCCGGTGGTGGCGGACCGTCCCGGCGTCGGTGCCAACCTGCAAGATCACCTTGAAATCTATATGCAGTTTGCCGCGGCCCAGCCGGTGACGCTGTACAAATACTGGAACCTCTGGGGCAAGGCGATGGTGGGCGCGCAGTGGCTGTTCACCAAGACCGGCCTTGGCGCGTCAAACCAGTTTGAGGCTTGTGCCTTTATCCGCACCCGCGAAGGGATCGAATATCCCGACATCGAATACCATTTCCTGCCGATCGCCGTGCGCTATGACGGCAAGGCGGCGGCGGGTGGCCACGGCTTTCAGGTGCACGTTGGGCCGATGCGGTCGAAATCCCGCGGGTCGGTTACCCTGCGTTCGGCCAATCCGATGGATGCGCCGAAGATCCTGTTCAACTACATGTCGCACCCCGACGACTGGGACGAATTCCGCCGCTGCATCCGCCTGACACGCGAGATTTTCGATCAAGGCGCCATGAAGCCCTTTGTAAAATCGGAAATCCAGCCCGGTCTGGCGCTGCAATCGGATGCCGAGCTTGATGCCTTCCTGAAAGAGCATGTCGAAAGCGCCTATCACCCCTGTGGCACCTGCCGCATGGGCCGCGCGGATGACCCGATGGCTGTCGTTGACCCCGAATGTCGGGTGATCGGCGTCGAAGGGTTGCGTGTTGCCGACAGCTCGATCTTCCCGCAGGTGACCAATGGCAATTTGAACGGCCCCTCGATCATGACCGGCGAAAAAGCGGCCGACCACATTCTGGGCCGCCGCCTGCCGAAGTCGAATCTGGAACCGGTGACGGCGAAGGAGTGGCAGACGCGCCAGCGCTGAAAAAACGCGCCAATTGATCCGTGTCAAAGTCAGCTTTTGCGCCCCTGATAAACTCGGGGGCGACAAGACGAAGGAGACACGCATGTCGCATACCCCGCACGCCCTGCCGCTGGAATTTCCGGAAAAGGCAACCAAGATCAGCGCCTTGAAGGAAACG
This sequence comes from uncultured Paracoccaceae bacterium, assembly GCA_937927675.1. Classification (GTDB taxonomy): domain Bacteria; phylum Pseudomonadota; class Alphaproteobacteria; order Rhodobacterales; family Rhodobacteraceae; genus Tabrizicola_A. The sequence goes on along the minus strand of CALBSG010000050.1, from coordinate 5,767 downwards.
GACGCGCATTTCGCCAAGCTGGTGGCCGAGTATGACGAGTTGAATGAAAAGGTGCATCGCGCAGAGACGCGGCTCGATCTTCTGTCCGAGGAAGAGGAAGAGCATCTGCGCAAAAAGCGCAGCCATCTGAAGGATCACATCTGGCAACACCTGAAGTGATCGGGTGACAGAATAGGGAAAAGGGGGCCTTCGCGGCCCCCTTTTTCAATCGGCGATATCGTAAGGCAACAGGCCGCGCGTGTCGGGGTCCACCCGCAGTCGACGTTCCAAGGGCGGGACTGACCGTTGGTGGCAATCCTTGCGCTCACAGATCCGGCAGGAAATGCCGATGGGCTCAAACCGGCCCTTCAGGTCCAGCCCATCGGAATAGACCAGACTTGCGGCGTGGGTGATCTCGCAGCCAAGCGAAATCGCATAGCGCCGCACCGGCGCAAGGAAGGCGCCCCCCGGTTTCGACACATCGCGCGACAGGCACAGATAGCGCACCCCGTCCGGCGTTTCAGCCAATTGCCGCAGGAAATGCCCCGGCGTCTCGAACGCGCGGTGCGCGTTCCACAAGGGGCACGCTCCGCCAAAGCGGGCAAATTGCAGCCGGGTGGCTGAGTGACGCTTGGTAATCGTGCCCGCCTGATCGACGCGGACAAAGAAGAACGGGATCCCCTTGGCGCCCGGTCGTTGCAGGGTGGACAGCCGATGCGCGACCTGTTCGATCGAGGCGCCGAAGATGTCGGCCAGCCGTTCCAGATCGTGCCGGGTCTTTTGTGCCGCCTCTAGGAACGCGCGATAGGGCATCAGCGCGGCCCCCGCGAAATAGTTGGCAAGGCCGATCTTGGCGATGTCGCGGGCCTCGGGCGTGGTGAAGCGCGCAAGATCCAGCGTGGCTTCCAAAAGCTCATTTTGGGTTTGCAGGGCCACCTGATAGAGCAGTTGAAAGCGCTGTGTGGGGGCCGCAGCGCGGGCCGAAAGCTCCAGCCGGCGGGCGCTGCTGTCAAAATGGCGCAAAAGCCCGGTGTCGGAAAATTGTACATCCAGCCCACGCTTGCGAAGGGCCTCTGTCGCGGTAATCAGCACGTCTTTTCCCGGGCTTGCGCTGGTTGCAAAATGCTCTGCGGCCCGGTCGATGGCATCCACATAGTTGTCGCAATAGTGAAAGAAGTCGCGCACTTCCTCCCAGGGGCTGGCGCGCAGACCGGCGTCATCGCGGCCCAACGCCTCGTCCAGAGAGGCGAGCCGTTCATGGCTTTGGCGATAGGCGCGGTGCAGGTCAAGAAACGCGCGGGCAAGGGCAGGGGCGTTGGAGGCCGCAAGTCGCAGATCCGCCAAGGGTGGGGCGGATTTGGCAAAGACCGGATCGGCCAGCGCCTCGCGCATGTCGCTGACCAGACGCTCGCCTTCGCCCACGGTCAGTTCGGTCACATCCAGCCCGAATTCTTGCGCCAAGGCCAACACGACAGCGGCAGACACCGGGCGGTGGTTGTTCTCCATCTGGTTCAGATAAGGCAGGGAGACGCCGAGTTTGTCGGCAAAAATACGTTGGGTCAGACCAAGCCGCCCGCGCAATTCGCGCAGCTTTGCCCCCGCGTACAGTTTTTGTGTCGCCATGTGACATCCCCTTTGCAAAGCCAGTGTGGGCTTTGCAAACCAGTGACGTCAAGTGCCGGAAAGCCCAAGGCTGCGGGCGCGGGCCATCACCATCAAAATGGCGATGATCGCGCCAACGGATGTGGCCAGCATCAGCAGGACCAGCGGCATTTCGCTGGACCCCGGCCCCAAAAGATGCCCCGCCAGCGCCGCCAAACCAGCACCGCCCCCGATCATGATCGCGCCCCCAAGACCCGAGGCGGTGCCCGCCAGATCGGGCCGCACCGACAGGATACCCGCATTGGCATTGGGCAGGCACAACCCGTTGCCGATCCCCATCGGCACGGTCAGCAGGAAAAACACCACAGGCCCAGACAGGCCCGCGAGCGTCAGCAGGGTCAGGACCACAAGGCCGACCGTGGTGATGACCGTGCCCCACAGCACCATGCGGTTCATGCCAACCCGCACCGAATAGCGCCCGGAAAAGAAGTTCCCGATCAGGTAACCGATGGCCGTCAATGAAAAGAGCAGCCCGATTTCCTTGGACGACAGCTTGAACACCTCGGTTCCGACATAGGGAGCGCCGCCGAGATAGGCAAAAAAGCAGCCCGATGAAAAGGCGGCGGCCATGCAATAGCCCCAGAACCGGCGCGAGGACAGCAGGCTGGGGTATTGCCGCAATTGCGCGGCAAAGCTGGTCTCTTTCGGTTCGGATGTTTCGCCCAGATCGGCCCAGACCAGTGCCGTGACGGCAAGGCCGATCACCAGCAGCAGGGTGAAATTCGCCTGCCAGCCAAAGGCCGCATCCAAAAACCCGCCGATGGCCGGGCCGATCATCGGCACGATGCTCATCCCCATGGTGACATAGCCGATCATCGAGGCGGCTTCGGCATCGGCCACCATGTCGCGCACGATGGCGCGCGACAGCACCATGCCGGCGGCGACCACGGCTTGGGCCATGCGGAAGAACAGAAAGGTTTCGGCATTGGGCGCGACCAAGGTCCCGACCGTCGCGATCAAAAACAGGATCAGCGCCCCCAAAACCACTTTGCGCCGTCCGTATCGGTCAGAAATCGGGCCGATCACGATTTGCAAAGCGGCCGAGAGCGCAAGGTAAAGCGCCACCGAAAGCTGCATCAGCGCGTAGGGCACCTCGAACCATTTCGCCATGCCGGGAAGCGAGGGCAGAAAGATGTTCATCGTCAGCGCCGACAGCCCCGCCAAAAGGACAAGGGTTATCACCTTGGGCGGCGTGTGGCGGTTCAGGAAGACGGATTTTTCGCGCATCCCAAAGGGCTACGCCCGTGGGCAGGCAGAGTCCATAGTGCCGTCACGCCCATTTGTGGAAGATGAAGAAGGCCCCAAGAGCGATGAAGCTAAAGCCGACAAGGTGGTTCCAGGTTAGGGGTTCTTTAAGGTAATATACTGAAAAAATAAAATTATGTTTTTAACAGAAGAAGAACTAAAAAAAATTGGATTCAAAACGTTAGGGAAAAATGTTTATATATCAGACAAATGTTCAATATATAATGCAAAAAGTATAGAAGTTGGTTCAAATGTAAGAATTGATGATTTTGTAATATTAAGTGCTGGTGAAGGAGGAATAAAAATAGGTAATTATATTCACATTGCATGTTATGCTTCGCTTATAGGTAAAGGTGAAATTATCTTGGAAGATTTTTCTCAAGTATCGTCAAGAGTAACTATTTTATCATCATCTGATGACTTTTTAGGTGATTTTCTAATTGGCCCGTGTATACCAAGTGAATATACTAATGTTAAATCAGAAAAAGTTATTTTGAAGAAACATTCAGTAATCGGTACTGGTTGTACTGTTCTACCTGGTGTAACCTTATATGAAGGTGCTGCTGTAGGTGCGATGAGTTTGGTTAAAAATGATGTGAAAGCTTTTACATTGGTGCACGGTATTCCCGCAAAAAACGAAAAAAGTCGTAGAACTAAATTATTGGAATTAGAAAAAGATTTCTTAAAAACCTTAAATGATGAAACTAAATAACATAGGAATTATAGGTATAGGGTCTTATGTACCTAAAAAAACAATAACAAATAACGATATTGATTTGTTGAATATTGGGACAAACTCTGAATGGACAAAAGAAAAGTTAGGGATAGAAGAAAGAAGAGTTGTTGAAGATGAATTACCATCTGACTTGGCATATCATGCGGCAATTGATGCAATAAAAGATGCAAATATTAACAAAGAAGATATTGATTTAATTATTGTCGCAACATCAAGCCCCGATAGAATTTCACCATCTACAGCCATAATTATGGCGAAAAGATTAGACGTAAAAAAACCGGCTTTTGATATAAATGCTGTGTGTACTGGATTTGTATATGGTTTACAAATAGCTTCTACCTTAATTAGTACCAAACAGTATAAAAACATTTTATTGGTAGGAGCTGATGCTTATTCAAGAATTACAGATTGGGAAAGAAGGGATTGTGTTTTTTTTGGTGATGGTGCGGGAGCGGTTATTTTATCTGAAGTAGATGGGGGTTGGATTAGTACTGATTTATACGGGGATGCAAATGGTAAAGAAGCATTCACTTGTCATCATTCTGGAAAATTCCAAATGGATGGTAAGGCTGTGTATGAATTTGGAACTAAAGTACTCCCTACCACAATAAAAAGTTCATTAGAAAAATTGAATATTTCCAAAGAAGAGATAGATTGGATAATACCACATCAGCCAGGTCATAGAGTTTTATTAAAAACTGCAGAGCTGATAGAGGTACCTAAAGAAAAAATAGTCTTCAATATGACTAAATTTGCCAATACCGCTGGTGCGTCAATCCCTATGGCGTTGGATAGTTTATATAAACAAAATAAAATAAAAACTGGAGATTTATTGGTGATGCCGGCAATCGGTTCTGGCTGGACTTATGGAGTATCAATATTAAAATATGTTAAATGAAAAAGATTGTAGTTTTTGGAGGAACAGGAGGAATTGGTACAAAACTGACACCTTATTTAGAAGAAAAATATCAAGTAACCTCAATTGGTAGTAAAGACATTGACATCACATCATTTGAAGAAGTTAAGAATTTCTTTTCAACCAACAGTTTTGAGGTTGTGTTGAACTTGAGCGGAGTTAAATATGACGTATTTCTCAATGAAATAAATGAAAGTGATTTGAAAGAAATAGATAGAATGATTAATGTAAACATCAAAGGTAATATAAACATTATATCAAATTGTCTACCTAAAATGATTGAAAATAATTTTGGTCGAATAATTTCTATATCATCAGTTTTTGCTGAGATGAATGTACCAAAAAATTCAATTTATTGTGCTTCTAAAGCATTTGTTGATAGGTTTATTAGTAATGCTAATAGAGAAAGTATAAGACACGGAGTCACATGTAATACAATTCAATTGGGATATTTTGACGGAGGTATGTGTTATAGAGTTGATGAAAAATACCAACAAAGAGCGAAAGAAAAGATTGGATTGAAAAGATGGGGTAGAATTGATGAATTATATAATACCATAAACTACATTGTAGAAAACGAATATGTTTCTGGTTCAAAATTGAGAATCGATGGAGGACTATAATAATATTGTTTAGTTAAATTAAAATTTTTATAAAATGGCACAAGGAGTACATAAAATAACAGAAGATTTTGAAAAGGCGTTATGTGACTATACAGGAGCGCCTTACGCAGTTGCTTTAGACAACATGAGTAATGCTTTGTTTTTATCGTTATATTATGAAAAAAATATTAAAAAATCGATAGAAAAGGAGTTTATAGACTGCCCATCAAGAACATATCCATCAGTTCCTTGTGAAATTATTCACGCGGGATTAAAAGTTAATTTCACACCCGTTGAAGGGGACACAATTAAAGGTGCATATAGGTTATTTCCATCCAATGTTGTTGATTCCGCATTAAGATTTACTTCTGATATGTATGTTTCAGGAACACATATGTGTTTATCGTTTACAGGACCTTATAAGACATTGAAATTAAGTAAAGGTGGAGCAATCTTAACTGACGATTATCAGGCGATGTTATGGTTTAAGAGAGCAAGATTCAGCGGTAGAAGGGAATGTTCTTATCATGAAGACAATTTGGATATGCTAGGGTGGAACTTTTATATGATACCTGAATTGGCGACAAGGGGAGTATTACTAATGAATCAGTTCTACGGTTATGATGG
>CALBSG010000049.1 GCA_937927675.1 uncultured Paracoccaceae bacterium | reverse complement strand
CGCGGGCATTGCTCGCGGATTATCCGGCGGCGGGTTTGAACACAGTCGCCCATCTGGCAGCCATCGCTGGAGTGTCCGGCCCAACGGTCGTGCGCTTCGTCTCTCGACTGGGGTTCGATGGGTTCTCCAGCTTTCAAAGGGCCTTGCTGGGCGAAGTTCAGGCAAGGATGAACTCGCCCTTGGCGATGATCGACGCGGGCAAGGCAGCTGCAGTGCCGCAAGAACAAATCTACCAAGAGGTGATCCGGTCCTGCATCGCCATGCTGGACTCCACCGCCTCAATGGTGCCAGCGGCAGATTTTGAAATGGCAGCACGCTTGATCAGCGACCCTGCGCTGCGGCTGCATTTCATTGGTGGACGTTTCTCGGGCTATCTGGCGGGGATGCTGTGGCAACACATGCGTCAGCTGAGGGGCGATTGCCATATGGTCAATGCCAACCTGCCCGATAGGGTCGATTCGCTCGTAGATATAGGGCGGCGCGATCTCATCATCGCCTTCGACTATCGACGGTATCAGGTGGACACGATACAGTTCGTCAACCTGGCCACCGAACGCGGCGCGCAGGTTATCTTGTTCACGGACCCATGGGCCTCGCCCTTGGCTGCTCATGCCAAAGTGGTTCTCGCAGCCCCCGTCGAAGGGCCTTCCCCTTTTGATACCATGGTGCCTGCGCTTGCGCAGGTCGAAGCGCTGATTGCGGCTGTCACCACCCATCTATCGCCAATCTCACGCGGCCGAATTGCCGAGATCGAAGCCCTGCGCGGCTTGTCCGGCATCACATCTGATGCACCTTACCTCAATCCTAAGACTGTGCCGCACAGCGGCGACCATGCCGGAGAATGATATGAGCGATCTGATTTCCATCGAATATGGTGGCAAAACCTTGCGCCGCGACAGTGCCTACACAAAGGGGGCTTGCACCCTGCTTTTGGTGGACATGCAACGCATTTGGGCCGAGCCGATGATGGACCCCACTCACCCGATGCCTGCCGACAGCTATTTTATGCAGCGCGTCCATGAGGTGGTGATCCCCAATCAGGTCAAGATCCTGAACGCCTTTCGCAAGGCTGACGAAAACGTCTGCCACACCATCATCGAAAGCTTGACCGCCGATGGCCGCGACCGGTCCCTGGATCACAAGCTGTCGGCCATGCATGTGCCCAAAGGCGCACCCGAAGGGGCGATCATCGCACCTTTGACCCCCACCGAAAACGAGCCGGTTTTGCCCAAGACCTCCTCGGGTCTCTTCAACTCGACCAATGCCGATTATGTGCTGCGCAACCTGAATACGCGGTTCCTGATCATCGCGGGGATCGTGACCGATCAATGCGTTGACATGGCCGTGCGCGATGCCGCCGACCGCGGGTATCTGGTGACAGTGGTCAAGGATGCCTGCGCCACCTACACACCCGAACGGCATGAGGCCGCATTGCGCGCCTACGGGGGTTATTGCTGGATCACGGATACTGACACAGTTCTGGCCCGCCTCGCGGCCCTTGGTGGATGAGGGTGACATGATCAAGCCAGAAGAACTTGTGACCTTTGTCACTACCGACATCGCCGCCATCACCCGTGGCCGCGCGGTGTCTGCGGCCAGTCTGCCCGGTGCCCTGTCAAAAGGGGTTGGCTGGGTGCCCGCCAATCTGTCGCTGACCCCATTTGACGAAATTGCAAGCCCCAACCCCTTTGGGTCATCAGGCGATCTGCGGTTGATGCCCGACCCCGAGGCGGGGGTGCGGGTGGATGGCATCGGCGGGCGTACGCCGTTGCATTTCTACCATTCCGATATCAGCAACCTGGATGGCACGCCATGGGAAGGCTGCGTGCGATCCATGCTCAAGGCGGCGGTGGCCGACCTTGAGGTTATGGGCCTGCGCGTCGTCTCTGCGTTTGAACAGGAGTTTCAGATATTGGGAGCCAGTTGGCCCGCAGCGCCGTCCTTTGGGCTTTCGGCCCAACGCCGCGCCGATCCATTTGGCCCTATGCTGATGGCCGCTTTGGATGCGGCAGGTTGCGACCCGGAGTGCTTCCTGCCCGAATATGGCCGCGACCAGTTTGAAATCGTCTGTGGTCCTGCAGGTGCCGTGCAGGCGGCAGACCGCGCCGTGAGCATCCGCGAAATTACCCGCGAACTGGCCACAACGTTGGGCTGGCAGGCCAGCTTTTGCCCCAAGACCGACCCGGACGGCGTGGGAAATGGCGTTCATATTCACCTGTCGCTGACCGATCTGCAGGGCAATCCGGTGACGTTTGACGCCAGCCGCCCCGGGAGGCTGTCGGCTCATGCCGGGGCCTTCGCGGCGGGCATCGTGCGGCATATGGCGGCGCTGACCGCGCTGCGCGACCTCGGCGTCGAGCCGCGCCCCATG
>CALBSG010000048.1 GCA_937927675.1 uncultured Paracoccaceae bacterium | reverse complement strand
CAGTCGGTGAACATGATCTGCACCGGCTTGTCGACGAGGCCGAGGCCCATCAGGGCCGAGTTGATGATGCCCTCGTTGCGGATCACCTCCTGCATGGCGAAGGTGCGGATCAGGAGGTTGGTCCAGAACGGAATGGTGATCAGGAACAACCACAGCGATTTGCGCGACGCATCGACATGGAAGGACACGAAATAGGCCACCGGAAAGGCGATGATGGCGGTGAGCAGCGTGCCCAGCGGGGCCAGCGTCAGCGTGTTGAGGAAGGCCTTCCCGCGCGCGGGAAGGTTCGCATAGTTCTCGAGCGTGAAGCCCGCCGCATAGCCGCCCGCGGGCGCGCGCTCGCCAAATGAAAAGACGAGGATGACGGCGAGCGGCACGATGAGCATGAAGACGAACAGCACGGCCGCCGGCGCAAGCAGCATGGCCGTGACAAGGCGCGGGCGCGGCCCCGTCAGATCCACCGTCTCGATCCGCTGCAACAAGCGGATCTGCACGCCAGCGGCACGCACCGCCGTCTCTAGCATGGCGATCAGATCGGCCCGGTGCAGAAAGTGATAGCCCTGTGTCGGCCGCAGCCGCGCAAGATCCATGTTTAGCACAGGCTCGCCGGTGATCCCGTCGCACAGCCGCACCGCCATGGCCCGCCCCTGCGCGGCATCCAACGCCGCACCAAGCCCCAAGGCCTGCAAGACCACCGCGGCATTGGGGCTGATCTGCAGTCCGGCGCCCACCTCGCGAATGGCGTCGGCCTGCTCCAGCACGGTGACGGCAAAGCCCTTTTGCGCCAAGGCAAGTGCGGCGGTCAGCCCGGCCACCCCTGCCCCGAGAATCGTCACCTCTTGCGCCATGCCGCCTCCAAAACAAAAAGCCGGACCCTGCGGCCCGGCCTTAACTTCACGACAACAGCGCCGCGGCACAAGCCCCGGCAGCGGCGGTCATTCGTCGCGGTGAACCTTCTCACGGCGTTCGTGCTTTTCTTGAGCTTCCAGCGTCATGGTCGCAATCGGACGCGCGTCCAACCGCTTCAGGCTGATCGGCTCGCCGGTCATTTCGCAATACCCGAACTCGCCCTCCTCGATCCGGCGCAGCGCGGCGTCAATCTTGGACACCAGCTTGCGCTGACGGTCGCGGGTGCGCAACTCTAGCGCGCGGTCGGTTTCTTCCGAAGCGCGGTCCGCCAGATCAGGCACATTGCGCGCAGAGTCTTGCAGATTTTCGATGGTTTCGGACGATTGATCCAGCAGTTCCTGCTTCCAGACCACCAGCTTGCGGCGGAAATACTCCAGCTGCCGATCATTCATGAAGGGCTCATCCTCGGCCGGGCGATAATCGTCGGGCAGGAATACTTCGGCTTTCATGGCGCATTCTCCAATCTTGCGTTGCACCTGTCGGGGGGTCAATTCTGGCAGAACCCCACCCTGACAAGGGCGGCAATGGGCGGTGCAATACCGGAATGTAAAGCGATTGTCACTAGCGGTTGCGACAAAATACGGCGACAGATAGTGTCACGCGGAAACACAATTCAGGGCCTTGATCTGACAATGAAATTCGCCTCGACCTCGTCTTACGTCGCCGCAGATGACCTTGCGGTTGCGGTCAATGCGGCTGTCACACTCCAGCGCCCCTTGCTGGTTAAAGGGGAACCCGGCACCGGCAAAACCGAACTTGCCCGGCAGGTAGCGGCGTCCTTGGGGATGCCTTTGATCGAATGGCATGTGAAATCGACGACCAAGGCGCAGCAGGGGCTTTATGACTATGATGCGGTCAGCCGCTTGCGCGACAGCCAGCTTGGCGATGCCCGCGTGCATGAGGTGCGGAACTATATCCGCAAGGGCAAACTGTGGCAGGCGTTTGAGGCCCCGTCCCGCGTGGTGTTGCTGATCGACGAGATCGACAAGGCCGACATCGAATTTCCGAATGACCTTTTGCAGGAACTCGACCGGATGGAGTTCCATGTCTATGAAACCGGCGAGACGGTGCGCGCGGCACAGCGCCCGGTGGTCATCATCACCTCGAACAATGAAAAAGACCTGCCCGACGCGTTTTTGCGCCGCTGCTTTTTCCACTTCATCCGCTTTCCAGATGCCGACACTTTGGCCGCCATCGTGCGGCTGCATTATCCGGGCATCAAAGAGGCGCTGTTGACCACCGCCCTGACCCAGTTCTTCGAATTGCGCGAGGTGCCGGGATTGAAGAAAAAGCCCTCGACCTCTGAGGTATTGGATTGGCTGAAACTGATCTTGGCCGAGGATCTTGCCCCCGAGGATCTGCGGCGCGACGGCAAGCACAGTCTGCCGCGCTTGCACGGGGCGCTGCTGAAAAACGAACAGGATGTGCAACTGTTCGAGAGGCTGGCGTTTATGAACCGCGGCGGTCGGGGGTAACGGCTCTCTCTGACAGATCATCGGTTTTGAGGACCGCTCGTTCCGCAAATGCGACGAATCGGGCTATTCTGCCGATATTTAGCCATGGTCTTGACACAATCCGCTCACGAAATGCGAATATTTGAAATGTTTACAAATATATCGTGAGTTCCTATGCGTAAATCTGGCGTTTCCAGCCCGGAACATATCCATGGGTAGATCCCGCCATTGGCGGCAAAAACCGCAAGATTGACATGAACCTGCCCCGTTAACGACACTGCAACCATGTTGACTGTCTTCAGTGACGGTTTGGGTTTCGGTAACGGTTTTTTGGATCCCCTGCCCCTTGGCCTTTCGTGGTCAGGTTCTGCGGCAAAAGATCCCTCGGCGCGGCATGCTCGACGCGCAGGGAAACCGGAACGACGGCCAGATCGGCACCTCAGAAGGCAGGTCGCGGTGGGGATTGCGTCCGGCCATTTGTCCCAGAGACCAAAGGTGCGTTTTGCATCGGCGGTTTCGGGGTGCGGCAACGGAACGGGTCTTGCCCGGATCAGTAAAGCCCTTGGGGTCAGGTGCGGGGGCACCTTCCCCAAGGGCGCTGAACCGGAAAGGCACGGGGGCGGCGCAGCACCTTGCCTTTTCATCCGGGGGTAACCCCATATTTATAGGTCAGCTGCCAAGCCATGCGCCGTATTTCCGCTTTCGCCCTGTGCCTTATTTCGGCCTGCACGCCCATGCCGCGCGCCGAAGTGACCAAATCCTCGGCTTCTGACAGCGGGGCGATCACCGCCCTGCCCGCCTTGCAGGCGATGCCCAGTGGGGCGCCGATCGCCACCCGGCGCGGCAATGTCGAGATTGTCCGCGATTTTCTTGACCTGAGTTTCCGCATGGAAAGCGGCCGCGCCCTGCCGGTGATGAGCCGCTTTGAAGGCCCGATCACCGTTGCAATGACCGGCGATGTGCCGAAATCCGCCGGGGCCGAACTAGCGCGGCTGATGGGGCGGCTGCGCAATGAGGCCGGGCTTGATATGCAGCTCGCCCCCGCCGGGCAAACCGCCGCAATCACCATTGAATTCCTGCCGCGCAACCAGATGCGCCGGGTGGTGCCAACGGCCGCCTGCTTTGTGGTGCCGGGCGTTACCTCCTTTGCCGATTACAAGGCCGCGCGGGGCACGGCGGCGGTTGATTGGGCGCAGATCACCCGGCGCACCCATGCCGCGATCTTTGTGCCGTCGGACACCAGCGCCCAAGAGGTACGCGACTGCCTGCATGAGGAGGTGGCGCAGGCCACAGGCCCACTGAACGATCTCTATCACCTGCCCGATTCCGTCTTTAACGACGACAATTTCCACACTGTCCTGACCAGCTTCGACATGCTGATCCTACGGGCCTATTACGCGCCCGAACTGCAATCGGGCATGAACGAGGCCGAGGCTGCCCGTCGCCTGCCCGCCCTGATGGCCCGGCTGAACCCCGGCGGCGAGGGGCGTGGTGGCACGTTGAAGACCATTGCCCCACGGGCTTGGGTCGCGGCAGTGGAGCAGTCTTTCGGGGTCCGCAACGGCAATGCCAAGGGCGCCGCTGAACGGATGCTGTCGATTGCCATGGCGCAGGGCTGGACCGATGCGCGGATGGCGTTTTCCTATTATGCCCTTGGCCGGGCGCAGATCACCTCGAACCCCGAGGCGGCCGTGCGCGCCTTTGCCGAGGCTGGCCGCATCTACCGCGCGCTGCCCGGCGGCGAGGTGCATGCCGCCCATGTCGACATGCAACTGGCCGCGATTGCGCTGTCAACCGGGCAACCGGCCCAAGCCATCCAATTCACCGACCGCGCCATTCCTGTGGTGAAACGCGCCGAAAACGCCGCCCTGCTGGCGACGCTGATGCTTATCAAGGCCGAGGCCTATGAGGCGCAAGGCATGGCTGCCGAGGCTCGGGCGCTGCGTCTCGACAGTCTGGGATGGGCGCGCTATGGCTTCGGCTCAGAGGCGCAGGTGCGCGCCCGGATGTCGGAAGTTGCGGCATTGGGCGCCCGCGGGCGCAGGGGCTAAGGGGGCGCGGTACGAACCGGCCCCGGCAAAAGGGGTCGGATCGTGTTCATTCCTGTCTTTGTGCTGGCGGCATTGGTTTTGGGGGCGGCAATCGGCGCATGGCGGGCCAAGCGGCGCGGCGGCAAGGCGCTGGACATGCTGCAATATGCGGCGGCCCATGCCATTCCGTTGATGATCGTGGCGATGTTCGTGACGATCATCCTCGACCGGTCGGGCCACTAAGCGCATGTTCCTGCCCTTCTTCCTTGCCTTGCGCGATGAAGGGGTGCCGGTCTCTCTGCGCGAATACCTTGCCTTTCTTGAGGGGGTAAAGGCCGGTCTGGTGACCTATGACCCCGAAGGGTTCTATTATCTGGGCCGCGTGTCCATGGTAAAAGACGAGCGTCACCTTGACCGCTATGATCGCGCTTTTTCAAAATCTTTCAGCGGCTTAGAGGCGATTTCTGATACAGAAGTCTTGCAGGCCATCGACCTGCCTGCCGAATGGTTGGCCAAGCTGGCCGAAAAGCATCTCAGCCCGGAAGAACGCGCCCAGATCGAGGCTTTGGGCGGCTTTGACAAGCTGATGGAGACGCTGAAGGCGCGCCTTGAGGAACAAAAGGGCCGACATCAAGGCGGCAACAAATGGATCGGCACCGCCGGCACCAGCCCCTTTGGCGCCTATGGCTATAACCCCGAAGGCGTGCGGATCGGTCAAGATCAAAGCCGCCACCAGCGCGCGGTCAAGGTTTGGGACAAACGCGAATTTCGCAATCTGGATGACAGCGTGGAGCTGGGCACCCGCAACATCAAGGTTGCGCTGCGCCGTTTGCGCAAATGGGCCCGCGATGGCGCTGCCGAGGAGTTCGATCTGGATGGCACCATCCGCGCCACGGCCGAACATGGTTGGCTGGATGTGCAGACCCGGCCCGAGCGCCGCAATGCGGTGAAGGTGCTGTTGTTTCTCGACATCGGCGGGTCGATGGACCCTTATGTGAAGGTGATGGAGGAGCTGTTTTCCGCAGCAAAGGCCGAATTCAAACATCTCGTGCCGTTCTACTTTCACAACTGCCTTTATGAAGGGGTCTGGCGCGACAATGCCCGGCGCTGGGACGCGCAAACCTCAACCGCCGAGGTGTTGCGCACCTATGGCTCTGACTACAAATGCATTTTTGTGGGCGACGCCAGCATGAGCCCCTATGAAATCCTGCATCCCGGTGGGGCCAACGAACATTGGAACCCAGAGGCAGGCCAAGTCTGGTTGAACCGCGCCTGCGCGCAATGGCCGAACCATCTGTGGATCAACCCGGTTCCGGAACAGCATTGGCAGTACACCCAATCTATCCGGCTGATTTCAGAAATTTTTGCCGGACGCATGGTGCCAATGACGCTGGAAGGCATCGCCCGCGGCATCAAAACATTGCGCTGACCCGCGTTTGCGCCATATCTGGGGCATGGTGCTGAAACTCCTCCCCTTTCTTCTTGCGATTGGCTATGCGCTTTTGATGCTGCGCTTTTCGGTCTGGCAGACCCAGCGCATGTTGAACTCCAACTCCAAACCGTTGCTGGACGCCGAGATCACCGACCTCGCCGCACGTTTGGCACAGGCACTGGATGTGACCGCGATCCGGGTGCATGTGTTCGAGGTTGATGCCGTGAACGGGCTTGCCGCACCCGATGGCCGCATCTTCCTGACTCGCGGGTTTCTGGCGGCCCGCGCGCGGGGCGAGGTGACGGCCGAGGAATTGGCCAGCGTGATCGCGCATGAGTTGGGTCATGTGGCGCTTGGTCATCTGCGGCGGCGGATGATTGATTTCACCGGGCAAAACGCGGTTTTTGTGGTCTTGTCGGCCTTTCTCAACCGGTTTTTGCCCTTTATCGGCATATGGATCGCCAACCTGATCTCGACCGCGCTGATGGCGCGGCTGTCGCGCCGGGACGAATTCGAGGCCGACGCCTATGCCTCGGCGCTGTTGACCAAGGCCGGAATCGGCACCGCGCCACAAAAGTCACTGTTTCAAAAGCTGGACGCGCTGACCAAGGTCCGGGGGGCGGAAATTCCGGTCTGGCTGCGCAGCCACCCCCATACCGAAGACCGCATCGCCGCAATTGAGGCGATGGAGGCGCGCTGGGGCGTTTAGCCCGCCGCCTCGATCGCCTTGCCAAGCCGGCGCAATTGCGCCCGCTTCATAAGGGCCTTCAAAGGAATGTCCTGCCCCAACATGCGTTCTGCCGTGGCGTGAACCGTGCGAACAACCTGCGCCACCTCGGCGGGGTGGCGGGCATGCAACTGGCACAGGAGTTGATCTGGATCGAGGCGAACCAACCCCTCATCCGCCAGAACGGGGCGGGGAAAATCCTGCGCGTTGAAGGTGATCAGCGCATCGGCATGGGCCGAAATGGCCACGGCCAACACATGAATGTCATTCGGATCAGGCAGGTGCAGCCGCGCCTCGATATTCGGCTGCGCGCGCTGCAAGGCGGCCGGAAAGGCAAGGCGGGCCAGCGTGGCCTGCGCCTCGGCCTCCATCGCGGCCACGTCGCCCAATTTGGCCGTGGCGCGCACCCATTCGCCCAAGATCCGCTCGGACCAGATCGGCTGATATAGCCCGCGCGCCGCTACCCCCAGCAGGATTTCCCGCAGGACGGTGGGAAACAGCACGCAGGCATCCAGAACCGCTTTCATTGCCGCTTAGCCATCCAGATGGAACACCAGCGATTTCAGATAGCCGCTTTCGGCCAGCTGCGGCAGGATCGGGTGATCGGGGCCAGCAAAGCCGGTGTGGATGATCTGCCCGCGCCGTCCGCCACGCCCGATGCCGCGCGCCGAAGCATTGCGGAAGGCCGAAAGATCGGCCGCATGAGAACAGGAACACAGAACCAGATAGCCCCCCGGTGCCACCAAAGGTGCTGCCAGCCGGGCCACCCGTTCATAGGCGCGCAAGCCCGCCTCCAGTGCCGGTTTGGCCGGGGCAAAGGCGGGCGGGTCACAGATCACCAGATCAAACTGCGCGCCTGTCGCCCCCAAGGCCTCCAAGACCTCAAAGGCATCGCCCTGACGGGTCGAAAACTTTGCCCCAAAGCCAGAGGCCTCAGCCCCCTGCCCGGCCAAGGCCAGCGCGGCAGCCGAGGCATCGACCGACAGCGCCGAGGCTGCGCCGCCTGCAAGGGCCGCCAGGGCAAAGCCGCCAACATGGGAAAACACATCCAAGACGCGGGCGCCCTTGGCCAAACGAGCGGCAAAGGCATGGTTCGGCCGCTGGTCATAGAAGAGGCCGGTTTTCTGGCCGCCCATCAGATCGGCCATATAGGTGGCGCCATTCATCGGCACCGGGATCGCGGCATCAATCGCCCCCGCGACCAGCGCGGTTTCTTCCGCCAGCCCCTCCAGCACCCGCGACCGGCCAGAGCCGTTCTTGACCACGCGCGTGACGCCCGTCACCTGCATCAACGCGGCCACCAGCGCCTCAAAATGCGCCTCGGCCCAAGCGGCGTTGGGTTGGATGACGGCAGCATCGCCAAAGCGGTCAATGACAACACCGGGCAAACCATCCGCCTCGGCATGGATCAGCCGGTAAAAAGGCGCGTCAAACAGACGCTCGCGCAGCGCAAGGGCGCGGGTCAGGCGGACAGCAAACCAAGCCTGATTGATCTCTGCTTCAGGATCGCGGTCCAGCACCCGGGCAATGATCTTGGATTTGGTGTTCACCGTCACCAGCCCCAAGGGCCGCCGCTCGCCATCTTCCAGCACCGCCAGCGCGCCGGGGGCCAGATTTTGCGTGCGCCGGTCGGTGACCAGTTCATCAGCATAGACCCACGGGAAACCGTGGCGGATCGCCCGCGCCTCGGCCTTGGGTTTCAGCCGGACAACGGGACGGGACGGGAGGGCGGGTTCGTCAAACGAAGAAGAGGAGGTCATCATGACCTCCCCTTAGCCTGTTTCCGCAGATCGGAAAAGCCGCTTACTCGGTCATCGCCATCGGCGGGGTCGCCAACCGCGACACGATCTGGTCCTCGCTTGCCGGGGCCGACAATTCGCGCCGGATCACTTGGGCCAGACGTTCCACCGTCACCACGCGCTGGGTGCGCCCCATGCGCTCTTCCTCAATCGCGGCCGACCCACCTGAGGCCTTGATATCGGCGACCACCTCACGCGGGCCGTCGATCACCGCCCCCGAGGCAGCATCGCGCAGGGTCAGGATAAAGCGCATCTCATGCGTGCCACCAAAGGTGTAGCGGGTCTTTTCGGTCAGGGCGTGAAAGCGCGTCACCTCAACCTCCAGATCGACCTTGCGGCCCTTTTGCATGGCAGTGGTGCCGGTGGCCATGGCATCGCGGAAAATCGCCGCCACTTGCGCATAGCGATCCCCAAGCGCCTCGCCCCGCCAGACGATATCGGCATGCGGCTTGAAGGTATTGGCCTCGGACACTTTCAGACGGGTTGGCACCGTGACGCGGATCGCCTCGACATCATATTGCGCCACCAGATAGGCGGTGACAGCATCCGCCTCACTGCCCGCCGATTGCGAATTGGCCGCACCAAGGCCAGCGACAAGCTCGCCCGCCAAAGGCGCCCCCCGCGTCGCCGGGTCATTGGCCGACACACAGGCCGACAGGCCAAGCGCGGCACAGCCAAGGATAAGTTGACGAAACGAGATCATCTTTCGCATCCTTCTTTTTCGCCCCAACAGGCGCGTTGGTTTGGTTTATGATCGGTAAATATGGCTGCTTTGCGCCAGATCCGGTGCATTTTCAGGGAAGTCAGATCGCCCCCGCCCCCAAAATCAGGCACGGCGCTTTGGCTGGATATTCGCGCAACTGGCCTTGTTCTTGGCCCCCGATGGTCGCAAAAGGCTTTGTGGCCCCCCGGCGTGCGGCAAGACTTGTTAGCGCTAACATATTGTGCTATGAAGCGTCATTCGCCCGTTCCGAGACCCGCTGCAAGCGGCGACCAAGGGACGCGCCCGGCTATATGAGGGACCATGCCGCTGCATCCGACCATCGCGCGCGTCACCGACCGCATCCGTGCCCGTTCCGCGGCCACGCGCAGCGCCTATCTGGCGCGCATCGCTGCGGCAGGGCAGGCTGGGCCTGCACGTGGGCATCTGGCCTGCGGCAATCAGGCCCATGCCTATGCCGCCATGAGCGCGCAAAAATCGGCACTGGCCGCGGGGCGGATGCCGAACATTGGCATCGTCACCGCCTATAATGACATGCTGTCTGCCCATCAGCCCTATGAGACCTATCCAAGCCTGATGCGCGCCCATGCCGCCGAGATCGGGGCAACCGTGCAGGTTGCGGGCGGCGTTCCTGCCATGTGCGATGGCGTCACGCAGGGCCAACCGGGGATGGAACTGTCGCTGTTTTCCCGCGATGTCATCGCCTTGGCGGCGGGCGTGGCGCTCAGCCATAACACCTTTGATGCCAGCCTTTATCTTGGCGTCTGCGACAAGATCGTGCCCGGCCTTGTGATGGCGGCGGCCACCTTTGGCCATATCCCGGCGGTGTTCGTGCCGGCAGGCCCGATGACATCGGGCATCCCCAATGATGAAAAGGCGCGCGTGCGCAATCTCTACGCCGAAGGCAAAGTCGGCCGGGCCGAATTGATGGCGTCGGAAATGGCCAGTTACCACGGCCCCGGCACCTGCACCTTCTATGGCACCGCCAATACCAACCAGATGCTGATGGAAGTGATGGGCCTGCACCTGCCCGGCGCCTCGTTCATCAACCCCGGCACCCCCCTGCGCGAGGCGCTGACCGTGCAGGCGCTGCGCCGCGCGGCCGAGATTACCGCGCTTGGCAATGACTACCGCCCGGCGGGCGAGATTTTGGACGAACGCGCCTTTGTCAACGGCATCGTCGGACTGATGGCAACGGGCGGCTCGACCAATCTTGTGCTGCACCTGCCCGCCATGGCGCGGGCGGCGGGGGTCATCTTGGACCTTGAAGATTTCGACGATCTCTCGGCCGCCGTCCCCCTGATGGCCAAGGTTTATCCAAATGGTCTGGCCGATGTGAACCACTTCCACGCCGCAGGTGGCATGCAGTTCCTGATTGGCCAACTTCTGGATGCGGGGCTTTTGCACGAAGATGCCAAGACCGTGGCTGGCGACGGGCTTGGCAACTACCGGCAAGAACCGAAACTGGAAGACGGGCGGCTCGCTTGGGTCGATGGCCCGACCACAAGCCTGAACGACAAGATCCTGCGCCCGGCCTCAGATCCGTTCCAGCCGACCGGCGGCCTGCGGCAGTTGACGGGGAATCTTGGCCGCGGGGTTATCAAAGTCTCCGCCGTCGCCCCCGAACGCCATGTGATCGAGGCCCCGGCCCGCATCTTCCACGAACAAGAGGCCGTGAAAACCGCCTTCAAGGCGGGGGAGTTCACCTCCGACACCGTGGTTGTGCTGCGTTTCCAAGGGCCGCAGGCCAACGGCATGCCAGAACTGCATTCGCTGACCCCGGTGATGACAGTCCTGCAAGATCGCGGGCTGAAAATGGCGCTGGTGACCGATGGCCGGATGTCCGGCGCAAGCGGAAAAGTCCCGGCCGCCATCCATGTCTCGCCCGAGGCGGCCTGCGGCGGCCCGCTGGCCTTGCTGCAAGATGGCGATGTGATCCGGCTCGACGCGGTGGCAGGCACGCTGACCGTCAAGGCCGACCTTTCGACCCGCACCCCCGCGCGCCCTGACCTGTCCGCCAACGGACACGGCATCGGCCGCGAGTTGTTCGAGGCCTTCCGCCGCAACGTCGGCCCGGCCGAAACCG
>CALBSG010000047.1 GCA_937927675.1 uncultured Paracoccaceae bacterium | reverse complement strand
GACCGCACCGGCATCAAGGTAGGCTACAAACCTGCGGGCGGAATTTCCAAAGCCAAGGACGCGCTGTTGTATCTGGCCTTGATGAAGGACGAGCTGGGCCACTCGTGGCTGCAACCCGACCTTTTCCGCTTTGGCGCCTCCAGCCTCTTGGGGGATATTGAGCGCCAGCTGGAGCACTACCTGACCGGACATTATTCTGCCGCCAACCGCCATGCGATGGGCTGAATGAGCGCCGCCGAAACATCAGGGGCGCTGCCCCTCGCCGCGTTCCGCGGCTCACCCCGGAGCATTTTTGCCAAGATGAAATCGACCCGCATTTTCATCTTAGCGACAAATACTCCCGCCGCAGGCGCAGGGTTGTGCCGGGCGATCCCGTTTGCCGAAAGGACCAGAAGATGACCAGCGTGGCTTCGATTTTCGACAGCATGGCTTATGGCCCGGCCCCCGAGGGCGATGCCGAGGCGCTTGCCTGGATTGCGGGCCATCAGGGGCGCTTTGGGCATTGGATCAATGGCGCCTTCACCGCGCCGGGCGCTGTGTTTGAAACCCGCAACCCGGCGACGGGCAAGGTGCTGGCCGAGGTCAGCCAAGGGGCAGGCGGCGACATTTCGGCTGCGGTGGCCGCCGCACGGGCGGCGCAAGTGAAGTGGGCACGCATGGGCGGGCAGCGCCGCGCGCGGGTGCTTTATGCGCTGGCGCGGCTGGTACAAAAGCATGCCCGGCTTTTCGCGGTCTTGGAAACCTTGGACAATGGCAAGCCGATCCGCGAGGCGCGTGACATTGATGTGCCGTTGGTGGCCCGGCATTTCTACTATCATGCGGGACTGGCGCAGCTTTTGGACAGCGAGCAACCGGGGCTGCAGCCAGTGGGTGTTTGCGGCGCCGTGATCCCGTGGAACTTTCCGCTTTTGATGTTGGCGTGGAAGGTGGCCCCCGCCTTGGCCGCTGGCAACACGGTGGTGCTGAAACCCGCCGAATATACCCCTTTGACGGCGCTTTTCTTTGCCGAGATCAGCCGCGAGGGGGGTTGCCCAAGGGTGTTCTCAACATCGTCACGGGCGATGGCGATACGGGGGCTGCCTTGGTCGCGCATCCTGGCGTCGACAAGATTGCCTTTACCGGCTCCACCTCTGTTGGCCGCAAGATCCGGCAGGCCACCGCGGGCAGTGGCAAGGCGCTGACTTTGGAACTGGGTGGCAAGTCGCCCTACATCGTCTTTGACGACGCCGATATCGATTCAGCGGTTGAAGGCTTGGTCGATGCGATCTGGTTCAATGGCGGGCAGGTCTGCTGCGCCGGCAGTCGGCTTTTGGTGCAGGAAGGCATCGCCGATCGGTTCCACGACAAGCTGAAGCGCCGCATGGATGGGCTGCGGATGGGCGATCCGTTGGACAAGTGCATTGATGTGGGCGCCATTGTCGATCCTGTTCAGTTGGCCGCGATCAAGGATTTGGTGGCGGGTTCAGATGGCGAGATCTACCACGCCGCCTGCGCCGTGCCGGAGGGGTGTTTCTATCCGCCGACGTTGATTTCCGGCCTGAACTCCGCCTCGCATCTGATGCAAGAGGAAATCTTTGGCCCGGTTCTGGTGTCGATGACCTTCCGTACGCCGGGTGAGGCTGTGGAGCTGGCCAACAACACTCGCTACGGCCTTGCCGCCAGTATCTGGACCGAGAATGTGAACCTTGCGCTGGACATGGCGCCGAAGGTCAAGGCCGGAGTGGTTTGGGTCAATGCCACCAATCTTTTCGATGCGGCGGCAGGCTTTGGTGGCCTGCGCGAAAGCGGCTTTGGGCGCGAAGGCGGTTGGGAAGGGCTGATGGCCTATCTGAAACCGGCGGGCAAACCCAAGCGCTTGGCGTCGCCCAAAGCAACGCCCGCCCCGGCAGAGGCATTGGTCGAGGGGATGGACCGCACGGCAAAGCTTTACATCGGTGGCAAGCAGGCGCGGCCGGATGGCGGGTATTCCCAAGCGATCTGGTCCCCCAAGGGCAAACTTCTGGGCCATGTCGGCCTTGGCAGCCGCAAGGATATCCGCAACGCGGTTGAGGCGGCCCATGCCGCAAAGGGCTGGGGCAGGGCAACCGGGCATAACAAGGCGCAGATTCTTTACTATATCGGGGAAAACCTTTCGGCCCGTGCCGCTGAGTTTGCAGCCCGGATCAAGGACCAGACTGGGCGCGATGGGGCTGACGAGGTAGAGGCCGCGATCAACCGGCTTTTCACCTATGCGGCTTGGGCTGACAAATACGATGGTCAGGTAAAACAGGTGCCGATGCGCGCTGTGGCCTTGGCGATGAATGAACCGGTGGGCGTGATTGGCGCATTTTGCCCCGAAGAAATGCCGCTTCTTGGCCTGATTTCGGTGATGGCCCCGGCGGTTGCCATGGGCAACACCTGTGTGCTGGTCCCGTCGCAAACTGCGCCTTTGTCTGCCACGGATTTCTATCAGGTGCTTGATACGTCGGACCTGCCGCCCGGTGTCGTGAACATCGTTACCGGCGCCCCGCAAGAGTTGGCAAAACCCTTGGCCGGGCATCTTGACGTTGATGCGGTCTGGTCCTTTTCGGCGGCACCTATCTCCGGTCTGATCGAGACAGAGGCCGCGGGCAATATCAAGCGCACATGGGTCAATCACGGGCTTGCCCGCGATTGGGCGGGGGCCGCGGGCGAAGGGCGTACTTTCCTTGCGCAGGCGACAGAGATCAAAACGATCTGGGTTCCTTACGGCGAGTGAGCCAGCCCCCCGACGCCGATCGGTGGAAATTCCCCGTGATTCCGGGGCCATTTCATGCATAGTAATTGCGCGCCAATGGTTGGGCGCGTGTATCAAGCCGCCTGAGTAATAAAGGCGGCGGCAGGAAAAGGGACCCCAAAATGATTCAAGAATTCAAAGCCTTCCTTATGAAGGGCAATGTGATGGACCTCGCCGTGGGTATCATCATCGGCGCGGCTTTTACCGCAATCGTCAATAGCCTTGTCGGCGACCTTATCAACCCGATCATCGGCCTCATTCTGGGCGGGATCAATTTCTCGGATATGTTTATCGACCTTTCCGGCACCAACCCGGCATCGCTTGCTGCGGCGAAAGAGTCGGGGGCGGCGGTCTTTGCCTATGGCGCCTTTGTCACCGCGATCATCAATTTTGTCATCATCGGCTTTGTCGTCTTCATGCTGGTCAAGGCGATGAACCGTCTGATGCCGCCGAAAGCGGCGGAACCCGCAGCACCGGCCGGTCCTTCGGAAACGGATTTGCTGAAAGACATTCTTGCCGCGCTGAAGAAGTAAGCGGCGCTGACATACGAAAGGCCCCCGCGGGACGGGGGCCTTTTTCTTTTGCCGGGGGCGATTACAGCTTCAGCGCGTCGGCGGCTGAAATGGTTGGCAGGCCAAGCGCCACGCCAACAGCGGCATAGGTCAGTTTGCCGGCATGCACGTTCAGCCCGTTCAGCAGATGCTTGTCGTCGGCGCAGGCCTGTTTCCAGCCTTTGTTCGCAAGTGCCAGCATGAAGGGCATGGTCGCATTGCCCAAGGCCAGCGTCGAGGTGCGCGCCACCGCGCCCGGCATGTTGGCCACGCAGTAATGCATGATGCCGTCAACCTCGTAGATCGGGTCTTGGTGGGTGGTGGCGCGGCTGGTTTCAAAGCAGCCGCCTTGGTCGATGGCCACATCGACGAGTGCGGCCCCCGGTTTCAGCTCTTTCAACTGTGCTTTCGAGATCAGCTTCGGTGCCGCAGCACCGGGGATCAGCACCGCGCCGATGATCATATCGGCTTGGCGGGCCAGCTCCATCGTTGTGGCTGCATCGGAATAGCCGCATTTGAACTGGCCGCCGAAGACGTCATCCAGATAGCGCAGCCGGTTCACCGAACGATCCAGCACGGTAACATCCGCGCCCATGCCCGCGCTGATCTTGGCCGCATGGGTGCCGACCACGCCGCCACCAATCACCAAAACCTTGGCCGGCAAGACGCCCGGCACGCCGCCCATCAAGACGCCACGCCCACCATTGGCCTTTTGCAACGTCCATGCCCCGACCTGCGGCGCGAGACGACCGGCCACTTCTGACATCGGGGCCAGCAGTGGCAGCCCGCCGCGATCGTCGGTCACGGTTTCATAGGCAATGCAGGTCGCGCCGGATTTCAAAAGGTCGTGGGTCTGTTCCGGATCGGGCGCAAGGTGCAGGTAGGTGAACAGGATCTGCCCCTCGCGCAACATCTTACGCTCTACCGCCTGCGGTTCCTTGACCTTCACGATCATGTCGGCGGCGGCGAAAATCTCGGCCGCTGTGCCGATGATTTTGGCCCCGGCCGCCACATAATCGGCATCGGTGAAACCTGCGCCGGTGCCGGCATGCGTTTCGATCATCACGGCATGACCCGCGTTCACCGCTTCACGCGCGGCGTTCGGTGTCATGCCGACGCGGAATTCCTGCGGTTTGATTTCCTTTGGGCAACCGATTTTCATGTGTTTCTCTCCCTGATGGGCCCTTGGCCCTTATGAGAAAAGCTTGCGCCTGCGCCGCTGCATTTTCTTTGAAACTTTTCTGGCAACGGCACTATCTCGTGATAGAAATTTTGCGAAAACCTTTCTTGCACGAAAGAATCCACCATGTCCTTGGTCCTTGACGCAACCGATCGCCGGATCCTGACCGTCTTGCAGCGTGAGGGGCGCATCACCAATGCCGATCTGTCCGAACGGGTGAACCTGTCGCCCTCGGCCTGCCACCGCCGCGTTCAGCAGTTGGAGGAGGCCGGGTTCATCGACAAATATGTGGCGCTGTTGAACACCAGGCGAATGGGCAAACCGACCACGGTTTTCGTCGAAATCACCCTGCAATCCCAGGCCGAGGATCTGCTGGATGCCTTTGAACGCGAGGTGGCGCGTGTACCGGACATACTGGAATGTCATCTGATGGCGGGAACGGCGGACTATCTGTTGAAGATCGTCGCCGAAGATACCGAAGACTTCGCCCGCATCCACCGCCAGCATCTCAGTCGCCTGCCGGGTGTGCGGCAGATGCAGTCGTCCTTTGCCCTGCGCACCGTGGTGCAGACGACGGCGCTGGCGGTCTGATGGCCAGCCTCAAGCGACAGGCGCTGCGCCATTCTGCCACCTGCGCCGTCGCTGCATCGTTGAGAACACCGGCATAAGGACCAAGAGGGAGGGGGGGCATGCTGAAAAAGCTGGTGGCAGAATGCGTCGGCACCGCCATCCTGATGGCGGTGGTCACCGGAAGCGCAATCATGGGGGCGGATCTGGAGGCTGGTGCGGCGACAGGCCTTCTCGTCTCCTCCCTGGTGACAGGCGGCGCATTGTTCGTGTTGTTGACAATCATGGGACCGGTTTCGGGTGGGCATCTGAACCCGGTCGTGACCCTGATGGCCGGGTTGCGGCGTGAGATCGCTTTACCGATGGCGTTTGTCTATGGTGCGGTACAGGTGCTGGGGGCGGTGGCTGGTGTGGCAACCACCCATCTGATGTTTGACCTGCCTGCCTTTACCCTTTCGACTTTGCCGCGCGATCTGCCCTCGCTCTTGCTGTCCGAAACGATTGCGACAGCTGGTCTGATCTTCGTCATCCTTGGCGGGATCGCAGCACGCGGCCCGGTTCCGGCACTGGTCGGTGCCTATATTACAGCCGCTTTCTGGTTCACCGCGTCGACCGGCTTTGCCAACCCCGCCATGACAATCGCCCGCACCTTGACCGGCAGCGGCGCAGGCCTGCGACCCGAAGATCTGCCGGCCTATCTGGTGGCGCAATTTCTTGGCGCACTTCTTGGCTATGCGTTGGGCCAGTGGCTTTATGGCAAAGAAAAACCCCCGGCCTGACGGACGGGGGTTAAACTGACCTTGGGCCCGTGAAGGCCCCAGTGTCGCGGAAACGTCTTAAAGACCGCCTTCGCGTTGTGCTTTCTTCCGCGCGAGTTTGCGCGAACGGCGAACGGCTTCGGCTTGCTCACGGGCTTTTTTGACGGAGGGTTTCTCGAAATGCTGCTTGAGCTTCATTTCGCGGAACACGCCTTCGCGCTGGAGCTTTTTCTTGAGGGCCCGGAGGGCTTGCTCGACGTTATTGTCGCGGACGCTGACCTGCATGTGGTTGTCACCACCTTCCTAAGTTAGAGTTGCACTGAATGTGCAGGC
>CALBSG010000046.1 GCA_937927675.1 uncultured Paracoccaceae bacterium | reverse complement strand
CCTCCTTGACGACGGTGTGGCCGTCGAGCGTGATGGTGCAGTTACGCATCGGCAGATCGAAATGACCCAGCGTGTAGCGCCCGGCATATTGGTTGGCGCCGGTGGACCACAGGAAGCTGCCCGGAAGGGCGCGGAATTCGACGGCCTGCATGTCGCGCTTGTCATACATCGCGGCCGAAACCCATTTGGCGCCGGGATGCACACCCCAGCCAACGTGGGAGATGCCGTAGGCGTTCTTGTCCTCCCACGCCTCCATATATTCGCGGAAGTGCAGCGCATCGATGCCGTCGCCTTTGATCGCGGTGACGAAATCATTCTCGACCGTGCAGTCGATGCGGCTGGTGAGGAAGGTTTTGAACGTCAGGTTCATGTCGCCCACATCCATCACGATGCGGCCGTTGACCGTGTTCTTGCCGGGAAAGGCGAGGCAGAGGCCACCGGGCCAATGCGCCACAGCGCCGGGGGTGGTGCCAAAGCCGGGGGTGCCGCCGCACGGGGCGTCGCGCAGGTCGATGGTCAGATCGGTGCCGGCGGCGGAGGTGACCCGCATTTCGCGCGCCTCTTTCAGCATCTGGATGCCCAGCGTGACGCGGGCGGCATGTTCCGCCTTGGGTTCGGTGCGTTCCAGAATTTCGGGGTGTTCGTTGGTGATGACCAAAAGGCGCGCCCGGCCTGCATCTTCGATCTCGGGCCATTCGGGGGCATGGATCAACCCTTCGACGGTGCAGTCAACGATGATGTCTTGCAGCTTCAGCGCCTCGATCACCGCGCGGTTGCCTTGGATCGCCCAAGAAGTGCCGGTGGATTTCACCGGAACCGGGGCCGACTGCGGCGGGGTGGGCATCTGGATCATGCAAAACTCGGCGCCAAGGTCATAGGCGGCCAGTTCGCACAGTTGGATCAACACCGGGCGGGATTGGGTTTCGGAAATGATGGCAAGTTTGGTGCCCTTGCCGATCCCGTTCAGCGCAAAGACCCGACGAAAGGCCGCGAGCCATTTGCCTTCGATCCGTTCCTGAAGCATGCCCTGCCCTTTCGTTGGTCTGGTCGATTTTCTTACTGATCGGTTTAGTAATTATCAGATACAGGATTCTGTCAACAGGATTTTCGAAAATCCTTTGGCTTCCGAAAATGCGGCACCAAAGCGCTTATGGCAAAACCGAAAAACCCCGGCCTTCAAAGGAAGGTCGGGGCAAAAAACATGTCTTCCAAGAGACTTAGGGTCAGTCTTTGCCCTTGCCGGTCCAACTGGACCAGCTGGGCCGGGCCAGCTCAAACGTATCCTTGGACCGCACATAGGTTGACCCAAAACTGCGGGCGACAAGGTTCAGCTTTGGCGTGTCGATATGGGCGCGCTCAGGGTTCAGCACGCATTCATCGGCGACGTGAAAGCCAACAATCCGACCAATCATCACCGTCTGATGCGGCCCCGTCACAACCGAGGCCAGCATCCGACATTCAAAGGCCACCGGACTGCCCTTGATGCGCGGCGGCTTGACCAGCGTTGACGGCAGGGTTTCCAGCCCTGCGATGGCCAGCTCGTCCATGCCAACAGGCGCATCGAGCGCCGTGATGTTCATCGCCTGCACCATCTCTTCGGGCACAAGGTTGACGACAAATTCGCCCGTGGCGTGGATATTGGCGGCGGTGTCCTTGAACCCGCGCCCCGTGTCCGACTGGATGCCGATGGCAATCGTCGGCGGGTCAGAGCCCATGGCATTGAAAAAGCTGTAAGGGGCCGCGTTGAGCCGGCCTTCCCGGTCTTGGCTGACCACCCAAGCAATCGGGCGGGGCATGATCGTGGCGGCCATCAGCTTGTAGGCGATAGGCTCGGCCACCTTGTCGGCATCCCAGAACATCAGATTTCCTTTACCGGGGTTTTGGCGCGTGTATCGACGGTCAACTCGAACACATCGGGGCGGGCATAATGCCCGGTGACGTCGAAATCATATTTTGCGCGGGCGATCTCGGTCGGGTCTATTTCAGCATAAAGGATTGTTTCTCCGCTGAAATCCGGTCCAGCCAGAACCTTGCCCAAGGGGCCGATGATGGCCGACCCGCCGCGCATCATCACCGTCGCAGGATCATCGCCCAGCGCGGATTCGTGGTCGGGACCGTAAGCGGCACGGGTGATGTGCTGGCAGGCGGTCAGGACAAAGGTGCGACCTTCCAGCGCGATGTGCTGCATGGTCGATAGCCATGTGTCGCGGTCGTCTGCCGTGGGCGCGCAGTACAAGCTGACCCCCTGATGATACATATGCATCCGAAGCGCGGGCATGTAGTTTTCCCAGCAGATCACCGCCCCCACCGTGCCGAAATCGGTCTTGAAGGTGGGCATGGTCGACCCATCGCCAAAGCCCCAGACCAGCCGTTCACCTGCCGTTGGCATCAGCTTGCGGTGCTTGCCGACAAGCCCCTTTGCCCCGTCGAAATAAAGCACGGTGCAGTACAGCGTGGCCCCGTCGCGTTCGATGACACCGACCACGGCAAAGGCGCCGGTGTCGGCAGCGGCCTCGGCCAGACAAGTGACCTCCGGCCCATCAAGGTCGATGGCGGCAGCGTGATAGCGGGCAAAGGCAGCGCGGCCTTCGGGTTTGCGCATGCCGATGGGCGCGCCAAAGCTTTCGCCCTTGGGGTAGCCACCGATCAGCGCTTCGGGGAAGACCACAAGGCGCGCGCCTTTGGCGGCGGCCTCGCGCAGGGTGGCGGCAGCCTTTGCGGCGGTGGCCATGGAATCAGTCGGAATCGAGGCGATTTGCGCGACGGCGACGGTGACGGTCATGTGAGGTTCCCGATTGAGGGAAGCCCCGGGGGCGCGTCGCCCCCCGGACCCCCAGAGAGTATTTCTGCCAAGATGAAATCAGTCTGGCGTTGAATTGACAACCGGGTGGCGCAGGGTGCCGATCCCTTCGACGCAAGCCACCACGGTATCGCCGGGCCACATGAACTCCTGCGGGTCGCGGCCGGCCCCGACGCCCTCGGGGGTGCCAGAGGCGATAATGTCGCCGGGTTCCAAGGTGATGCCTTGGGAGATGTCGGCGATCAGCTCATTCACCTTGAACAGCATCTTGGCGGTGTTCGAGCGCTGCTTTTCCACGCCATTGACGGTGAGCCAGAGATCGAGGTTCTGCGGATCGGGGACCTCATCGGCGGTGACGATCACCGGGCCGAAGGGGGCGTAGCTGTCTTGCCCTTTGGAATAGATCCACTGCCCCGCGCGGCGGTTGTCGCGGGCCGAGACGTCGATCATCACCGAATAGCCGAAGACATGTTTCAGGGCATTTTCACGGGCAACGCGGGTGGCCCGGGTGCCGATGATGACCGCCAGCTCTACCTCCCAATCCAGTTGCTTGGTGATCTTGGCGTTGTGCAGGATCGGCTCATCGGGGCCGATGACCGAGGTTGGCGGTTTGGAGAAGATCACCGGCTGTTTCGGCAGATCCTTGTTGGTATCGAGCGCCTTGGCGGACTCAATCACATGGTCGAGATAGTTCAGGCCAATACCGAAAATGTTCTTCTTGGGCCGCGGGATGGGGGCCAGCAGACGCACATTTGCAAGGGCCGTGGCGGTGTGGATCGGAAAATCGCCATCCGCCTCATCCAGACAGGCTTGCAGCGCATTAAGACCGGGACGCCCGGCGTCGATCAGGCCCAGCATGTTGTCTGGCAGATCATCGCCATAGGCGTCGCCCAAGGCGGCAACATCCACCACCAGATCACCCCAGATCACACCAAGGCGGGCGGCGTCCTCGATGGACGCCCGATAAGTCACGAGTTTCATTGTACTTCCTTACAAGATCGGCTGATGGCCGTTGTTGTCGGCAAAGGCCTCTTCGCGGTACAGGCCAAGGGCGCGCATCACGGGGATGTCAGATAGGCAGAACAGACAGGCGTCATTGCGGTCATCAAGGTTGACATGTTCGTGCCAAGCCCAAGACGGCACACAGAAAATATCCCGCTCTTGCCAGTCATAGCGCTTGCCGTTGATCACCGAATAGCCGCGTCCCTTGGCAACATGATAGAGATAGCTGCCGGTGTGGCGGTGGGCTTTCGTCGCCTCCCCCGCCCGCAGCATCTGCATGCTGGCCCCCATGGTGCGCATCACCGGGCCGTTCGTCGTGGGGTTGACGTATTCCATCATCACCCCGTCGAACGGGCTGCCTTCGGTGCACCCTGCATATTTCGACAGCGCGACATAGGTCGGCTCCCATTCGTATTTGAACATCGGCGAATAGCCGTGCGACCATTTTCCGGTTGAGGGCGTCAGGCCGGGGTTGCCCCAGGTTTTCGTCATGTCATCCACGGCATAGCCGACAGCCTGATTGAGGTCGGGGTGAACTTCGTAGAAATTCGCCTCCATCGCGTTGACGAAGGGGATATCCAGCCCGTCTTGCCACAGGCAGGTCGTGCCATCGGCCGAAACGCCGTGTTCGTGCCAAGTGCCGTTCGGGGTCAGCACAAAATCATTGCCGCCAAGGGTCATCTTGTGACCATCGACGACCGTATAGGCGCCCTTGCCTTCCATGATGAAGCGGATGGCGCTGGCCGAATGGCGGTGGGCCGAGGCCACTTCGCCGGGGTTCATCACCTGAAGGCCGGCATAGATCCAGCCGACGGCAGCGGCGACATCGGTGCGGCCGGGGTTGTTGAGATAGATCACCCGCCGCCCCGCCTTTTCCGGCGTGACCAGATCAACCGAGCGGATCACATGGTCGCGCAGATCCTTGTAGCGCCAGACCACGGGGACCGATTGGCTTTTCGGCTCCCAAGGTTCGATCTTGTTGGCCACGGTCCACAAGGCACCGGTGTGGAATTTGTCGAGCTGGTCGTAATAGGCCAGCAGCTCTGGCGTATCTTCCACATTCGCGCGGCCGATCACGTCTTCGCGGTGGTTCTCATGCGCTTTGGCCATAAAGGCTCCTCCCAGAAGCAGGGTGCGTTTGCGAGGCGCAGTTTGGCGTGGATGATTTTCGAAGGCAATACAGATTTTCGAAAATCTTGGATTTGCCAAACAGGCCAGCCTCGGCCATAGTGTCCGGGAAAAGGGGCAAAAGCCATGACACTTGCCGAAAAAGCCTATGACGCCCTGCGCCGCGACATTGTGGGCGGCACCCTGAAACCCGGCGCGCCCTTGCGTATGGCGCAGCTGTCAGACCGCTACGGCATGGGTTTTTCCCCGCTGCGCGAGGCGCTGAACCGGCTGCAGGCCGAACGGCTGGTGACATCGGTTGCGCTGAAGGGGTTTTCAGTGGCGCCTTTGTCGATGGAGGAGATGTGGGATGCCACCAACACCCGCATCCTGATCGAATCCCGCGCTCTGCGGCTTTCCATCGAACAGGGCGGCGATGAATGGGAAGCGGGCATCGTCGGCAGTCTGCATGCGCTTTTGTTGCAAGCCGCGCGCGGCACCGCGACCGAAGAAGACGCCCGCGCACTGGAAACCCGCCACCATGCCTTTCACTGGGCGCTTTTGTCGGCCTGCGGTTCGGGCTGGCTGATGGAGTTTTTCCAGCGGCTCTATGTCGAAAGCGAACGCTATCGCCACCCGATCCTGGCCCCGCGCGCAGGCACCCCGGCACGCGATGTGCCGCGCGACATTCAGGCCGAACACGAGGCGCTTGCCAAAGCAACGCTGGCCCGCGATGCAGATCTGGCCTGCGCCTTGTTGGCCGACCACTATCGGCGCACCGCGCAACGGCTGGACAGCCTGATGGCCCCAGCAGCGGCGGAATAGGCGCATATTGATTCCCGTCCTTTCGGCGCATAGGCTGCGGCAATGATTACGCAAAAGATGAAATATGCGCTCAAGGCGCTTCTGGTTCTGGCGGATGAGGCAGCACAGCCCCAGCCCGAGGCGCTGACCATCGAGGAGGTGGCCCGCCGCGCGGGCACGCCGAAACGGTTTTTGGAGCATATCCTGCTGGAACTGCGCAATGCAGGCGTGATCCGGTCGACCCGCGGCCGATCGGGCGGCTATGCGCTTTTGAAAGCTCCGGCCGATATTTCGATTCCGGAACTGTTGCGCACCATCGACGGCCCGATTGCCCCCCTGCCCTGCCTGTCGCGTTACGCCTATCAGCGCTGCGAAGACTGCAAGGACGAGGCAGCGTGCCGCATTCGGCGCGTCTTTGCCGAAGTGTTCTGGTCTTATCTGGTCATCATCGAAAGCCTGACGCTGGCCGACATGCTGCGCGCAGACGCGCCGCAGATTGCCAACCTGATCGCAGACTGACCCCCCAAAACCCTTGCACCTCACATCCCATCCGCCTAGATAGGCGCGTCAGCCCCATGCGCCCGAAGCGGCGCCAAAGCTTTGCGAAGGCCCCATGGAAAACGTCGTTCTTACCATCCACCTGATCCTTGCCCTGCTTCTTATCGGCGTCGTGCTGTTGCAACGCTCCGAAGGTGGCGGCCTTGGCATGGGCGGCGGCGGTGCCATTTCGGCGCGCGGCGCGGCGACGGCGCTTGGCAAAATCACTTGGGTGCTGGCTGGGGCTTTCATCGTGACGTCGATCACGCTGACCATCATGGCTGCAGGCGAAGGCAAAACGGGCTCGGTTGCCGACCAGATCGGGATCGAAGCGCCGAAAACCAAAACCGAGGCCCCTGCTGCGGATCTGTTGCCGCCTGCACCGGCAGACGCCCCGGCAACCCCGCAAAAAGCCGAAGACTAAGACCAACTCTGCTGCGGCCCCATCTGTTGCGGGTCTGCCGGGAGTTCAAACAGCATCTTGCGGTGCAGTTGCGCCCTTGGCCATCCTCGGCTAAGGATCAACTCCCGTGATGCTGTGATTCTGAAGGCCCGAATCGCACAAACCTGAAACCACGGGAGATCCCATATGGCACGCTACATTTTCATCACCGGCGGCGTGGTGTCTTCACTGGGCAAGGGGTTGGCCTCGGCCGCACTGGGCGCACTGTTGCAGGCCCGCGGCTATACGGTGCGGCTGCGCAAACTGGACCCCTATCTGAACGTCGATCCCGGCACGATGAGCCCGTTTGAACATGGCGAGGTTTTCGTCACCGATGACGGCGCCGAAACCGATCTGGACCTTGGCCATTACGAACGCTTCACCGGGGTCCATGCCCGGATGACGGACTCCATTTCGTCGGGGCGGATCTATTCCAACGTTTTGGAAAAGGAACGCCGGGGCGATTATCTGGGCAAGACCATTCAGGTCATCCCGCATGTCACCAATGAGATCAAAGACTTCCTGCGCATCGGCGATGAGGAAGTAGATTTCATGCTGTGCGAAATCGGCGGCACGGTGGGCGACATTGAAGGCCTGCCCTTCTTTGAATCCATCCGCCAGTTCATCCACGAACGCCCGCGTGGGGAATCGATCCTGATGCACCTGACGCTGCTGCCCTATCTGGCGGCCTCGGGTGAATTGAAAACCAAACCGACCCAGCACAGCGTCAAGGAACTGCAAAGCATCGGCCTTGCCCCCGATGTTCTGGTCTGCCGGTCCGAACATCCGATCCCGGAACGCGAATTGGAAAAGATCGCGCTGTTTTGCAACGTGCGCAAAGAAGCTGTGGTTCCGGCCTATGATCTGAAAACCATCTACGAGGCCCCGCTGGCCTATCACCGCGCCGGTCTGGACCAGGCGGTGCTGGATGCGTTTGGCATCACCCCCGCGCCGAAACCGAACCTGCGCCGCTGGGAAGATGTGATGGACCGCATCTCCAACCCCGAAGGCGAAGTGCGGGTGGCCATCGTCGGCAAATACACCCAGTTGGAAGACGCCTATAAGTCGATCGCCGAGGCGCTGACCCATGGCGGCATGGCCAATCGCACCAAGGTACGCGCCGAATGGATCGACGCCGAGATTTTTGACCGCGAAGACCCCGCCCCCTATCTGCAAGATTTCAACGCCATTCTGGTGCCCGGCGGCTTTGGCGAGCGTGGCACCGAAGGCAAGATCAAGGCCGCGCGCTTTGCCCGTGAGAAGAAGATCCCCTATCTGGGCATCTGCCTTGGCATGCAAATGGCGGTGATCGAGGCCAGCCGCAATCTGGCCGGAATTGCCGATGCAGGCTCTGAAGAATTCGACCACGAGGCAAAAGCAAAACGCTTTACCCCCGTCGTCTATCACCTGAAAGAATGGGTGCAGGGCAACCACACCGTGCGGCGCAAGGCCGATGACGCCAAGGGCGGCACCATGCGTCTGGGCGCCTATACCGCCAACCTGAAACCCGGCTCCAAAGTGGCCGAGGTCTACGGCGCGACCGTGATCGAGGAGCGCCACCGCCACCGCTATGAGGTGGACGCCAAGTATATTGCCCAGCTTGAAAAATGCGGGCTGATCTTTAGCGGCATGTCCCCCGACGGCCGGCTGCCGGAAATCGTCGAGGTCAAGGATCACCCGTGGTTCATCGGCGTGCAGTTCCACCCGGAACTGAAATCCAAACCCTTCGCCCCACATCCGTTGTTCGCCGATTTCGTGCGGGCCGCGAAAGAGGCGGAACGGCTGGTCTAACCCCCACCGCCCCTCCCCCGGAATCAAGCGCCGCGCCCGCCCTCCTCCCGAGGGGGCGGCGGCGGCCTACTGTTGTGATTTCGTTCAAGGACAGTATCTTGAGGCGTCGCAAGAGGAGTTCCCCATGCCCGCCTATTGGATCGGCCACGTCACCATCTCTGACCCCACCGCCTATGAGGGCTACCGGCAAGCCAATGCCGTCGCCTTTGCCAAATACGGTGCGCGGTTTTTGGTGCGGGGTGGGGCGCAGGAGGTGGTGGAGGGCGTAATCCGCCCGCGCAGCGTGGTGATCGAATTCCCCGATATGGCGGCCGCGCAGGCCTGCTACCACAGCCCCGAATATCAGGCGGCCAAGGCCAAGCGGGATGGGGTGTCTCTGGCGGATCTGTGCATTGTCGAGGGGTATTTGTAGGCCGGATATGACCCGGCCCGCGAAAGCGTTCGCGGGCGTTCGGCGCTGAAAACAGTCCACTGGACTGTTTTCTCTCCGGGCAGGGCCGGGGCCGCGCCTTACCCCACCGGCGCCCAGATCACATCGTCGATCCGTGGCGCACCGGTGGCCAGCATCACCAAGCGGTCAAAGCCCAGCGCGATGCCGCTCGCTTCGGGCATAAACGACAGGGCGGCCAGAAAACTTTCATCAATCGGATAGCGTTCGCCGTAGATGCGCTGTTTTTCGTCCATCTCGGCCTGAAACCGCTGCCGCTGCTCCTCGGGGTTGGTCAATTCGCCAAAGCCATTGGCCAGTTCCACCCCGCAGGCGTAAACCTCGAACCGCTCCGCCTCGCGCGGGTCATCGGCGCAGGTGCGGGCAAGCGCGGCCTCGGCCGCCGGGTAGCGGTCAAGGATCGTCACCCGGCCATGACCAAGGTGCGGCTCGACCTTTTCCGACAGCACACGGCTGAAAATATCAGACCACACATCATCCGCCGCCACCTTCACTCCCGCCGCCTCGGCTTGCACGGCCAGCGCGTCGCGGTCGCTTGCCGCACCATCAAGCGTGGCCAAGAGATCAATCCCGGCATACCGGCGAAACGCCTCGGCCACCGAAATCCGCTCCGGCTCCAACGCTGGATCACAGACGGCCTCGCGATAGCGCAAGGGACCGGCCAGCGCGAGGAAGGCCATGGTATCGTCCATCAGCACCTCATAGCCTTCGCCCACCCGATACCATTCCAGCAAGGTGAATTCCGGCGAATGGCGCGGCCCGCGTTCGCGGTTGCGCCAGACATGGGCAAAGCTGAAGATCCGCCGCTCGCCCGCTGCCAACAGCTTTTTCATCGCAAATTCGGGACTGGTGTGCAGATACATCCGCCGGGCAATCCCGTCATTGCCGATGGCATCCACCCCCATGGCATGCAGGTGCGTCTCATTGCCGGGGCTGACCTGCAAGGCCGAGGGGTCAACCTCCAGAAACTCCCGCGCGGCCAGCCAATTCCGGATGGCCGCCTGCAAACGGCCCCGCGCCAAAAGCGCCGGGCGGCGGTCCGCGTGGCGGCTTGGGTGCCACCATTCATGTGTCATGTCGGCTTTCATCTGGCAAAACCTGAAAATCTGCGCTAAGGGCAGCGCCATCCCGCAGCCCGGATTTCTTCGGGCCGCTTTGGCACAGCCTGCAAATGGAAACAAGAAACCATGGTCAAAGTCATCGCCTCGTCCCTGCGCAAGGGGAATATCGTTGAACTCGACGGCCGGCTTTATGCCGTCCTGAAGTCGGAAAACTTCCACCCCGGCAAAGGCACCCCGACGACGAGCGTCGACATGCGCCGCATTTCGGATGGCGTGAAGGTGGCCGAACGTTGGCGCACCACCGAAATGGTGGAAAAGGCCACCGTGGACGAGCGGGAATATGATTTCCTTTATGAAGATGGCGAAGGCTTCCACTTCATGAACCCCGAAACCTATGAGCAGGTGGCCGTGCATGAAGATGTGGTCGGCGACGACAAGCCGCTGCTGACCGACGGCATGAAGTGCTACCTGCGCACCTATGAAGGTGTCGCCATCTCGATCGAACTGCCGCAAAAAGTCGTGGTCGAAATCGCCGACACCGAGCCGGTGACCAAAGGCCAAACCGCCTCGTCGAGCTACAAGCCCGCAATCCTGACCAACGGGTTGCGTGTTCTGGTGCCGCCGCATATCGGCGCAGGCACCCGGATTGTCATCAACACCGAAGACCTGTCCTATCAAGGCCGCGAAAAAGACTGATCCTGCCCGCAGGAGCCAGACGGGCGGGTCCACGCGGCCCGCCTTTTTCATTGGGGAAATGCCATGCTGTCCTATCAACACATCTACCACGCCGGAAATCTGGCCGATGTGCAAAAGCACGCACTTTTGGCGTGGATGCTGGACTACCTGACACAAAAGGACAAACCCCTCACCTATATCGAAACCCATGCGGGCCGGGGCCTTTACGATCTGGGCAGCGATGAGGCCCTGAAAACCGGCGAGGCGCAGGCGGGGATCGATCTGGCCGAGGGCTGGTTTCCCGGCGATCATCCTTACATGCAGCGCTTGACCGAAACGCGCGCCATGTTCGGCCGCCGGGCCTATCCCGGCTCGCCCCTGATCGCCGCCCTTGGGCTGCGGGAAAGCGATACGATCCATCTCGCGGAACTGCACCCGCAAGAAAACGCGGCCCTTCAGGCCAATCTGGGCCAGTGGGGCGCCCATGTGCAAAAGCGCGATGGCTATGAAATGGCGCTGGCGCTGACGCCCCCCACCCCGCGGCGCGGTATGCTGCTGATCGATCCGTCCTACGAGGTGAAGGACGAATATGCCCAGATCCCCAAGGTGATGGGGCAGATCGCCAAGAAATGGAACGTCGGCATCTTGGCGCTGTGGTATCCGATCCTGCAATCGGGCGCGCATATTGCCATGCTGGAGGCGCTGGTCGCGCAGTTCCCCGACGCCTTTCGCCACGAGCTGCGCTTCCCCCCCGTGCGCGACGGGCACAAGATGATCGGCACCGGCATGTTCATCGTGAACCCACCCTACGGCATCGCGGCAGAGGCGGCGCGGTTGACGGCCTGTTTTCCGCGCTGATCGGTCGTCTTGCGGTCAGGCGGTGAAAAGATGAGTATTTTCAAAGGTGCAAATCCAAAAGTGCGGCGCTGAAGGGCTTGCGCCTTTCCAAATACTCACCTTGAAACGCATCAGGGGGCTTTTCACCAAAGTTCGGGCGGCTTACCTTCGCCGCATGTTAAACCTCATCTCCCGACTGCTCTACCCGACACCCGAGCCTCTGCCCGGCTCTGACGCCGGCCTCGCGCTGGCCGCCCTTTTGGTGCGGGTGGCCCGGACCGACAATTTCTATGCCTTTGAGGAGGTGGAGCGGATCGACCGCATCCTGATGGCGCGGCATGGGTTCGGCGCCTTTGAGGCCGCCGCGATGCGGGTCGAGGCCGAGAAGCTGGAGGCAGAGGCCCCCGATACCGTGCGCTTTACCCGCGCCTTGAAAGAGGCCGTGCCCTTGGAGGAACGCAAGGCGCTGGCGGTGGCCCTGTGGGAGGTGGCGCTGGCCGATGGCGAACGCGACGCCGGCGAGGACAATGAGTTGCGCGTCTTGGCCCGACTCTTGGGTCTGACGGATGTCGAATCGGCCGAGGCCCGACACATGGCAGCGCGGGCATGATCGCCTCGCTTGGCATGTACGACCGCCCGGAAACCATGGCGGCGAATGATCGGCTTTGGGCCTTGGTGCGCGACGGCTTGCGCGCGCGCGGGATCGCCGCACCCGAGGCATTGACACGAGGCGCGGGCGCCTATTGGCAGGCTTGGGAAGACCCGGCTCTTGTGCTGTCGCAGACCTGCGGTTTTCCCTATCGGGCCAAACTGCACGGCAAAGTCACCTTGGTTGCCAGTCCTGATTACGGGCTGCAGGGCTGCCCGCCGGGTTATTACTGTTCGGTCTTTGTGGCACGTGCCGATGACCCGCGCTGCCTGCCCGAGTTTCGCGGTGCCGGCTTTGCCTATAACGAGGCGCTTTCCCAATCGGGATGGGCCGCGCCGCAAAACCACGCCGCGACCATGGGCTTTCACTTTTCTCCGCTGGTCGAGACCGGGTCGCATCGCGGTTCGGCCCTGGCGGTGGCCGAAGGGCGGGCCGATCTGGCCTGTCTTGACGCGCTGACATGGGCGTTGTTGCAACGCTGGGAACCCGCCGTGGCCGGTTTGCGCGAAGTCGCCCGCACCGCCCCCACGCCCGCCCTGCCCTATATCGCGGCCAAGGGGGCTGATGCCGAGGCAAGCTTTTCCGCTTTGGTTGCAGCGATCGCGCAGCTTTCGCCCGAAGATCGTGACACCCTGTCGCTGCGTGGCGTGGTGAGAATCGCGCCCGAGCGATATCTCGCGGTGCCGATCCCGCCCACACCTGAGCAGATTGCACAGTCAGGCTGACCATTTTGGCCAGTTGACCCCGCGAAAACTGCAGAAATGCCGTTGCAATACGGGCTATTCTGCGCCCTATTTGATCAATCGTCCAACCTGCAAGGCCCCCATGTCCGCTGTCATCCCGCCCGTCATCGAAATCCGCGACCTGCACAAAAGCTATGGCCAGCTTGAAGTCTTGAAGGGCGTTGATCTCGTGGCCCCAAAGGGCCATGTGGTCTCGCTGATCGGGTCGTCCGGGTCGGGGAAATCGACGCTGCTGCGCTGCTGCAACCTTTTGGAGGAAAGCCAGCAGGGCGAGATCAAGTTTGAAGGTGAGGCCGTGCGCTGGCGCGGCGAGGGGCACAGCCGCCACCCGGCCGACAAGGTGCAGGTGACGCGGATGCGTACCAACCTGTCGATGGTGTTTCAGCAGTTCAATCTGTGGTCGCACATGACCATTCTGCAAAATGTCATGGAAGCCCCGATCACGGTGTTGAAGCGCGATCCGAAAGAGGTCGAGGAAAAGGCCCGCGGCTATCTGGCCAAGGTCGGCATTGCCGACAAGGCCGATGCTTGGCCTGCGATGCTGTCGGGCGGCCAGCAGCAGCGCGCCGCGATTGCCCGTGCGTTGTGCATGGAACCCCGCGCCTTGCTGTTTGATGAGCCGACCAGCGCCCTTGACCCTGAGCTTGAGCAAGAGGTTGTCAAGGTTATCAAAGCTTTGGCAGACGAAGGTCGCACGATGATCTTGGTCACTCATGACATGAAACTGGCCGCCGATGTGTCGGATCACGTGATCTTTCTGCACAAGGGCAAGATCGAAGAAGAAGGCCCGCCTGAGACCCTGTTTGGCAATCCGCAGACCGAACGGCTGCGGGGCTTTTTGTCGGCCACGGCGGCATAAATGGCCTGCACGGGCGCAATTGCGGCGGCGGGGTTTGCCCTGACCCTTGCCGCAGGGGAACCGGTGGTCTTTGCCACCGAGGCCCCCTTTGCGCCCTATACGACACTGGATGCTGCCGGGGAGATCGGCGGTTTTGAACGCGAAGTCGGCGACGAGGTCTGCGCCCGCGCCCATCTGACCTGCGTTTGGCAAAATGTGCAGTTTGACCGGCTGATGCCCGGTGTGATGACGGGCGAGTTTGACGTGATCCTTGGCGGGTTTGCGGTGACGCCCGAACGGATACGGCTGGTCGACTTCACGCTGGCCTACAACGAATCCAGCGATATCGACAAACTTTACGGCCA
This sequence comes from uncultured Paracoccaceae bacterium, assembly GCA_937927675.1. Lineage (GTDB taxonomy): Bacteria > Pseudomonadota > Alphaproteobacteria > Rhodobacterales > Rhodobacteraceae > Tabrizicola_A. Next base: position 9,450 of record CALBSG010000046.1, on the reverse strand, counting down.
CGAGGGCGCGCCCGCCCCCGATCAGGCGCGGGTGGCCGTACAATCTGGCACCATTCAGCACGGCCATGCCCGCGATCAGGGTTGGGATGTGCTGCCCTTTGGCACACCGGGTGAGGTGATCGGGGCCGTGGTGGCGGGCAAGGCCGATCTGGCCTTTGGCGCGTTTGAGGCTGAAGCCGCTGCTGCCCCTGACATCCTGCCGATCTACGAAGAAGAGGTGCCCGACATGGGCACCGCCATGGCCGTTTGCCGGGGCAACACGGCGCTTTTGACGCAGCTTAACACCGCGTTGGAAACCATGTTGAAAGACGGCACCATTGACGAGATTGCCGCTCGGTGGCTTTAGTCAGCCATCTGGACCGCGAAAGACGACAACCGAAACCAACTGACCTAACGGGGAATAACCATGAAAAAACTGCTTCTTGCCACTGCCTTGGCTGGCCTTGCCGGCACCGCTTTCGCCCAAGACGTCGTGCGTCTGGGCACCGAGGGCGCCTACCCTCCCTACAACTTCATCAATGACGCCGGCGAAGTTGCTGGTTTTGAGCGCGAACTCGGAGACGAGCTGTGCAAGCGCGCCGGCCTGACCTGCGAGTGGACCACCAACGCATGGGACAGCATCATCCCGAACCTGCAGTCGGGCAACTATGACCTCATCATCGCCGGCATGTCGATCACGGCCGAGCGCGAAGAAGTCATCGACTTTTCGCAAAACTACATCCCGCCGGCCAGCTCTGCCTATCTTGCCGCTACGGCGGATGTCGATCTGAAATCCGGCCCGGTTGCCGCACAGACCGGCACCATCCAAGCAGGCTATGTTGCCGAGCAGGGCATGACGCTGGTCGAATATGCGACCCCGGAAGAAACCATCGCCGCCGTCAAGAACGGCGAGGCTGTGGCCGTGTTTGCCGACAAAGATTACCTCGTGCCGATGGCTGCGGAATCGAACGGCGAACTGGTGATGCTGGCGAATGAAGTTGCCTTGGGCGGCGGCGTTGGTCTGGGCTTCCGGTCTTCGGATACCGAACTGCGCGGCAAGTTCGATGCGGCAATCAAGTCGATGAAATGCGACGGCTCGCTGGATGCGATGATCGTGAAGCCGGAATACTTCGGCCCGAATGCCGTTGTCTTCGGTGATGCTGGCAAAGAAGGCTGCTAAGCCTTTGATCGGCCGGGGCATCCTTGCCCCGGCCTCCTTCGCGTTCGCGCCGAAAACTCGGGTCTGACCGGATTTTCAGCGAAAATCCGCGCCCCTAAGGACACTGCGATGTTTTCATTCTGCGCCGATCCCAAAGCGATCGAGGGGCTGAGCTGGCTGTCGTGCTATCTCACCTCGACCAAGCACCTTGCCTTCTACGGATCCGTCGGGACGGTGCTGCTGCTGCTGATCATCACCGCGCCTTTCGCGCTGGCCTTTGGTTTTGGCGGGGCAACGGCGGCGCGTTCGCCCATGCTGCCGGCGCGGATTCTTGGCAAAACCTATATCGCCATGGTGCGCGGTATCCCCGACATTGTGTTCTTTCTGTTTTTCGTCATCGCGCTGGATCAGGGGGTGGAATACCTCAAGAGCCTTGCGGTTTGCGACGGCGGCCTGTGGCCGTGGCAGGGTCTGGAATTCCGCGTCTGCAAAGAGGCCAAAGTGCCTTTGGCCACCTCGGACGCCTTTTGGCATGATGCGTACGGCTTCACGCTGGCGGTGGTGACCTTTGCCTTGGTGTTTGGCGCCTTTGTGGCCAACGTGCTTTTCGGGGCCATGCAGGCTGTGCCGCGCGCGCAGTTGGAAACCGCCGAGGCCTACGGCATGAACCATTCTCAGGTGTTCTGGCGCATCCTTGTGCCGCAAATGTGGGTCTATGCCCTGCCCGGCCTGAGCAATCTTTGGATGATCCTTATCAAAGCCACGCCGCTCCTGTTCCTTCTGGGGGTAGAGGATATCGTCTATTACGCCCGTGAACTCGGCGGATCAAAGACCCAAGCCTATGAATACCCGCACCCCGATTGGCGGCTATGGTATTTCCTCGCGCTGCTGGGGTTTTATCTGTTGATGACCAAGCTCTCTGAGGGCGTGCTTGGCCGCCTTTCGGCGCGGCTGTCCAAGGGCCAAGCCACGGCGGCGGGCGAAGCGATGCGAAAGGCTGCAGCATGACCATGACCTGCTGGGAAACCGTTCAGGCCTATGGCCTGCGTTCGCTGGGCTATGGCGAAAACCTGTTGCCGAAGACGGATTTCACCCTGTGTCAGCATTTCACGCTGATCGGCTCGGGGATGATCTGGAACATCTATTACGGCGCGCTGGCGCTGTTCTTTGGCTTCTTTTTTGCCAATGCGCTGGCTTTGGCCAAGGCCGCCCAGAACCCTTGGGCTCGCAAACCCGCTGAATGGTTCATCTTTGTCTTCCGCGGCTCGCCGTTGTTCATCCAGTTCTTCATTGCCTATGAAACACTGGTCCTCTTGCCCCGGTCCGGGGTGGAGGTGTTTGGCTTTACGGTTCAAACCTCGTGGATGACCAAGGCTTGGGCCGGCGCGCTGTTTGTGCTGTTTCTCAACACCGCCGCCTATGCCGCCGAGATCTTCTATGGTGCGCTGCGCTCAATCCCCAAAGGCGATCTTGAGGCGGCCGAAGCCTATGGCATCACCGGTTGGCAGAAGTTCCGCCGCATCCAATGGCCGACCATGCTGCGCCTTGGATGGCCCGCCTATACCAACGAGGCGATCTTCCTGTTTCACGCCACGACGCTGGTGTTCTTTGCCAGTTTCCCGGCCTTCCGGCAGATGGGGGACGCGCTGTATTACGCCAACTACTTTGCCGACAAGACCTTCAACCCCTTCATCCCCTACCCGATCGTCGGCTTTTACTTCATCCTGCTGACGCTTTTCGTCACTTGGGTCTTTGGCCGGGTGAACCGCCATCTGAACCGCCATCTGCCGCAAAACCTGAAAAGCAGAATTCGCTTGCGTCCTAACCTGATCCGATAGTATCCTAAATTTGATCAAATTGGGGTGGGCCGCATCGGCCCCTCGCGTTGATTGCAAAACAGGGAAAGGATCAAGGGCATGATCCGCTAACCTGCCAGCCGGACCATTGGGGTCTGGCGCGGGGGATTGTCGCCCTTCCTGACGCAAAATGATGAAAGATTGGCTGAGAAAGCACCCTGACGTCCGCACCATCCGGGTTGCGGCGGCAGATTTGAACGGGCAAGCCCGCGGCAAACGTGTGCCTGCGCGCTTTGCTGACAAGGTCGTCAAGGACGGAACGCGGTTCCCCTTTTCGGTCCTGAACCTCGACATCTGGGGCGAAGATATTGACGACAGCCCCTTGGTCTTTGAACAAGGCGACCAAGACGGCGTCTTGAAACCCACCGAACGCGGCTTCATGCCGATGCCTTGGCTAGAGGCCCCGACCGCCCTTTTGCCAATCTGGATGTTCCGTGAAAACGGCACGCCCTATGAAGGCGATCCGCGCCATGCGCTGCGCGCGGTGGTCGAACGGTTCAAGGCCCGCGGCCTGACCCCGGTCTGCGCGATGGAGCTGGAATTCTTCCTCATCGACGACTCTGGCAAGACCATGCAGGTGCCGGCCTCTCCGCGGTCGGGAAAGCGCCGCAAGGCGGCTGAAACCCTGTCGATCCGTGCGCTTGACGCCTTCGACACCTTCTTCACCGACCTGTACGACGCCTGCGAGGCGATGGACATTCCGGCCGATACCACCACCTCGGAAACCGGTCTGGGTCAGTTCGAAGTGAACCTGATGCATTGCGACGACCCGCTGCGGGCTGCCGATGATGCGTGGCTGTTCAAAATGCTGGTCAAGGGTCTGGCCCGCCGCCACGGCTTTGCCGCCAGCTTCATGGCCAAACCCTATCCAGAATATTCCGGCTCGGGCCTTCATACCCACTTCAGCCTGATTGATGAAAAGGGCGACAACGTCTTTGACAGTGGTGGCCCGAAAGGCACCGCGATCATGCGCAACGCCGTGGCCGGTTGCCTGAACGCGATGAAGGACTCCGCGCTGATCTTTGCGCCGCACCAGAACAGCTATGAACGTCTGGTGCCGGGCAAACATGCACCGACCTCGATCGCTTGGGGCTATGAAAACCGCACCACCGCGATCCGGATTCCCGCCGGTTCCACCGCGGCACGGCGGATCGAACACCGCGTGGCGGGGGGCGACGTGAACCCCTATCTGATGCTCGCCGCCATTCTTGGTGCTGCCCTTGACGGGATCGAGCAAGAGATGGACCCGCCAAGCGCCATCGTCGGCAACGCCTATGCCCTGGACGGTCTGCCGCAGATCCCGGCAACGTGGGAAGATGCCATCGACGCGCTGGAGCAAAGCCCCATCGTATCGCGGTTCATTCACCCCGAGCTTATCAAGAACCTGATCTCGACCAAGCGTCAGGAACTGCATTACATTGGTGAGTTGACCGAACAGGAACGCATCGACCTTTACCTCGACACGGTCTGAGACCGGAATGTTCAAAACTCCGGTCCGATTTCATCAAAGAAATCGGATTGCTCTGACGCTGCATCGTCCCCCCTTGACCACCCGGGGGGGCGTTGCGCTAGGCTAGCCATAAGAAACCATGGACCTTTCATGCTGATCGGAATTCTGCAAACCGGCCTTGCGCCCGAGGCACTCGCCCCTGAAATGGGTGACTACCCTGATATGTTTGCCCGCCTGCTGGATGGACATGGCTTTACCTTCCGCACCTACAAGGTGGTGGAGGGTGAATTTCCTGCTTCGGTGACCGAATGCGACGGCTGGCTGATTACCGGCTCGCGTCATGGGGTCTATGAAGACCACGCTTGGATTGCGCCGCTGGAGGCGTTCATCCGCGACAGTTTCAAGGCCCATGTGCCGATGGTGGGCATCTGCTTTGGCCACCAGATCATCGCGCAGGCGATGGGCGGCAAGGTGGAACGCTACGCAGGCGGCTGGGCCGTCGGTGCCACAGATTACGACTTTGGCGGCAAGACCATGACACTGAACGCGTGGCACCGCGATCAGGTGGTGACTGCGCCAGAGGGGGCCAAGGTGATCGCCTCGAACGAATTCTGCACCAATGCCGCCTTGCTTTACGATGACAAGGCGCTGACCGTGCAGGCCCATCCCGAATTCCGCCCAGAATTCGTCGATGGACTGATGAAGACCCGGGGCAAGGGGCTGGTTCCCGACGAGGTGATGGCAGAGGCCGCCACCAAACTGGGCGCGCCTCTGCAAGACAAGACAATGGCGGCCCAGATTGCCGCTTTCTTCAAGGCCCCCCGGTCCTTGCAGGCGCGTTCCGCCTGATCTTGGGTCGGGGTCAACCCGAACAAAAAACATAGTGTGATTCATGTCCAAATGGACCGACCAGCTGCCCGAGGCAGCCCGCGAATATATTGGCAGCCGCCGTGTAGATGAGGTGGAATGCGTGATTGGCGATATTGCCGGCGTGGCGCGGGGCAAGGCGATGCCCGCCGCGAAATTTGCCACACAAACCAACTATTTCCTGCCAAACTCGATCTTTTTGCAAACCATCACCGGCGAATGGGCCGATAATCCATTTGACGCCTTCACCGAACCCGACATGATCTTGGAACCCGACTGGTCCACCGCCACCGCAGCCCCTTGGACGGCGGATGTGACCTTGCAGGTGATCCATGACGCCAAAGACCAAGAAGGCAATCTGGTGGGGTTTGCGCCGCGCAACGTGCTGCGCCGGATCGTCAAGCTCTACAACGATCAAGGCTGGACCCCGGTCGTCGCGCCCGAGATGGAATTTTTCCTGACCGCCCGCAACATCGACCCAAATCAACCGGTGATCCCGCCGATGGGCCGCTCGGGCCGCCGGGCGGCAGGCAAGCAGGCCTATTCGCTGTCCGCCGTTGACGAATACGGCAAGGTGATCGACGACATCTATGACTTTGCCGAAGCGCAGGGACTGGAAATCGACGGCATCTTGCAAGAAGGCGGTGCGGGCCAGATCGAGTTGAACCTCGCCCATGGCGACCCGGTGCGGTTGGCAGACGATGTGTTCTTCTTCAAACGCCTGATCCGCGAGGCTGCGCTGCGGCATGACTGTTTCGCCACCTTCATGGCCAAGCCGATTGCAGGCGAACCGGGCAGCGCGATGCATATTCACACCTCGGTGGTGGATTCGAAAACCGGCAAGAACATCTTTTCCGGCCCCAAAGGGGTCGAGACTGAGGCGTTCTTGAACTTCATCGGTGGCATGCAAAAACACCTTGGCGCGGCGGTTGCGCTTTTTGCCCCCTATGTGAACAGCTATCGCCGCTATGTTCCGGATTTCGCCGCGCCCATCAATTTGGAATGGGGCCGTGACAACCGCACCACGGGCCTGCGGGTGCCGATCTCGTCCGCCGCCGCGCGGCGGGTCGAAAACCGCCTGCCGGGGATGGATTGCAACCCTTATCTGGGGATCGCCTCGACGCTGGCCTGCGGCTATCTGGGGCTGATGAACAAGACCAACCCACGGGCAGAGTTTTCCGGCAACGCCTATATCGACAGCGACGAAATCCCCACGACACTGGGCGATGCACTGGATCTGCTCGAAGAAGACGCAGCCCTGGTCGAGGTGATGGGCGCAGATTTCTGCCGGGTCTATGACAGTGTAAAGCGCAACGAATACAAAGAGTTCCAGCAGGTCATCAGCCCGTGGGAGCGCGAACACCTTCTGTTGAACGTGTAAGGGCAGGCGATGAACCTTTTGCATGTGAATGACCGGGCGGGGGAATACCCCCCGTCCTACTATGCCGCCACGCGCGCGCCCTTTGCCCCCTGCCCCGCCCTGACGGGCGAGGTGCGGGCCGATGTTTGCGTTGTCGGCGCCGGCTACACCGGATTGTCGGCCGCGCTGCATCTGGCCGAAAAAGGCCTGTCCGTGGTGGTGCTAGAGGCGCACAGGGTAGGTTTTGGGGCCTCGGGGCGCAATGGCGGGCAGGTGGGATCGGGCCAGCGGCAAGATCAGATCTGGTTGGAAAAGAGCGTTGGACGTGAGGATTCCCACCGAATGTGGGCCTTGGCCGAAGACGCGAAGACCTTGGTCAAAGACCTGATTTCGCATCACAATATGCCGGTGACCTTCTACCCCGGCGTGGCGCATGCCTGCTGGTCTGAGGCAGAGGTGCGCGACACCCACGCCTATGCCGAAAAGCTGCACCGCGATTACGGCTATGACCAGTTGGAGCCTTTGGATCGCGCCGGGATTCAAAGGCTTATCGGCTCCAAAGCCTATAAGGGCGGTGAGGTGGATCGCGGCGCGGGCCATGTGCATCCACTGAACTATGCCATCGGGCTGGCGCAGGCGGCGCAAAAGCTGGGCGCCGTGATTCATGAGATGTCCGAGGTGACCCGACTGGAGCCGGGGGCAAAACCCGTGGTTCATACCGCGCAAGGCCGGGTCATTTGTGATCAGGTGATTTTGGCCGCCAATGGCTATCTGGGCGATCTGGAACCGAAAGTTGCGGCAAAAGTCATGCCGATCAACAACTTCATCGTTGCAACAGAGCCCTTGGGCGACCGCGCGAAGGAGATTCTCGCTGAACCTGTCGCGGTGGCCGATACCAAATTCGTGGTGAATTACTGGCGACTTTCCGAAGACAATCGCCTGCTGTTTGGCGGCGGCGAAAGCTATGGCTACCGCTTTCCCGACGTGATCGGCACCGTGTCGAAACCCATGCTGGAGGTTTACCCTCAGTTGAAAGGCGCCCGCATCGACTATGCTTGGGGCGGCACCTTGGCGATCACCCTGAACCGCATGCCCTGCTTTACCCGGCCCGCCCCGAATGTGATGTCAGCCTCGGGCTATTCGGGGCATGGCGTGGCGATGGCCACACTTGCCGGCAAACTGATGGCCGAAGCGGTGGCCGGAAACGCCAGCGGCTTTGACCTGATGGCCAGCCTGCCGCAGCCACGCTTCCCCGGCGGTGCGGCGCTGCGATGGCCTTTGCTCGTGCTGGCCATGAGCTGGTATTCCCTGCGCGACCGCTTGGGGTTTTGACCCTGCGTCATCGGCGGAATTCGCCGACGCGGAAGAATTTTCTCTAGTTTGTTACACGAGAAGAACATAAAGCTTTCCTGAAGAAGAGTTTCAGGAAAGCTTCACATGCCCGCAGACGGCCAGACCCTTGCCCCCAACGTGTACGACGCGGAACCGATCCCAGAGGCGGCCCGCGCTGAAATTGATCGGCTGCTCGCTTCGGGCGATCTCTTTCGCTACACCGCGCCCGAAGGCGCGCCGGTGGCACTGTTGGAGCAAGAATTCGCAGAGTTGATGGGCAGCAAATACGCCCTCGCCGTGGCCTCGTGTTCGGCGGCATTGTTCCTGTCGCTCAAGGCGCTGGATCTGCCACGCGGGGCGCGCGTTCTGATCCCGGCCTTCACCTTTGCCGCCGTGCCTTCGGCCGTGGTGCATGCCGATTGCGTGCCGGTTCTGGTCGAAGTGGGCGACAACTACCGCGTCGACATGGCGGATTTCGAAGCCAAACTGGACGACGCGCAAGCGGTGATGATTTCCCACATGCGCGGCCATACCAGCGACATGGATGCCATCATGGCCCTGTGTGATGCCCGCAATATCCCCGTGGTCGAAGATGCGGCGCACAGCCTTGGCACCGAATGGCATGGCAAAAAGATCGGCACCATCGGCAAGATCGGCTGCTTCTCGTTCCAGTCCTACAAGCTGGTGAATGCGGGCGAAGGCGGCATCCTTATCACCGATGACCCCGAAATCGCCGCCCGCTGCGTCATCATGTCGGGGGCCTACGAATCAAACTGGAAAAAGCATCCCGGCATGCAAAACAGCTATATGCTGTGGCAAAACAAATTGCCGCTCTACAACATGCGGATGCAAAACCTCTCTGCCGCCGTGATCCGCCCGCAGCTTCCCTTGGTGGCAAGCCGCGTGGAAAAGGGCCGCACGGGGCATGACCGGGTGGCGGCGACGCTGAACACCTCCTCGCATCTGACGGTTCCCCCGGCCCTGCCGCCCGAAGAACGCGCCCCCGATTCCATTCAATTCAACCTCTGCGGCGACTGGTCTGACGCCCAAGCGCTGGCCTTTCAGACCGAGGCGAAAAAGCGCGGCGTTTCGGTACAGGTTTTTGGCCTGTCAGAGAACAATGCGCGCGCCTTTTGGAATTGGGAATTCCTTGGCCCGGAGTCTTTCGGCGGAACTGATCTGCCGCAGACCCGTGCCATGTTGATGCGGGCTTGCGATGTGCGCCTGCCAACGCGCCTGACCGAGGACGAACTGGATTTCATCGCCGCGGCGCTGGTTGCAGCTGCCGAAACCGTGCGCGGAAGGATCGCGGCATAAATCATGCGCGGGCGGGCATTTTTCCTCTTGCAGCCGCCCGTGGCATCCCCTATTTCACCGCCATCCGGCAGGTACGCGGGCGTAGCTCAGGGGTAGAGCATAACCTTGCCAAGGTTAGGGTCGTGAGTTC